>CAYVTA010000255.1:0-1514 GCA_964454355.1 uncultured Eubacteriales bacterium | reverse complement strand
TAGCAAAAGAGTTAAATATTCCTGTCGGCACAGTAAAATGGCATTTGTTTGAAGCTAAAAAAGAACTGAAAAGAGGTATGGAAATTATGAGAGAACCGAGCGAATTAAAGTTTAATCCCAAAAGATTTGATATGTGTAGTTTCAGCGGTAAAATCGGAACAAAGGGTGATATATCAAATTTCTTCCGCAGTGCTATTTCACAGAATATTGTTTATACCGTACGGAATGAAGCAAAATCAATAAACGAAATTGCCGATGAATTAGGTGTTTCACCTGTGTATGTTGAAAGCGAAGCAGAGTTTCTTGAAGAATACGGTTTTCTGTTGAAACAGAAAGACAAATATCTTTGCAATATTCTTATATCAGAGCCAACAGAAGAACTTAACCGATTGCACGACGAAATGTATCATAAAGCGGCAAAAATCTTTGCAAATGAGTTATACAATGAGCTTGCAAAATCGCGTTTATTGGATGAATGTGCATTAGGCGGTTACAACGATACACGGGATAAAAACTTTCTTATGTGGGCACTTATACCGTTTATTACTGCTTTCAGCGGTGAAAACATATTGGATAAAAGCATAGCTTTTTCAGACATTTACACAATAAGACCTGACGGCGGTAAAAATATTTGTTACGCTGCAGTTGCAACACCTGATGTGAAACCGCCGATGTATAACGAAGAAATGAAAAAATTCAAAGGTCCGTTGTGGAATGGTCTTACTGATAAAATAACTCTTTGGACTGTTGATTCTGAATGGTCGGATATTCGCATTGAAGAAAATTATCAGTTATCCGTTGTCCGTGATTTGACTTTGCTCAATAATTATCTTAATGATGTGGTTATGAGTGAAGATGATTATGCTTATCTTGCTGAAAAAGGATATATCTCTGTCAGTGGTAAACCTGATGAAATATTCAAAACTGCATTGAGAATTGTGTATATCAAAGATAAAGAATCACAGAAGAAGCTTTTATCAATCGGTGATAAGATAAAAGAAAAATATAAGGATGAATTTGAAAAACTTAAAACACCTTATATCAATGCTGTGCTTCAGAATACACCTAAACATTTACAGAAAATGAGAATGTACGGCTTACAACATATCTTTTATAGCGATGCGTGGTTTGTACTGCATTGTCTGAAAGAACTTGTCAATAACGGAAAACTGACTTTACCGACAGAAAAACAAATGCAGCCATTGATGACTGTGCTGTTCAAGCAATAACCAATATTAAACTTTAAACACTTGTTACTTAAGAAGTAGCAGGTGTTTTTTAATGCAAAATTTTAAAGTAAAGGAAGTGAAAAATGCTTTAGCAAACCAACCGAAAAAACAGAAAAAAATGCGTAGCATAAGTCTTAGCAAGCATTGAATTTGTGCATACAAATTCCACTTGTTAGGAACTGCCCCTAAAACCCGAAAGACAGGAGGTGAAAAATTGAAGCTGACAAAAACAATATTTTTGTATCTGAATGAAAAAGAATTTTCAATGCTCACAAAGGATGCCGA
>CAYVTA010000254.1:0-1515 GCA_964454355.1 uncultured Eubacteriales bacterium | reverse complement strand
TTCCTCCAGACACTGCTGAACAAAGGCATCGATGGTCAGCACCAGGTTGTGGCCATCCTGGGCCTCGTAGTACTGCTCGTAGTCCGAGGACAGCTCGGTGCCAGCGGCGTTGGTGGCCTTGACGATGCGGCCGTCGGTGCCGGAGAGCTCCTCGTCGTAGTAGCTCTCCAGGCCGTAGAGGCCGTTGTTGTCGGTTCCGGTGAAGCCCAGGATGTGGGCCAGGAAACTGCCGTAGGGGTAGTAGCGGGTGGTGTCGTCGCTGAGGTAGATGATGCTGCCCAGCTGGTTGTCTTTGATGTACTGCCGCAGGGCGTCTGCGGTATCCTGGTCCACCCCTCGCTTGATCAGGGTCCAGGTGGCTTTCTTATTGACCGTGGCCAGGGTGCTGTCGTAATCCAGCTTGAGGATGTCGCTGAGGCCCCGGGCCACCAGCAGGGCCTGCTCCTCGGTCTTGATCTTGACCGCCTCCAGGGTGACCTGCTGGGTCTCGATGGAGACCGCCAGGGTCTTGCCGTTGGTGTCGTAGATGGCGCCCCGCTTGGCTTCCACCGTGAGCACCTTGGTCTGCTGATCCGAGGCCTTTTCCCGGTAGAAATCATAGTCGATGACCTGCATCCAGAAGAGCCGGACAATGACGGCTGCGAACATTGTGCAGCACAAAACAGCGAAGGCATAGATCCAGCGGTTCATGGCTTTGTTGGGTTTTCGTTCCATATTTTCTCCTTTTGCGGGGGATGCCGCCGGGGCCCATTATGCGAAAATGGAGCAAGGAACATTTCTTCCTTACTCCCTCATCGCTATAAAAATATGCGTGCTCAGTTGAGATATTCCACCACCACGCTGAGGCTCTCGCCCACGCTGCTGAGCAGCTCGGAGGTGACGGATTCGCCCGGGGTGACCGTGGTCATCTCAGGATTGGGGATCTCTACGTACTGGATGCTGGACTTGTCCAGCTTGACCATGCCCAGCTCGCTCTTTGCCCGCTGTTCCACATAAGTCAGGTTGTACTTCTGATCCTTCTTGGTGTCCAGGATGTCTCCCTGGCTCTGCAGGTCGGCCAGCTCGGCCTTTAGCTTGTCGTTCTGACTGATGAGCTCGTTGAGCCGCATGTGACCGTAGATAACGCTGAGGGCGGCCAGCAGCACACAGACCACCATGACGGCGTACTTGCCCACCGGGGCCACGGCCTGCTGACGGTGCTTTTTATTGTCGGGCACAAGCTCCATCTTGGGCTTGGCCGCGCGGGCGGGGGTGGTTTCAGGCTGCTTCAGTTTATAGGCAGAACTCTGCTTGCTCGCGTATGCCATTCGCCTGTGCCTCCTTTTCTTAATAATAGTGTATCGGTTACAGTTTTTCCGCCACCCGGAGCTTGGCACTGCGGGAACGGGGGTTTTCGTTAAGCTCGGCTTCCTCTGCCATCACCGGCTTGCGGGTGATCAGCTTGACTCTGGGCTTTTTGCCGCAGACGCAGACTGGGAAGCTCTTGGGGCAGGTGCAGCCGGTGGCCGCTTCCTT
>CAYVTA010000253.1:0-1518 GCA_964454355.1 uncultured Eubacteriales bacterium | reverse complement strand
AAATGAGAAAAATTTCCGTTATAATATCACTCGTTTTTGCATCATTGGCATTGCTGATTTCTTGCAACAGCAGCGAATGCTTTAACAACCAAAGCACTCTGCCACTCGCAGGTTTCTATTCAATGCAAACCCAAAAGTCTGTCACAGTGGACTCGCTCACCGTGTACGGAATAGGCGCACCCGGCGACTCTATCCTGCTCGACAACGGCAAAGCCACTACACTCTATATGCCGATGCCACTTTCGGGAAATTCGGTGCGTTATGTATTCCACTATAATCAAAAAGGACTGGACTACATAGAATTGAACGACACTCTTACCATAGGCTACAACTGTTACCCGCAATTCGTGTCAAACGAATGCGGAACAATATACAAATATGATGTAACGGATTTCAGCTACACCGACCACCTGATTGACTCCGTAGCAATACCTACGATGGAGTTCAATAATATCGACATGGAAGTAATAAAAATATTCTACCGAACTGCTACCGAATGAAAAAGGCTGTTATCATAATATTGGTTTCTTTGATATGCTCCGCCAATTGGGCTGTAGCACAAAAACGCCGTGCCAACCCGGTAAAAGAAAATTACAACACTATTCTTCCTGCCGACATCAAGAACCAAAAGAAACCCCCGTTTACAAAGAAAGTCCCCGGGCTGAAGGCTGATACAATCATCAGAGACACATTGTTTATTGCAGTAGATACAACTAAAAAGCATATCAAGTACCCGAAACTGAACAGTATCATTATAGGAGCTAACATTTGGGATCCTTTGATGAGACTGATGGGACAATCCTATGGAGGTATAGGGTTCTCTGCCGAACTCAGCATGTGGAACAAATTGTTCCCGCACATAGAATTGGGTGTAGGCTCTGCCAACAACACTCCGGAAGACATGAATTTCACTTATAAAGGAAAAACCTCACTCTATGGAAAGATAGGGGCAAGATACAATTTCACTCATAACAACACTTCCGATTATCAGGCTTTACTCGGACTGGACTTTGGGTATTCCAACTTTAAATACAGCATTGAGAATGTAACCATAGATTCCGATTATTGGGGAGAACACATCACAACGTCTCTCCTTGACCAAAAGTCACATGCAACATGGGCAGAACTATCGTTTTCACTAAGAGTGAAATTGATTAGCAGCATATCTATGGGATGGTCATTCATATATCATTTCAAACTATCGGAAAAGAAAAATCCGCAGTCTACAGCATGGTATATACCCGGATTCGGAAACAGGGATGCCAAAGTAACGGGAGCTTTTTCCGTTTACTACACATTACCTATTAAAAAGAAAGGTACTAAAGCCTTAGAAAAAGACGCCTACACAGGAGAACCGCTTAAAGACTGAGAATCTGCTTAAAATTTTATTAGAAAAATTTATTACAGCTATGCTCAAAACATCTTTCGATTTTCACAAAATCAGTCTTTTTCTTTTCAAAATATCCATACTGTCAAGATAGAAGTGCAACAAAATCCCCACCTTGCTCACGACTTTGA
>CAYVTA010000252.1:0-1521 GCA_964454355.1 uncultured Eubacteriales bacterium | reverse complement strand
TCGTCAAAGGTATCGAAAACAAGGATATTGTTGTTACTGCTTCCGATCCTGTACGATACAATTCTTCTATCATAAAGGTCAAGTATAGCACTCAAATACAGTTTCCTGGTTTCACCGTTAACATAATACTTGAATTCAGTTACATCAGTAAGCCATTTTTCATTTGGTGCATCTGCATAAAATTCTCTGTTCAATACATTTTCTGCCGTTATCTCAGGTGTTGATTTAATGTAATTGCATTTCTTCTTTCTGCACACCGACTTCAGATGCAGTATCTGCATCAATCTGTAGATACGTTTCTTGTTGTAATTGGTTTTATGCTCTCTGTTAACCGTTATTGTCATCTGTCGGTATCCGAGAATACCGTTCTGTGCTTCATACAGCTCCTTTATCCACTCAACGAGCTGTTCGTTTGTTTTCTGATGCTCGCTTGGTTCTCTTTTGAGCCATTTGTAATATGCAGATCGACATATATGTAATTTGATACATAATTTCTCTATTGGATATTTTTCTGTTTTGTTCAGATATTGTATTGCTATGTAGGAATCCTCTTGCCGTACTCCGCTTACCAATCGCCTCCTCTCAATTCCCTCAATTTTTTTAACAGGGCCATCTCCATTTCCTGATCCTTGATCTTTGCTTGTAATATTTTGTTTTCTTGACGAAGACGTTCTTCCTCTGTTAACTCGCTTTCCGGCTTTGCTTTACCTCGGCGATCTGTTAATCCGTTTACACCCTTTTCTTCGTATTTCTTTACCCATGCATAGATCTGTTGGTAGGATACTTTGTATGTTTCCACGGTCAATCCGTAATCTTTTCCGTGTTCAATACAAAATGCTACTATCTCTACTCGTTCCTCTTGTGTGGTCTTTCTTCCCTTGGTCATATAGATATCTCCTTTGGCAGAGCTTGGCTCCTTGAATTCTTTATGACCATTATACCACTTTTTCCAGTTCAAGAGTACACTTGGATTTGATATTTTGTACTTACAGCATATTTCTAAGAAACTCCCTTTTCCGGAAATGTAATCTTTTACTGCTTGTATTTTTAATTCAGCACTGTACTTTTTTACCAGACGTTTATTTTTTAGTCCTTCTATACCTTCTGTTTCATATCTTCTTACTAACCTTCTTACACTTTCATTATGAAGTCCATACTTTTCTCCTAGTTGTTTGAAACTTGTTTGTCCTTTTAGATATTCATTTACTATCTCTATTCTTGTCCCTAAATCGTGCTTATGTTTTTTTGACATAAATATATCCCCTTAACGTAGTTCTCGAATCTTTTTGTTTTTTCGAGTGTCTACTCTAAGGGGATTATATCACACTTCAAGTGTCTACCGTCTTTTAAATCATCAATTAATATTCAACGGGTCTGTCTGTAACGTAGATGTTTCCTATCTCAAACTCAGCGTCAACGTTCTCGCCGTATCCGAGGCAGAGGGCGGCACATTCGCTGAAGAAAGCGTCGGTCCATAAGGCGTGGTGAATTATATATGCGAGAGTTACGGTCTCACCGGGT
>CAYVTA010000251.1:0-1524 GCA_964454355.1 uncultured Eubacteriales bacterium | reverse complement strand
AGGCCGCGGCGTAGGCAAGCGCGATCGGCTCCGTGCAGCCCATGGCAGATATAAGCTCCTCGCGAAGTATTGCAAGCAGGTCTTCTTTGGTCTGTCGGTCAAGCATCTTTATCTGTCCTCATTCAGATCTTTTCGGAAATATAGTCCCAAAATGCCGCAAGATCACCGTTGGGATACTGCGAGATATCCTCGTTTTCTCTGTTTATCAGACATGGCGTCAGCAAAAACGTCTCCATCCCGAGTGTTTTTGCAACCATATCCTCCCCGACGTCGTTTCCCGCCATTACACATTCTGTCGGATCAAGGCCGAGCCTGTTTACTATGTCACGGTAGTATTCCGCGTTCGGCTTGCAGAACCCGGCGTCCTCATAGGTCGTTATCAGTTCAAAATCGTCAGCATCGAGCCCCGCCCAGGCGATCCTCTGAAGAGTAGCCGTTCGGGGAAAGATGGGGTTGGTCGCAAGCACGAGCCTGATCCCCCTCTCCTTAAGCTTTTTGACCACCTCGCCTGCCGCGCCGTCGTATCCGCAGACGGCCGAGATCTTTCCGAACTCCTCTGCATAGAAGCGGTCAAGCGTCGTGACCTCTTGGCGTACCTGCCGTCCGAGCTTTCGGGCAAAGCTCTCCCAAAAGGCTTCTTCGTTTGTACGCGTACCGTCGTTTTTTACCATTGCGGCAACACCTGACAGCACGCCGTTTATTACCTCCTGCGGATCGTAGCCGTGCGGCATCAATGCGCCCGCCAGGCCCTTGAAATACGCCTTCGAAAAGACCTCCTGATCCATCGGCAGCAGACTTCCGTCAAGGTCAAAAAGTACGGTTTTTACTGACATCAGCATCTTCCTTTGATTTTTTTCGTCTATATCATACCACACTTTTTTTTAAAAGTCCATAGCCCCGGCAGTTCCCGACAGAAAACGGCAGCAGGTAAAAAGGCTCGGCCGCCCGGCCGAGCCCTCTTTACAGCTCATTTCCCGCATTCCTTATTGCCGTGACGGTGAGAACACCGTTTCGGACACGGAAGAATATCTCCCTGTCGGCAAAGAAAAAGCCGTATTCCCTTTCTGGATCGTCCTGGTATCCCGGACGTGGGTCCTCGGCAAGCACCGCACGGAGTGCCTCAAGCTTTTCCTCGGGCAGGTTTTTTTCAAGCCCTTGCGGCAGTACGACCTCAAGCCGTTTTCCTGCGGTCTCGGCGGCAAAGCCTGCCGTGGCGTCACTGCGGCAGTCGGAAAGGGGAAGGTATGGCTTGACGTCGTATATCGGCGTACCGTCCATAAGGTCGGCGCCCGACACCCTCAGCACGGGTCCCCTTCCGTCCTCAAACGATATTCCCTCCAGCTTGACGCAGGACAGGCCGATAGGATTGGGACGGAAGGGCGAGCGCGTGGCAAACACCCCCATCCGCACGTTTCCGCCAAGCCTCGGCGGCCGCACCGTAGGCGACCAGCCCTCACGCACGGCCTCAGAAAATCCCCAGATAAGCCAGATATGGGAAAATCCGTCAAGCCCACGCAGGGCAGA
>CAYVTA010000250.1:0-1532 GCA_964454355.1 uncultured Eubacteriales bacterium | reverse complement strand
GAAGGAGCTGCATTTCCAAAAAGACTTACCGCCACATACGCTCCCTTTTCAAGTTTCTTTCCGCCCATATACAAATCATAATTATCTTCAAAACCTACCATCAAAAAACTTTCCGGTTTGCCAATAATAGACATCGCCTTGCCAAACTCAGCCTTCAAAATATCCTTCTTTTCCTGCGAAACCGCAACTGTAATCTTAGAATCAATAAATGGCATAGTAGTGCCCTCCTTAATATTAGAATCATACTTATTAGGTATTATACCACAAATTGTGGATTAATCAATTTTGACAATGGGTAAAATAATATTTATAATGCATTTATTAAGAAATAGTCTGGAGAATTTTATGAGAAAAATTGCTTTTTTTGATATAGACGGTACACTGACCTCAGAAATTGACGGTTCAGTGCCGGAGAGTGCTGCTTTAGCCATCCGAGCTGCCCGGCAAAACGGCCACCTGATGTTCATCAACACGGGGCGTTGCTTTCAGAACGTGGAGAAACGTTTCCGCGACATCGGCTTTGACGGTTATGTGTGCGGCTGTGGCACCAACATTTACTGCGAAGGCAAAAATGTGCTGTACGCCCCACAGACCCACGAAACAATTATGCAAATCCTAAACGCAGCCAGAAAAACAGACGTGGACATTCTCTTCGAATCACGTCAGGCAGTGTGCTTCGACATAACACGTCCACTAAAGCACCCTGCTGCCATCCGCCAGTACGAAAAATTCATTGAGCGCGGATATGACATGCCCGAAGACCTTGAAAACCCTAACTTTTTCTGTGACAAATTTGTCATCTGGTATGAACACGAATCACAGCTTACCGAATTTCGCAAAACCAGCGACACCAAATTTGAATGCATCGACCGTGGCGGTACCTTCCGGGAATTCGTACCATATGGCTACTCCAAAGCCATCGGCATTCAGTTCGTCCTTGACTACTACGGCTTCACTCCCGAAAATGCCTACGCCTTCGGTGACAGCAACAACGACCTGTCAATGCTTGATTATCTTCCAAACAGCGTAGCCATGGGAAACTCCCAGCCTGAAAGCCTCTTTGACAAGGTGTCTTATGTAACAAGCAACGCCAGCGAAGACGGCATAAAAAATGCACTAAAACATTTTGGATTTATCTAAAAATACAAAAAACAACACCACCGTATCAAACAAGATACAGTGGTGTTAGGTTTTTATGCCAAATTTCCCAGCATCCTTATACTCTTCGTTTAATTCTGATACTCTCGATTACCTTCTTAGCATCATCAGTCTCCAGTTCAAAGGAATATTCGCCAGATTTTCCGATAATAAAGCCACGTTCACCGCTTAATAATTCTTCCTTATCGTCACTGTCAAACTTTACTCCCAATTTTTCAAAAGCAGCCAGAGCTTCTTCCTTTTCCATTCCACCCACTTTGATTCCATTTACCAACACCTCTGTATCGGAAAAATTAAAGCGTGAGCTAAAAGAATAGGCATAAATCCTGCTATCCTTAAAATCACAGGAATTCACATCTTTGTTGTATACACTG
>CAYVTA010000249.1:0-1541 GCA_964454355.1 uncultured Eubacteriales bacterium | reverse complement strand
TTCCAAACTATTATGAACACCCGAAACGAGTTCCTTTCCATACATATCGCACCTTGAAATTTGAGAGCAAATACCACACGGAAGGAGGAAAAACATAATCCCGCTTGACGTTTTTGGGAGCAATATTAAGGTGGTGACGTGCCTTGCAACGACTTTGACAAAACTGTCTTTCAGTCGTAGCAAGCATTGCTTTTGTCATTACAAAAGCTATTTACCGTACTTGCCACGATTGTCCGTTAATCGTAGCAAGCACTGGTTTTGGACGCCCAAAACTTTTTAAGGGGATTTTCCCCTAACCCCACCTTTTTGAAAAATAAAAAACGAATGAGAAAGGAAACACAACAATGAAAACACAAGAAAAAATATTAACGAGAGAAAATTCGTCGGATAAAAAATTTTCTTCCGTTGTTTCTCTCCCGATAGCAAGGCTCCGACAATTTGAAAATCACCCGTACAAAATTATCGACAACGACGAAATGGCAAGTCTTACGGAGAGCATAAAGACGCAAGGAATATTAACGCCCATAACCGTCCGTTCCGTTGGTAACGGAGAATATGAGATCGTATCTGGACATCGCCGTGTGTTCGCTTGTCAGAAACTCGGTATCACGGAGATTCCCGCCATTGTTAGAAACCTCTCCCGTGAAGATGCAATCGTCGTGATGGCTGACTCCAATCTTCACCGTGACGGTCTGTTACCGTCCGAAAAAGCGTTTGCATACAAGATGAAGCTTGAAGCAATAAAACGGCAAGGAGAAAGGAGGGATTTAACTTCTGACCAGCGTGGTCAAAGGTCGCTGACCTTGGTGGAACGTATCGCCCTTGAAAGCGACGAAAGCAAATCGCAGGTGCAAAGGTATATTGCCCTCACGAATCTTATCCCCGAATTTCTGAAAATGGTGGACGAGGGGAAAATGGCTCTTACTCCCGCCGTGGAGATTTCAAGATTCCCCGAACATACGCAAAAGATATTGCTTGACGTTTGCGAAGTGAATGAGTGTATGCCGTCCTATTCGCAGACCGTCCGTATGCGAAAGCTCTCGGACAGAGGTGCGCTCGGCGAAAACGAGATAGAAGAAATAATGAGTGAGGAAAAAGCCAATCAAAAGGATCGTATCGTCATATTTACAGACGAGCTTAAAAGATTCTATCCGAGAGGCACTCGCCCAAAGGATATTGTGGCGGATATAATGAAGTTGCTTGAGAAAAGAGAAAGACAGAGAGAACGATGGAGGGAGGACAGCCGTTGAAGATAAACATTCCCGAAGATGCTGTGCATTACCGTTTTAACGGTGTTCTGTACCACGTAATCCCACGCTTTCAAAAGGAAGGAGATGATACCTTGCGCCACCGATTCGGCAGAATGATCGTAAATTGTTGTCCCGCACATTTGACGAATACCCTTAACGATGATACAATAAAGGCGGAATATGTTTTGGATACTGCCGGGAAGGAGGATTATGCAGACCAAAACTAAACAGAATAATCAAAATCAAGTAGGAATTACCGCCTTGTATTGCCGTTTGTCCCGCGACGATGGA
>CAYVTA010000248.1:0-1548 GCA_964454355.1 uncultured Eubacteriales bacterium | reverse complement strand
CAGGTACTGGATGACGGACGGATCACCGATGCCCAGGGCAGACTGGTCAACTTTGAAAATACCATCATCGTAATGACCTCCAATGCCGGCTCTGAGGGTCGTGTGGGCGGTCTGGGCTTCGGTAAAACAGCACAGGACCAAACCCGTGAGAAAACAATGGCAGCCCTGAAGGAATTCCTGCGGCCTGAGTTTATTAACCGGGTGGATGAGATCATTAACTTTAATCACCTGTCTGAGGAGAACTTCCTGGGCATTGCGGATATTATGCTTGCAGAACTAAAATCCAGTCTGGAAGCCCGTGGCTTGACCCTTACCTGGGATGAGGATGTGCGGCAGCTTCTGGTAAAGGAAGCATACTCCGTAACCTACGGCGCCCGGAATCTGCGCCGCACCATCCAGCGCCGACTGGAAGACCCCATTTCCGAGCGCATCATCGATGCCTTTGAAAACCCCATTTCTTCCATTCATATCAGCGCCCCTGACGGGGAAATTACTGTAGAGTCCAAATAACAGACACCGGAAGGCTTGCCTTCCGGTGTGTCTTTTTACAGATCGAACTCCTGGTTTATCTTATCGCTTACTCGCCAAGCCATATCCTCCACCTTATCAGCGGCCTTGGCGGCAAGGCGTCTGGTGGGGTTGGTTTTGGGCATCGCCAAAATCGCAACTGCACCTACCACCGCGCCAACACCCAAAGCAAGCGTCAATCCTTTCAAATTCATTCTCTTCACCTCCTCAGGCTTAGTATGCCCAGCGGTAAAAAAATCACAGATGGAAAGGTTTTTCTTTGCACATTGCGAAATATGTGCTATAATAACAAAAAATGGAAATGGGGGCGTGCGTATGTCTATTGATGCATTGCAACTGAAGATCCGCAAGATGAGGAATCCGTCGGTCATCGATTTGACGGTCACACCGGAGCAACTGCCGCCCGCACTGCTGGAGGAAGCAGGCAGCTTTGCAATGGCATATGATCGGTTCAGCACGGCGCTGATGGAGGCCCTGAAGGAGATCGTGCCTGCAGTTCGCTTTCGTTATACTGCTTTTGCCTTGCGCGGTCCGGAAGGGTTGCTCCTTCTGAATGCAAAACTGGAGCAGGCGAAAAAGCTTGGTTACTATGTGCTTTTGGATGGCGTGGAAGTCTACTCCGATCAGTCGGAGTATATTGCCCAGGCAATGCTGGACCTGCCTTGCGATGGCGCGGTCATTACTGCGTATGCAGGCAGCGATAGCGTTAAGGCATACGCCCAATACCTGAAGGAGAAGAATAAGAGCCTGTTTGTGGTGCTTCGCACCGCCAATAAGTCGGCTTCGGAGCTGCAGGACTTGATGACCGGTTCCCGGCTTGTGTATATGGCAGCAGGGGAAATGGTCAGCCGTTTGGGTGAAAGCCAGATCGGCAAGTGCGGATATTCCCAGCTTGCCGGTGTTGGTGCTGCCAATGCCGCGGATAGCTTGCGTACTTTGCGAACAAAGCACGATCGGCTGTTTTTGATGGTTGACGGCTATGATTATACCAACGCAAATGCCAAAAATTGCAGCTATGCA
>CAYVTA010000247.1:0-1558 GCA_964454355.1 uncultured Eubacteriales bacterium | reverse complement strand
CCTTCCTCACTTCTTCACTATTCCTTATTACCTATTACTTTAACAATAATTTAGCAGTACGCTAAATTATTGTTTTTCTTGACATTTACTATGATAAGGTTTATAATATAAACTGTAAAAAATCGGATTTATCCGCAAAACAGGAGTGAAAATTATGCCACTTGTAACAACAAAAGAAATGTTTAAGAAGGCTTATGAAGGCGGCTACGCTGTAGGTGCTTTCAATGTAAACAATATGGAAATCGTGCAGGGTATTACTGAGGCCGCTGCTGAACTCAAGGCTCCTCTTATCCTTCAGGTTTCTGCAGGTGCAAGAAAGTATGCTAACCATACATATCTTACAAAGCTTGTTGAGGCTGCTGTTATCGAAACAGGTCTCCCCATCGCTCTTCACCTTGATCACGGTGCAGACTTTGAAATTTGTAAGAGCTGCATCGACGGCGGTTTTACATCAGTTATGATCGATGGTTCTCACTACGATTTCAATGAGAATATTGAGCTTACAAAGAAGGTTGTTGAATACGCTCATGCTCATGGCGTAACAGTTGAAGGCGAGCTTGGTAAGCTTGCAGGTGTTGAAGATGATGTTAATGTTTCCGATGAGGATTCATGCTATACAAATCCTGATGAAGTTGAAGAGTTTGTAACAAAGACAGGTGTTGACTCCCTTGCTATCGCTATCGGTACAAGTCACGGTGCATACAAGTTCAAGCCCGGTCAGGATCCTAAAATCAGAATCGACATTCTTGAAGAAGTTGAAAGAAGACTTCCCGGATTCCCCATCGTTCTGCATGGAGCATCATCCGTTCCTCAGGAATTTGTTAAGCTTATTAACCAGTACGGCGGCAATATGCCTGATGCTATCGGTATCCCTGAGTCTGAGCTTCGTAAGGCTGCACAGAAGGCTGTTTGTAAGATCAACATTGACTCCGACCTTCGTCTTGCAATGACTGCTTCTGTAAGAGAATACTTTGCTGCTCATCCCGATCACTTCGATCCCAGACAGTACCTTTCTCCTGCGAGAAGTGCAATCAAAGAAATGGTTAAGCATAAGATCGTTGATGTTCTCGGCTGTGACGGCAAGGCATAATTAAAGTATAATAATTACGCAGTTACTTATCAACACTATGTGTACAGTAGCTGCGTTTTTTTGTCAAAAAAAAGTTCACCGTTTGGGGCACCTGCGATAGAGTAGGTGCCCCAAACGGTGTTTTTATGAGGTGGATGCGACAGAGTGAATTGTAGTGAAATCAATATTTATGGAGGACACTACAATGGCAAACTTTATTGAAGAATTTTTCTACGGCAATATTGAGCCGCAAGCGAGAAGCACGAAGCAAAGCAAAGCTGTTCAGAAGCAAATGGAAATATTGATGACAAACGAGGAAAAACTGACAGCGGCATTTGAGGTATATCAAACAACACCACAAGGTGCGATATACTAATCTGCTGACAAGCGGCAAGTTAAGCAGATACCTTGCTGACATTGACAAGCAGGCTGAGGATATGTTTTTTCGGCTTGTAAAAGAAATGGCAGAGCGTGAGGGCGTGACCGAAC
>CAYVTA010000246.1:0-1567 GCA_964454355.1 uncultured Eubacteriales bacterium | reverse complement strand
TGATAAGGATATTAAGAAGAAAGATTTAAGTGCTAAAGCAGGGATTAGTCCTGCCACTATTACCAAGATGGGTAAGAACGGGCATGTTACAACAGAAGTATTACTAAAAATTTGTACAGCTTTAGGTTGCGGTATTGATGATATCATGGAGATAACGCCAAACGACTAAGAGGTTCTCATCATACTGTAAGGAGGATCATAGATGAAAAGCAATTTTGATTTTCTAAATAAAGACTTTCCAGTACTTGCAAACTTTGGTCGTCTGGCAGAAGCCTATTGCTATAGTGATTCAAACTCTTGCCTAATGAAACTTGGTATGATTGGCGAGACAGTTGTGAATCTGATGTTCACCTATGACAGAATCACTCTGCCCTTTGAGAATACTGCTGTAAACCGCATTACCACCCTGTTCCGGGAAGGTCTGCTGACCCAGGATCTGGTGGATATTCTGCATGCGCTCCGTAAGACCCGTAATAAGGCTGTTCATGATAACTATGCTTCCGTCAGTGATGGTAAATCCCTGTTGCAGATGGCACACAGTCTCTGTGAATGGTTTATGCAGACCTATGGCGACTGGAATTACCAGAATCAGCCCTTTGTCATGCCTGTAGAAGAAACGGCTGCGCCTGTTGCAGATAAGAAGAAAGAACAGGAAGCAGAAGAGAAGTTGACCAAACAGGCAGAAGCTGCCGCCGCTGCAGCACCCGTAGTTGTTGTCTCTGAACGTAAAAAGCAGGCCAATAAGGCAGCAAGTCAGCGCCAGAAGTCTGAAGCAGAAACCCGCTACATGATCGATGAGCAGCTGCGTCAGGTCGGTTGGGAAGCAAATTCCGAAGAGATCCGCTACTCCAAGGGCAGTCATCCTGTTAAGGGTCATAATATGGCCATTGCTGAATGGCCCACGGATTCCACTGTTGGCAAGAAGGGCTTTGCAGATTATGCACTCTTTGTTGGTCTGCAGCTGGTAGCTATCATCGAAGCCAAGGCAGAGCATAAGGACATCCCCTCTGTTCTGGATTACCAGGGCAAGGAATATCCCCGGAACATCCGTGCGGAAGATGCCAAATACCAGATTGGTACCTGGGGTGAATACAAGGTGCCCTTCACCTTTGCGACCTATGGCCGTCCTTACCTGGAACAGTACAAGACTAAGTCTGGCATCTGGTTCCTGGATCTGCGCCAATCTGATAATGTACCCAAGGCTCTCCATGGTTGGATTAGCCCGGATGGTATTATGGAATTGCTGGAGAAGGATGTTCAAGCAGGCAACCAGGCTCTGCAGGAGCTGTCCTATGACCTTCTGCGGGATAAGGATGGTCTGAACCTTCGTGACTATCAGGTAAAGGCAATCCAGGCTGCAGAGAAGGCTGTTATGGAGGGCAAGCGTACGGCTCTGCTGGCCATGGCAACCGGTACCGGTAAAACCAGAACGGTTTTGGGCATGATCTACCGCTTCCTGACCACCAACCGTTTCCGCAGAATCCTCTTCCTGGTTGACCGTACGGCTCTGGGCGAGCAGGCGCACGATGTATTCAAGGAAGTAAAGCTGGAAGACCTGATGACCTTG
>CAYVTA010000245.1:0-1580 GCA_964454355.1 uncultured Eubacteriales bacterium | reverse complement strand
GAGCTTCTGGCTCTCTGCAAGCAGGTCATGGCGGATGAAAACCTGAAATACTGCCCCCACGGCCGCCCCATCTGCATCACCCTGAGCAAAAAACAATTGGAGAAACAGTTTAAGAGAACATGATCCCCCGTAGGGCGGGGTCATGACCCCGCCGACCCGCTGCCGGGACTGCTGGGTTCCGGTCAACGCATCCAAGCCACAGGTCTGTCATCCCGAGCGGAGCGCAGCGAAGCCGAGGGATCTTCGCACGCTCGATGTGCATACAGTTATCCAGTACGTAGATCCCTCCACGCGCTTACGCTTGGTCGGGATGACACCATGAATCGTTCCCGCATATCACCAACAACTCAATTCCCATCACCCAGGTGGGAGGGTCAAGACCCTCCCCTACTATACATTACCGGAGGTGCTCCCATGTCCCGTGCCGAAGCCGCTGTTTTCACCAATATGTGCATGATCTATGACCATGCGGGCAATATTCTGGTTCAGGACCGGAAAAAAGCGGACTGGCCCGGCCTGTGCTTTCCCGGCGGTCATGTGGAGCCGGGAGAATCCTTCGTGGACTCGGTCATCCGGGAAGTCCGGGAGGAAACGGGACTGACCATCGAGAATCCCATTCTCTGCGGCACCAAGCAGTTCCAGACGAAAAATGACGAACGGTATGTGGTCCTGTTCTATAAGACCGACCGCTTTTCCGGGGAACTGAAATCCTCCGACGAGGGGGAGGTATTCTGGATTCCCCGGGATACCCTGCTCCATTACCCCCTGTCCGTGGATTTCCCGGAGATGGTAACGATCATGGAGTCCGATAACCTAAGCGAATTTTACTATTACATGCAAGATGATAAGTGGGAGTTCCGGATCCTATAATGGAGGCCAGCATGACGAATCGATTTCCCATTGTGATGAAGTCAACCGCACTGTGCACCGGATTCGCTGCCGGGGTGCTTATGGCGGCACATTATTTCTGCCCCAAGGGCTGGATCCTTTCTCTTGCCATCACCTTCGGAACAACTTGCTATCACTTCGTCATGCGGCTGACGGTGGGTGCCATTGTTCCTCTGCTTGCGAAGAATATCTGCCCCGATCTGTGGTGGTTTCGTCTGCGGGAATGGGAATCCAGTCTATATCAAAAACTGAATATAAAACGCTGGAAAGGTCAGCTCCCCACCTATGACCCCAGCCAGTTCGACTTATCGAAGAACACGTTGGAGCAGGTGATCCGCAATATGTGCGGCGCGGAGCTGGTGCATGAGGTCATTATCCTGTTCAGCTTCGTACCGCTGTTGTTTGCGATCCCCTTTGGCGCATTTCCGGTCTTTTTGATTACTTCCGTCCTTGCGGCGGTATACGACAGCATTTTTGTTATAGCCCAGCGCTACAACCGCCCCCGGCTTGTTAAAATCCTGAAAAAGAAGGAGGTTAAGGCCCTATGAACAACATCATCTGCATCGCCGGGCCCACCGCCTCCGGTAAGACTGCCCTGGCAGTGGCACTGGCAAAAGAATATAATGGTGAGGTAGTTTCCTGCGACTCCATGCAGATCTACCGCCGCATGACCATCGGCACCGCCAAGCCCA
>CAYVTA010000244.1:0-1603 GCA_964454355.1 uncultured Eubacteriales bacterium | reverse complement strand
CGTTTGTTAGCGGAAAAAATATCAAAGCTGAGGATTTTCTCGGATGAAAACGGTAAGATGAACCTGTCTGTGATGGACGTGGATGGCGAGATAATGGTCGTGTCTAACTTCACGCTTAATGCAAATTATTCTCACGGCAACAGACCGGATTATTTTGCATCCGCGGCGCCGCATGAGGCGGACAGGCTCTATGAATACTTCAAAGAGCTTATGGAGTCAAAAACCAAGAAGCTCGCATCTGGAGTTTTTGGCGCGGATATGCGTACGGAAATGTCCACTGACGGTCCGGTTACGATCGTTATGGATTCAAACATTTTAAAAGGAGGAAGAAAATGATACTTCGCGTTGAAGGCGATATTAATAAATATTACGTTCAGACCTTGTGTATGGTTTTCTTTCCGGGCGCAACCTTTGGTGACAATGAGACTCCCGGCGTCGGGATCCCAGAGGTATGTGTTAACGTTTATAAGGAGGAGGATGGCTCGGATACCGCATTCGTTTCCATGAAGCTCAACGATAAGGTCTGTGAAGCGACGGAAACGGTTTCTCCCGATGAGGACATAACTATTGCCGAGCATTCTGCTGTTGCGGTTGGCAGAGCGGTTTTTGCCGCGGGTAAGGAGCTTCTCGGACATATCCCACCCTGGGGAATTCTCACAGGCGTCAGACCTGCAAAAATAGCAAGCAGTCTTCTTAACGATGGCAGAGGCGTCCTCAAAGCAAAAAAAATACTACGCGATGAGTATTTCCTTAATCATCAGAAGGCAGCTCTTGCGGTTTCTGTAGCATCAACTGAGTCTAAGCTTTTGAAAAAAATTGATAAAAAAACCTGTTCCTTATACGTATCTATTCCTTTTTGTCCGTCACGTTGCTCGTATTGCAGCTTCGTTTCGTATACAACGCCAAGACTTTTATCTATGGTGGACGATTACCTGAATGCGCTATTATATGAGCTTGATGAGACCTTTGAGGTTATAAATGCAGTTGGCTTGAAGGTGAATACAGTTTACATAGGCGGCGGAACTCCAACAACGCTGAATTCGGAGCAACTCAAAAAGCTTCTTACTAAGATCAACGAAAAGCTTGATGTTTCTTCGCTGCTTGAATTTACTCTCGAAGCCGGACGTCCTGACACTATAACTAAGGATAAGCTTGACGTTGCTAAAGGGCTTGGAGTGACAAGAATAAGCGTTAATCCGCAGACACTGAACGATGAAATTTTAAAAGAAATCGGACGTAATCATACCCGCGAAGATTTCTTCAGGGCGTACCGTATTGCAAAAGAAAGCGGAATACGTGATATTAACGTTGATTTAATAGCCGGTTTGCCGGGCGATGATTTTAAGAGCTTCTCGGAAACTCTTGACGGAATCATACAGCTTGAGCCGACGAATATAACCGTACATACGTTTTGTGTTAAAAAGGCTTCCGACGTACTGAGAAACAACTCCGGCATTTATTCCTTGACCGGAGGAGATGCGGCAAAAAGCGTTTCATATTCTCAGCTTAATACTAAATTTGCAGGATATAAGCCGTATTATATGTATCGACAGAAGAATACGGTGGGCACTCTTGAAAACGTAGGCTTTTCGATCGAGGGTCA
>CAYVTA010000243.1:0-1609 GCA_964454355.1 uncultured Eubacteriales bacterium | reverse complement strand
GGTACAAAAAAACACCTCACTTGTTTGAACACACAGACCGCGCAAAACGAGTACTTGCATTTTTGCCGGCACAATCAAACAATAAGGCATCCACATTCCGGAATATTCAGTTGCGACTGTATGCATGGATTAAATTACATCATTTTAATTTCTCCTTCATTTACGTAAATATTTATATATTCCCCTTACGGTGGATTATATATCAAGATAGTCATAGAGTGTTGCTATGTTCGGCATCTTACGGAGCCTTAACAATGCACGTTCCTCTATTTGGCGGACACGTTCCTTGGAAAGTCCCAGGAGGTTTCCGATTTCGGAAAGACTTTTAATTTGCGTAGAACCGTCATCCGATAGTCCAAACCGCAGCTCGATAACAAGGCGCTCTCTTTCCGGTAGGTTAAGTAAAAAACCTTTAATTTGTATTCTGCATTCCGACAGGTACATTTCTTTGCTGGGGTCCTCCTCTTCTGTAGCAGAGAGGATTTCCTTATAGGTCCCTGGCATATTTTCGTCTGGCTGATCTTCTGTTGATATGATATCAAAATCCATATCCTTCAGATACTTGACACGCGCTATCGTCAGTCCTGTCAAGGTGGCTAGCTCGTCATCTGTTGGATATTTGCCATGTTCGGAATAATACGCCTGACGAGCCTTGGCTACCTTACTCAGATCAGTAAATACGCAAGCTGGAGTTTTAACCATTCTTATGTTATCTTTTATGTACGCAAGAATGGACTGCTTTATCCAAAAGACAGCGTAGGATGTAAATTTAGATCCTCTGTTGGGATTGTACTTATCAACTGCAGACATCAGTCCGATATTAGCCTGCTGAATCAAATCAAGCAAAGGCAGACCGGTTCTTGTATACTTTGTTGCAGTCATAAAGGCAAATTTCAGGTTACAGTTTATCATATATTCCCGCGCATCCATATCACCGTCTTGAATTTTCTTAACCAGAGCCATAATATCCTTATGGGAAAGTGTAGGGAATTTATGAATCTCGTTCAGATAAAGCTTGAGCGGATCGGTGAGGGAGGAGGAATAGGCAGTTGACGGGGGAACATCAATGTCGTCGTCCTCTTCTTCTTTGGAGTTTGCGCTGATAAATAAGTCATCATCCTCATCGGAAAAGATAATTTCGATACCTTCTTCTTCGAATTCGGCAAAAATGTTTTCCATCTCGGGATCTGTGGGAGAGTATCTCGAGAATTTTGCTGTAATCGTCGATTCATGTATGTAACCTTTCTTCTTTGACTGATTTATCAGAGAATCCAGCAATTGCTTTTTTTCTTTTGTATAATTCTTTTTCTTTTCTGGCATGGGTATGCTCCTTTGGGGTATGATACATATATAATATAATCGATTTGAGCGCGAAAGTCAAGAGCAAGACGAAAAATAGTGTAATAAAATATCAATTTTTTTAGAAATCCGAATGCGCGGATGTTTATAAATGCAAATTAAGTGTAAAATGTTCGCGAAGTGAATTGACTTTAAGTGAGATAGATGCTATAATAATATACAGCACCGAGAAGGATGGAACGAATTATGAAAACATTGAGTGGATTGATAAGTGAATATAAGGATAGTGGAGATCACAACTTAAAGAAGG
>CAYVTA010000242.1:0-1617 GCA_964454355.1 uncultured Eubacteriales bacterium | reverse complement strand
ATTTATTATATTATATTCTCTAATAGTTATTAAATCTTTGCGATAAAGTAAATAAAAACTCCCCGATGCCGGCGTTTGGCATCGGGGAAAGGTATAGCAAAGAGAAAGTAAGTTATAAAGTCTTGTCAGCAATTTCCTTAAGGATGTTTGCAAGGAATTCGTCTGCCGAAACAGCACCCATATCGCCGTTCTTTCTGGAACGAACGGCAACTGCGCCCGCTTCCATTTCCTTTTCACCCATAACGAGCATGTAAGGAACCTTTTCAAGCTGTGCTTCTCTAATCTTGTAGCCGATTTTTTCGTTTCTGTCGTCAAGCTCGCATCTGATGCCTGCCGCCTTCAGCTTCTTCATAACTTCCTTTGCGTAGTCGTGCTGGTTTGAGCCGATGGGAAGAAGCTTTACCTGAGTGGGAGCAAGCCATGTGGGGAATGCACCTGCATACTTTTCGATAAGAAGCGCAAGTGTTCTTTCGTAACAGCCGATACTTGTTCTGTGGATGATGTAGGGTCTCTTCTTCTCTCCGTCCTTGTCAACGTATTCCATGCCGAACTTTTCAGCATTGAACTGGTCAATCTGGATTGTGATAAGAGTGTCTTCCTTGCCGTGAACATTCTTTATCTGAATGTCGAGCTTGGGACCGTAGAATGCCGCTTCGCCTACACCAATTTTGTAATCAAGACCGATGTTGTCAAGGATTTTCTTCATCATGCCCTGAGCTTCGTCCCAGTCAGCGTCAGTACCGATGTACTTTGACTTGTTATCGGGATCCCACTGGGAGAATCTGTAGGAAACATCTTCATAAAGACCGAGAGTCTTGAGCATCATAATTGCAACCTCGAGACAACCTCTGAATTCGTCTTCAAGCTGTTCGGGGGTACACATAAGGTGACCCTCGGAAATTGTAAACTGACGTACTCTGATAAGACCGTGCATTTCGCCGCTGTCTTCGTTTCTGAAGAGTGTCGAGGTTTCTGCAAGACGCATGGGAAGGTCACGGTAAGAGCGTGCTCTGTTGAGATATGCCTGATACTGGAAAGGACAGGTCATGGGACGAAGTGCAAAGCATTCCTTGCCATCCTCTTCTTCGCCGAGAACAAACATACCCTCTTTGTAGTGGTCCCAGTGACCCGAAATTTTATACAGATCGCTCTTTGCCATAAGAGGTGTCTTTGTTCTTACCCATCCGAGTTCTTCTTCGGTGTCCTCAACCCATCTCTGAAGTGTCTGGATAATCTTTGTTCCCTTGGGAAGCATGATGGGAAGACCCTGACCGATTGTGTCAACGGTTGTGAAGATTTCAAGCTCTCTGCCCAGCTTGTTGTGGTCACGCTTTTTTGCTTCTTCCTTCATTGCAAGGTATTCTTCAAGGTCAGAATTCTTGGGGAAAGCAGTACCGTAAATTCTCTGGAGCATCTTGTTCTTGGAGTCGCCGTGCAAGTATGCACCGGTACACTGAGTAAGCTTTACCGCCTTGAGCTTGCCTGTGCTTGTAAGGTGAGGACCTGCACAGAGGTCAACAAACTCTCCCTGTGTGTAAAGGGAAATTTCAGCACCGTCATCAAGTTCGTCAATGTGTTCTACCTTGTATACTTCTTTTCTTTCTGTCATAAGAGCCT
>CAYVTA010000241.1:0-1618 GCA_964454355.1 uncultured Eubacteriales bacterium | reverse complement strand
AGCTGTTATTGATGATGCTTTTATCCTTATTACAGATAAGAAAATTTCAAATATTCAGGAGATACTTCCTCTTCTTGAGCAGCTTGTTCAGGCAGGTAAGAAGCTTGTAATCATCGCTGAAGATATTGAAGGCGAAGCACTTTCAACAATCCTTGTTAACAAACTCAGAGGCACATTCACCTGTATCGGTGTTAAGGCTCCCGGCTTTGGTGACAGAAGAAAGGAAATGCTTAAGGATATCGCAATCCTTACAGGCGGCGAGGTTATCACATCTGATCTCGGTCTTGAGCTTAAGGATACACAGATTGCACAGCTCGGCAGAGCAAAACAGGTTAAAATTACAAAAGAAAACACCATCATTGTTGACGGTGCAGGCGATACAGCTGAAATCAAGGGCAGAATCGGTCAGATCAAGTCTCAGATTGCAGAGACAACATCAGATTTTGATCGTGAGAAGCTCCAGGAGAGACTTGCAAAGCTTTCAGGCGGCGTAGCTGTTATCCATGTAGGTGCAGCAACAGAAGTTGAAATGAAGGAGCAGAAGCTCAGAATTGAAGATGCTCTTGCAGCAACAAAGGCTGCTGTTGAGGAAGGCTATGTTGCAGGCGGCGGCGTTGCTCTTCTTAATGCAGTTCCCGCAGTAAAGGCTGTTTATGATGAATCAACAGGTGATGAAAAGACAGGTGTTGCTATCGTACTCAAGGCTCTTGAGGCACCTATCCGTCAGATAGCTGCAAACGCAGGTCTTGAGGGTTCTGTAATCATTGATGCTATCCTTCGTTCCGGAAAAACAGGGTATGGCTACAACTTCGCAACAGAGGATTACACAGATATGGCTGAAGCAGGTATTCTTGACCCCACAAAGGTTACAAGAAGTGCCCTTCAGAATGCTTCTTCAGTAGCAGCAATGGTTCTTACAACAGAATCACTTGTTGCAGATAAGCCCGATCCTCAGGCAGATGCAGCACAGGCAGCAGCTATGGCAGCAGCAGCTCAGGGCGGCGGAATGTATTAATTAAAATAATGCATAAATTTAACGCAGACACTCAGGTGCCTGCGTTTTTTCTATTTGATTTCAAAAAGCTCGCTGATTTCCACATCAAGAACTTTTGCAATGCCGTAAAGCTCAATGTCGGTAACAGTTCTCGATTTGTCTTCTATTCTTGAAATCGAGCCTCTGCATACATAAATTGCCATAAGCTCAAGCTTGTCAGCTAACTCCTGTTGGCTCATTTTTTTTAGTTTTCTTAATTTTTTGATATTACTTCCGACTAAATTCATTTGGTTGCCGTCAATAATTCGTGCCATAAAATCAATCTTTCATATAAGATTTTGTCTTGACATAAGACATTTTATATGGTAATCTAATTTTGCAACAAATATGTCCTGTCATAAGACAAAATGAATTTATTTTGGAGGTTTTTTCATGTCAAAGAAAATTATGAGCATTCTTCTTGCAATTGCAATGGTGCTGACAATCGCACCCGTAACCGTAATCGCAGTGGATGATGTGTTAAGTTATTTAACTTATTCAATCACAGACGGCGAAGTAACAATTACAGATTGTGACCAGTCAATCAGCGGTGATGTAGTCATTCCCGACACAATCGAAGGCTAT
>CAYVTA010000240.1:0-1624 GCA_964454355.1 uncultured Eubacteriales bacterium | reverse complement strand
GTTAATGACGGTGTTGCCGCCTACCCAAACATTGCTGCCGATGGTGATCTCCTTGCCAAATTCCAGTCTGGCATTCCGCACATCCGCATCGATGGGATGCCCGGCGGTGAAGATGTACACCCGGGGGGCCAGCAGCACATTATCGCCGATGGTTACCTTTGCCACATCCAAAATGGTGCAGCCGTAGTTGGCAAAGAAATTGTTTCCAATGTAGGTGTTGCAGCCGTAGTCCGCATAAAAGGGCGGCTCGATGAAGAAATTTTCACCTATAGAGCCGAACAGCTCCCGGAAAAGCTGCTGGCAGTAATCGTCCTGATCTTCCGGGGCAAGATTGATCAGCCGGGTCAGCCGCCGGGCGTTTTTATGTTCCCGAAGCAGCTGCTCGTCGCTGGCAACATAGAGTTGCTGGGCAAGCATCCGTTCCTTTTCTGTCATAAGGTTTCCTCGCTTTACAGATCGTAGGCCAGCAGGTCATCCAGAGTCTCACGGCGGACTGCCACATAAGGGCCGTTTTTGCCGATCATCACCACAGGGGGACGGGGGATCCGGTTATAGTTGGAAGCCATGGAGTAGTTGTATGCGCCGGTGGTCAGCACGGCGATCAGATCGCCGGGGCGGGGCTCAGGAAGACACACATTTTCCTGCAAAAGGTCACCGCTTTCACAGCACCGGCCTGCAATGGTGCAGACAAAATCATAAGGGTCATTCATCCGGCTGGCAGGCAGGACCGTATACTCTGCCTCATATAAGGTGTAGCGGGGGTTGTCAGTCATACCGCCATCCACCGCTGCGTAATTCTTGAAGCCGGGGATCGTCTTGGTGGTAGAAACAGTATAAAGGGTAATGCCCGCATCGGCTACAATACTGCGACCGGGCTCCATCAAAATGGAGGGGGGCGTCAGCTCCAATTCGGCACAAACTTCTTTCACCAGCTGACCGATCTTGCGGATATTTTCCCGATAGTCGATGACAGGGTCGTTTTTCGTGTAAGGTACGCCCATACCGCCGCCCAGATTCAAAAGGGGAGGACAGAAGCCGTGCTTCTTTTTGATGTCTGCCATAAAGCGGAGCATAATCACCGCCGCATCGCAGAAAGGCGTATGGTCAAAAATTTGAGAGCCGATGTGGCAGTGGTAGCCAACCAGCTGAATGTTCTTTTTGGAAAGAGCCCGCAGGATCAGTTCCTCGGCCTGACCGTTTTCCATCACAGCACCAAACTTGCAGTCGATCCGGCCGGTGCTGATCTTTGCGTGGGTGTGGGGATCGATGCCCGGGGTCAGCCGCAGGAAGATCTTTTGGTAAATGCCCTGGCGGGCGGCCTCTTCGTCGATGGCGTCCAGCTCGTCGGCACTGTCGCAGACGAAATGACCGATCCGGTTTTCCATCGCGTAACGAATGTCGAAGGCGGTCTTGGCGTTGCCGTGGAAATAGGCATTTTCCATCGGAAATCCGGCGGCAACAGCCGTCTGCAGCTCGCCGGAGGATACCACATCCACGCCCATACCTTCTTCTGCCATAATCCGATAGATCTGCTTAAAGCTGAGCGCCTTGCTGGCGTAGGAGGGCATAGAACCGGCAGGCAGAAAGTCTGCCATCGCCTTCTTATATTCCCGACACCGATTGC
>CAYVTA010000239.1:0-1627 GCA_964454355.1 uncultured Eubacteriales bacterium | reverse complement strand
TCACTTACTGGTGGGTTTTCTGGTGGGTTTTCTGGTGGGTTGGTGTTGCATGACACACCAGTTTTCACCAATCTCTCTCCAGAATACACTACTCTATCGGCAGGTGCAGAAAGTGCAACCATAATGTCACCGGGATTGATTGTATATTTCGGAGGATCTATTTCATCCGCCGCACAAGCATTACAAATCTTCTCGATGCCTCGCCCCCAGCTCTCAATAAAACCGGCAAGATAGAAAACGTGAGCAATTAAGGGATTGTGAGGAATGGAAGCGTGCTTATCCATTAACTTATCAAGTGTCCAAGACTCAGGCAATTTACCCGTATTTCCGATATAGATTTTGTCATCATAAACACTGATTTGAATCGGAACACCACTCGTATAATCCTTATGAACGATAGCGTTTAGCAATGCCTCGCGGATTGCTTCCTGCGGAAACGGATATCTTTCAATACGCTGAATGCCCTTGTAAGAAATCTTTGCTTTGAGGTACTTGAAATACAGAAGCTCAATCGCTTTATCCACTTGCTCAACGATTGGACCATGTATCTCATCCTGATAAATGATCTCGGAATTGCTCTCAAAGAAGCCAATCTTTATGAAAGAACCGAAAACGTATTTCTCGGGATTTTTATGGAATAGCAAAATTGCTGCGTTGGTAAGATAAGCATCCTTAAACAAGTTAAGGCGATCTATAAGTTCACTTTTGGTATCATCCTTAATATTGCTATCCAAACGACCTTTTTGAATCGCTTTTTCGATGAAAAGCTCAACTGCTTTGTCACTGAGATCTTCAACGGTAACGTAAGGAACGGGAACTCTGTCCCAAGTAATTCCTTGCTTTCTAAGCATAAATTCGTCTAAAGAAGAACCAGACAAAAGCTGTAATGTACTACCCGATCTCAAATAATATTTACCGTGACAGCTAACCGGGAACGGATGCGGCTGAACACATATCTCAATATATTCTTTGCCGTCCTCAACCAAATGATTAACATCCGCAACAATACCGATGGCATTTCGGATTTTGTTTGGCAAATCTACGAGAAACTTTTCGACATCCTTTGCACCAATAACGATTCCATTATCATTGACACCGATATAAATTTTACCGCCTTGACCGTTAGCCATTCCACATATCCAATTCAGATATTCATCGCGCCAACTTTCTTTCCACTCAATGTTTTGGTTTTCTTTCATCAAATGTCGTCACTTCCTTTCTCATCATACGCAAATTCAATTTGGTTCTTATTGCAAAAATCGGTTATAACACGCAACGTCATTTTATTAGGAACGTGTTTTCCGTTCTCCCATCTGTTTACAGAAGCATAGCTGACCATTAAAAGTTTTGCCAACTCCTGCTGGGATATTCTCAAATCACTTCGTATCTTAATAATAGCCTCAGAAAAAGTCATAAATCTCTCACTCCTTCTATTGCATATTATAACACATGCTACATTATTTTGCAACCCCTAAAGCAGAAAAAGCGGCAAGGATGTTACTCCCTGCCGCCGTGTGGTAAACTTAGACTTCTATGAAGTCACCGGATTGAATAAACTCATTCTTAGTGAGTTCAAATCTCTGTTCTCCCTCTCGGGAAAGTTGAAACAGTTGTCCGTGATATGGGG
>CAYVTA010000238.1:0-1642 GCA_964454355.1 uncultured Eubacteriales bacterium | reverse complement strand
GCAGCGACGCGGGGCAGTCGGAAAACTCCCTTAGCGCGATCGTGGTGGATGCCGCAGGCACGGATGTGACGGCGGATTATACCATCGAGTATGCGCCCGGAACGCTGACCGTTATGCAACGCAGATTGGAGCTGACCACGGCAAGCGCGTCCAAGCAGTACGACGGCGAGCCGCTGAATTGTGTCAGCTACCAGCTCACCATGGGTGAGCTGGTACAGGGGCACGCACTGCAGATCACCATGGGCGCAGAGCGTGTCGAGGTCGGTGAAACGGAAAACAAGGTGATCGCCCAGGTGGTTACGCAGGACGGCACGGATGTCACGCATAACTATGCGATCTCCTGTCTTGCAGGCGAGCTTATCGTTACTCCCCACGCGATCACGGTGCAGTCCGCGGGTGCGGAAAAGACCTATGACGGCATGGCACTGACCTGTGATACCGTGGAGATGATCGCGGGAACGCTGATGGAGGGGCATACGCTTTCCATGATAGCCACGGGAACGCGCACCGACGCGGGCACCTCCGACAACACCTTTGGTGTGGAGATCAAGGACGCCAAGGGCAATAACGTCACGCAAAACTATACCGTAACCGCCATTTTCGGTGAGCTTACGGTGCGCCCCATTGCCGTTACGGTGCGCTCGGCAGACGCCTCCAAGGATTACGACGGCAAGCCGCTGACCTGTGCGGAGTGGAGCGTGGTCTCGCAGACGAACGTGCTTGCGGGACACACGCTTGAGGTCGTTGTTTCGGGCACGAGAACCGAGCCCGGCGAAACACAAAACAGCATCGCCGAATGTATCGTGACCGACGGTGATGGTCAGAACGTGACGCATAACTATGTCATTTCCACGGAGCTCGGTGCGCTGGTCGTGAACGGCGGCAGCAGCACGGGCGGAGAAGATGATGAAGGAGACGTCGGCGGTGGCGGTGATGACGGCAGCGGCGGCTTGGATCAAAGCGGGCAGATCGGCGGTGGCTCGGGCGAAGCTTCCGTTCTCGTTGCCAAGGTCTATGCAACGGAAACGCGCCGCGTGTATCTGCGCACCTGGAGCCGCGGAGATTATCTCTATAACTGCTGGGACACCTCTCCCGCTTCTTACGGAGAATTGATCGGTAGCGTATACAGCATGAACTATCTCACGGGTATTGCACTCCAGAGCGCGGGCTATACGCGCATGGAGATGCGGATTGAGCCCGTGCAGTCTCTCAACTATCTGCTGCCGTATTATATGGAAGCCTCCGAGCATGAGTATGACGTGCAGACGGACGACGTCAGGTTTACAGCGACCGATCCGAGCGCTGCGTATGCGGTATATTACTACGCTTACGACCACCAGAACGTGTCAACGCACGTGGGCACGCTTCCCGCAGCCTACTCAAGCGTGGAGGAGGCGTACCGAGATTTCGTCTACGATACTTACCTGAACGTTCCCTTAAGCACCTACGCCGCAATGCAAAAGATCATCGAGGACAACAACTTTAGCAAGGATGATAAATATATCGTGCGTACGGTTGCTTCCTACGTTCAAAACGCTGCCACCTACAATTTGAATTATCCTGAGGAGCTGGACGCGGCGGCGGATGTCGCGGTGGCATTCCTTACCGAATATAAGGAGGGGATCTGCCAGCATTACGCAAC
>CAYVTA010000237.1:1252-1660 GCA_964454355.1 uncultured Eubacteriales bacterium | reverse complement strand
ATGGACTTTTTCTCCCTCTCCAGCACCGAGCGGAGCATTTCGCTCTCATAAATAGCCGTACTCCGCTCCTCGTTTGCCTTACGCTCATGGTCCTCCAGGGGGAAGGTCATAAGAGTCATTACGGCAGATTTTCTTTCGGCGGGAGGTGCGATGATGACTACGAACAGGTTGAGGGGTTCTGCCCAATCCTTCTTGCCGGATATGGAAAATTTGCCTTGCGCGCAGATGGCAACAACGGCAAGAGATGCGGCGGCAGCCATATCGGGGGAAGTCTGTGTGGTTTCGGCAACGGCATTGACATACTCCCGAAGTACACGGGGCAACGCCTCCACCGGGAAGGTTGGGAGCTTATATTCATCAAACGGAATCGGTGTTTCCCACACAGCAGGAGCGTTGTAGACGTCGGGA
>CAYVTA010000237.1:0-1242 GCA_964454355.1 uncultured Eubacteriales bacterium | reverse complement strand
TTGATCATTGTAAAAGCGTTTTGCGCTCATCCAAATGGAACGAAGATCCTTTTTATCAAGGGCAGGAACACATCTTTCCGATTCGGTTATATAGGCGTTTCTTGCTTCCTCTGTGTCTCCGTATCGCTTGAGGAGACGTACGGCAATCAGGTGCATCGCTTTATTGCGACCGCCCTCATGGATGACTTCAGCTTCATTGCAAAACTCCTCAAAAGACATCTCTGCGTCCATTTCGGCACGGGTGGCTTCATATTTATCCATAAAGGCATTCAAGGTCATTTCACCGGGATGGAAGCTCACCTTCGGGTCTGCTGTCCCAAAGAAGAACCTGGCAGCATCGAGAGCCTTATCATCAAAGTACGGGAAGAAATCGTGTACACGCTGTTTTAGGGCGGTATATTCATTGGCGTCGGTTATCTCGTCAATGCGAAAAAGAATGTGGAAACGAGGACGGGCAGAACGCTCCTTCTTCTGCTTCAGGTGATTACGGCTGTAGTGGATCATATAGCAAATACCGTCAAAGGCGGTAGCGATATCCTCCTCGGTTATCCACTCGCTCGGTTCGTCCGAATGGTCATTGTCGCAATCAAAGGGGATGACGTTGGAGCGAATGAAGTTGTCATTGGCTCGGTAGTTATCCTTGTATTCAGCGAATACGGTATCACGGGAGAAGGCTTTTCTTGCTGTCTCCTCGTCGGTCAAACTGACCTTGGTGGGATAGAGGCAGTTTGTTGCATTGCCTCTGCACTTGGCGGCATAGATGGTCATAGTTTTGTTTTCTTGCATTTTCATGCTCCTTTCTTTTTTATTGGTTGGTAACGGTTGCGGTTGAAGCGGTGATTTAGGCGTTCATACGGCATCAGCTCCTTTCTGTGTTTTTTATGAGATGCTCCTCACTCCCCAGTTGGAGAATTTGGAGTCGATTTTCCACCGTTTTCAAAAATTTCTTCATAGACAAGCCATGAGAATCGCCGTTTGTCGGGGTATAATTCAAAAATATTCTCTTCGATATACCACTGCACATGAGAATGGCGTTTTGACGGGAAATAATGAAAAAATTTATAATCCTCACTGGTAGGTCACGAAAACGGCATTTGTTAACCCCCGAAATGCAAAGTTTATAAAAATTCCAAGTCTCCTCGATACACCACTGCACATGAGAATGCCGTTTCGGCAAAAAAACGAGAAAATTTATAAAAAAATTTGTAGTAAAAATAGGAATACGAGTATACTATAACTGTC
>CAYVTA010000236.1:0-1671 GCA_964454355.1 uncultured Eubacteriales bacterium | reverse complement strand
ATAATAGTCCCATCCATCTCTTTAATCGTGCCATCTTCATAATATTCTCCAAACTTTAACTCATAGCACCAGTACGATATCCATTCTCCTTCTTCGTCTTGGAACATCGTTTGCAATAACTTAATGACGATATCTTCGAGGTTTGTTGTATAAATCTGAATATCTTTGTTATAACGCTGAAATGTGTCGTTAAGAGTGGCTATAAAATCGTCTTCTCTTTTTAACGATTCTATAACGCTACAAAACTCTTCCTTGCTTAATACTTTCATATATCCTCCTCTGTTAAAAGACTTGTTCTATTGGCAAATTAAGACTGTTCATCAAACATTTTTGCTGTGTTAATGAAAATCTGTTTTAACTGGTCGTCATAACCAAAACGTCTTGCATTCACTTCAATACTCTTTAACAGATTTCCATCGTTATGACGCATCGTAGCAGCCTTCCAATCACAAAGCATTTCTACAATGTCAACCAAATTCATATCATTGATACCTTTGTCAAAGTGTTCAGGATGATGTCTGTAGTTTGCGTAATGATGCTGTAATGCAACATTCATCTCTTTTAAGAATCCGTTATACTCTTCACTTCCATATGTAGAACCTGCCAACTTAGGTGTATATTCTGTGAAAATTTCTACTTCTGGTGACTCTAATTTGAGTCTGTCATGTTCTACACCTCTCACCGCCAGCTTGTCTGTGAATAATTTGATGAACTTTCTTACGTTCTCAATGTGCTTAATCGTGTCTACTTGACATTCTGCAATTGTCATTGTATTTGTTTGTTTCATATTATTCTCCCTTCCTTTGTCTTTAAAGGCGTGGATTTATAATCATTTAGTAAATAACTTGTTGTCCTAATGTACAAAAACAGATACCATTGCCACCATTTTTAGGGTTACTTGGGCAATTGATACATGCAGACTTTTCAAAATTGTTATTGTTGAAAAAATCTGGATAATTAAAACCTTCAATATTTATCTTGTCTTCATTAAAAGGAACTCTTACAATCTCTTCTGTTTTACTCCAACTCCATCCACAATTATGACATTCCTTTTTATGAATTGGTGGATATGAAGTAAGTACTAAACTCATTAAGTCGTGTCCACATTTCGGACATGTTTCAATAATCATTACTATCTCCTTTCACCAATAAAACGAGCGTTTTATCAGTCGGGTGTGCCAATATAAACCAGAATGGCTTCAGTCCACCAGTCTTTTGTCTTTTCTTTAACCATTGCAAAGAAATCTTCATCGCTCATATCAGGATAATCATCCGCTATATAATCGGCATATCTATCCTCAAGTTCATCTCTGTCGGTAAAATACCTATCACTAAACAGCGCATATTCGCCAACCTCACTACGTCCAAAACTGCCCATCCAATATCCGTAATCGTCACCTACCACCTCATAATCTACCAATGGAATTATGGGCAAATCGGGATTTTCAGTCACTAATTTTAATAGTTCTTTCGATTTGTTTATGTGTATCACTCCTTATAAATAAAAAGGTTTGACGGCTGTGACCCCTTAACTGCTCACGATTTAATCTACGCCACAATCACTATGGAACTTAGCGGAACCGTCTATTATATTATTCTCTCTTTATTTGTCGATGAAACTCAAATTTCATCTGCTTATATCATCTTGCAAAACACCAGTTTAGGTCTCAA
>CAYVTA010000235.1:0-1682 GCA_964454355.1 uncultured Eubacteriales bacterium | reverse complement strand
ATATAAATGTAATGTTTTCAAAAGAAATGGGCGACATTGATATTACCTTGAAATCAAAAGCAACATATGAAAAAATAAATGAAAAAAATATTGTTAACATGCCTGTTATTACAGAAGAAAACAGCGTAAGCCTTATGGAGCTGATGGGATATTCAGATATTGAACCTGATTACGAATATGATTATCAGTTTGAAGAGTTTTGGGTAGGCGCAAAAGGTATGCTTGATAATGGTAATATCTATGTTGATTTAACGGATTTCCTTGACGGTGCATATTTTGATAGCGATAATCTTGAAGGTGTTGTGGAAGTTAATGGTGATGACGTAACACTTACACTTAAAAGTGACATTTTTGACATGGTAGAAATTAAGGGTAGCCTTAATGATAAGGGGTATACTCTTTCCGGATATGAATTAGGCAATAGTGTTCCCTTTATTATGAAAAACGAGTACAATATATACGAAGAAGTGTATGAAGATAGGCTCTATATAGACATTGATGTTTTAACTTGTGTACTCGATGCTAAAGTTGAAAGCTTAACAGTGTATTTTATGGACATGTATGGAAATGAGCTTGAAGAACCTGAATACCAGCTGTATATTGTAAGACCTAACTTCGGATATGTTCCTACAGAGGATGAATTTGATATAATCGGAGGAGCGGACGAAGCTACTGAAATACTTCTGGTGGAATAAAGATAATAAAAAATCCTGAACTTTCATATGCACCCCAAAAGTTAAATGCTTTTGGGGTGCATATTATTTTGTTCAGGACTTTTCAGATTGTCAGAGACAATTATAGTATTGTGAAAATTTTTATTAACCTAATTTTGCAAGAGATTCAAGAACTGCTTCGTACATTTCTCTGTACTTAACGCCCTTAGCCTTTTCTTCATCAATAAGCTTTTGGGGTGCGCGTGATACAAAGCCTTCGTTAGAAAGCATTTTTTCAACACGTGCAATTTCGCCTTCAAGCTTTATCTTTTCTTTTGTAAGACGTTCAATTTCTTTTTCTGTGTCGACAAGTTCACCTGTGGGCATAAAGATTGTTGCACCGGGAGCAACTGCATTTACACAGCCTTCGGGAACGATAGAATCGTTGTCAGAAACAGTTACAGAAGCTGCGCCTGCAAGCTTTTCAAAGAATACGCTGCCCTGCTGATAAAGGTCGGGAGTTTTTGTAACAATATACATTGCAGCTTTTCTTGAAGGGGGAACGTTCATGCTTGTACGAAGGTTACGGATTGCCTTAATAGCTTCACATACTGCTATCATTTCAGCTTCTTCTTTTTCGTAACAGAGACCTTCGTCATACTTGGGCCAACTGCTTGTTACAATTGTTTCGTCAGACACGGGAAGTGAGCAGTAAATTTCTTCTGTTACAAAGGGCATAAAGGGATGAAGAAGCTTTAAGAAGTTTGAAAGAACATAAGTGAGTGTCTGTTCGGCGTTCTTCTTGCTTGTTTCATCTGTGCCGTAAAGACGAGGCTTTACAAGTTCAATATACCAGTCGCAGAATTCATCCCATACGAAGTCGTAAAGCTTCTGAAGAGCAATACCTAATTCAAACTTTTCGAGGTTATCTGTAACTTCTTTTATTGTTGTATTAAGACGAGACAAAATCCATTTATCTTCCATTTTAGGTTCAGAAGGAAGAGAAATCTCCTCGATATGTATATTCAT
>CAYVTA010000234.1:0-1683 GCA_964454355.1 uncultured Eubacteriales bacterium | reverse complement strand
GCTTCCGCTGCCCGGCTGGTATCATCGCAGCCCCATTACGGCGGCCCTCACCCAGTTGTTTCTGACGTTGCCGGTGGCGTATTTGAACCGGGTCTATTATACCCGGGGACTGAAGGCCCTTTGGCATCGCAGCCCCAATATGGACAGCCTGATCGCCGTGGGCTCCGGCGCATCGCTGCTTTACGGCATCGTGATGCTGTTTTTGATGGCGGATGCCGCGGGGCGGGCAGATCTTGCTGCCGTGGCGGCCTACGGTAAGCACCTGTATTTTGAGTCGGCGGCCATGATCTTGACACTGATCACTGTTGGCAAGTATCTGGAGCAGCGGGCCAAGGGCAAAACCGGCGACGCGATCCGCGCCCTGATGGCTCTGCGGCCGGAAACCGCCACGGTTCTGCGGAACGGGCAGGAAGTGTCTGTGCCCGCAGAAGAGGTCCGGGTAGGCGATACGGTGGTCGTCCGGGCCGGTGAACGGATCCCGGTGGACGGCACGGTGCTGGAAGGCAGCGGTGCGGTGGATATGAGCGCCCTGACCGGCGAAAGCGTGCCCTGCGATGTGGCCAGCGGTGATACCGTTGCCGCGGCTACCGTGAATCTGCAAGGCTATTTCCAGTTCCGGTCGGACAAGGTAGGGGAGGACACCACCTTCCGTCAGGTTGTCCGCATGGTGGAAGAGGCAGGCGGCTCCAAGGCCCCCATCGCCCGTCTGGCAGATAAGATCGCCGGCGTATTCGTTCCCGTTGTCATGGCGATCGCAGCGGTTACCTTTGCGGTTTGGATGTTTATCGGCGGCTTTGAGGTGGCACTGACCTCTGCCGTTTCCGTGCTTGTTATTTCCTGCCCCTGCGCCCTGGGTCTTGCGACCCCCGTGGCTATCATGGTGGGAACGGGCAGAGGCGCATCCATGGGCGTGCTGTTTAAAAACGGCGCGGCATTGGAGCATTTACACAGCGTGGATACGGTGGTGCTGGATAAGACCGGCACCCTGACAGCCGGTCATCCGGAGGTTACGGATATTCTTCCCGCCGGTGTGGATCTGGCCTGGCTTTTGAAGATCGCGGCAGCCCTGGAAAACCCCTCGGAGCATCCCTTTGCCGAGGCGATCCTCAAGAAAGCAGAAGGCATGGATATTCCCGAGGTTTCCGGTTTCGAGACCCTGCCGGGCAGAGGCGTGGCAGGAACGATTGACGGTGTGCGCTATTTTGGCGGCAACCGTCTGCTGATGACGGAAAAAGGCATTGATGCGCCTGAAGAATCCGCCCTGGCAGCCGAAGGAAAGACCCCGCTGTATTTTGGCTCTGAAGACGGAAAATTCCTTGGCGTGATCGCGGCGGCGGATGTACTGAAGGAAGACTCCCAGGCTGCCGTAGCAGCCATGAAAAAGGCAAAGCTTGCGGTCGTGATGCTCACTGGTGACAACCGCCAAACCGCCCAAAGCATTGCCACAAAGGCCGGCATCGACAGCGTCATTGCCGGGGTCTTGCCCGGCGACAAGGCAAACGAGATCACCCGTCTTCGCCAGGAGGGCAAGCGGGTGCTGATGGTGGGTGACGGTATCAACGATGCCCCTGCGCTGGTGACGGCGGATGTGGGCATGGCCATCGGCGCCGGCACGGATATTGCCATGGAATCTGCGGATGTGGTGCTGATGAACGGCTCTCTGACGGGGGTCAGCAACGCCAT
>CAYVTA010000233.1:0-1703 GCA_964454355.1 uncultured Eubacteriales bacterium | reverse complement strand
TGAATCTGCCATTTATCCTGATCCAGCGATATAACCGCCCCAGACTCATTCGCCTACAGAAAAAGCTGCAGACCCGTAAAGAAAAGAAAGAAGGAACTCTATGCGTGTTCTGATATTAAGCTGCAATACCGGCGGCGGTCATAACGCTTGCGCAGGGGCAATACAAACGGCATTTTCAGAACAGGGGCAGCAATGCGATATTGCAGATGCTCTTGGTTTTGTATCGGATAAACTTTCCAAGTTTATGTCTTGGGGACATACCACTATGTACCGTCATATTCCGGGATTGTTTCGTAAAGGCTATGGCTTTGCGGAAAGGCACCCGAATATGCTGCAGGACGAAGCTACCGTTTATAAGCTGCTGACCGGTGGCACAGAGCAACTGTACACTTACATCCAAGAGGGCGGGTACGATGCGGTTATTTGCACCCATGTGTTTTCTGGACTTTTGCTCCGGCAGACCATGAAGGAGCATCCACTGCAGCTGAAAACAGCCTTCGTGGGTACGGATTACACCTGCAGCCCCGGAACGGCAAATAGTGAGCTGGACTATTATTTTATCCCTTCAAAAGCTTTAACAGAGGAATTCGTTGCCCAAGGCATACCGGAAGAGAAGTTGTTTCCAAGTGGAATCCCTGTCCGTAAAGAATTCTATATGCAAGTCAATAAACAACAAGCAAAGGAAAAGCTTGGGATCGATCCATCCCATTCCCACCTTCTGATGATGTGCGGCAGTATGGGTTGCGGACCGATGGAAAAGCTGACAAAGCTGCTCAGCCGGGGAATGGACGAAGCCATGGAGCTTTCTATTATCTGCGGTACAAACGAAAAGCTGCAGCAGGAATTGACAGAAGCTTTTGGTTGTTTTCCCGGCATCCATATCTACGGCTTTGTGAAAGATATTGCCAGTTTGATGGACAGCGCAGATCTGTACTTGACTAAGCCCGGCGGATTGAGCACGACGGAGGCCGCTGCAAAGAGTCTTCCCATGGTGTTCATTGATGCGGTGGCCGGTTGCGAGGAATACAATCTGCTCTACTTCACCTCTATCGGCGGTGCAGTAACTGCGGACAACCCGGAAGGCTTGGCGCAGCTGTGCTTGGAACTGATGGAGTCAGAAAGCCGCCGGGAGCAGATGCGGGCATCCCTGGACACCCTACCACACCAAAATGCTGCGGATTGTATTTGCCAAACTATGTGCGGCAGCGAGAAAGCAGGTGGTTTATGATCCTTTTATATATTCTCGGAAGCCTTCTTGGATTGCTTTTACTGTATGTGCTGTTCCTTGGTGTTTGTGCGCTACTTGTAAACCCGGAAAAGGAGTACGATGAAAACAGCGGTTTCTACCGCTTTCTGCTGGATAGTGCTACGGCAGCCGCGATGAAGCTTCTGCGGATCCGGGTCCATGTCAGCGGCGTGGATCATATCCCCAAGGATGAAAAGGTGCTGTTTGTCTGCAATCACCGATCCAATTTTGATCCCATCATCACTTGGTATGCCCTGAAAAAGTGGAAGATCGCATTTGTTTCCAAACCCGAGAATTTCAAAATACCATTCTTTGGACGGATCATCCGGAAATGCTGCTTTCTGCCAATCGACCGGGAAAATCCCAGAAAGGCCATCGTCACCATCAACAAGGCAGCGAATTTGCTGAAAACGCAAGAGGTATCCATCGGCATCTACCCGGAGGGGACAAGAAGCAA
>CAYVTA010000232.1:0-1704 GCA_964454355.1 uncultured Eubacteriales bacterium | reverse complement strand
GTAGCTTTCCAAATCCCCCTCCCAGATGAGGGTACGGAAATTGCCGTGCTCCCAGCAGTGCTTTTCCATATAGATATTTCCATCGTCCCCTACTGTTTTTTTCGCGGGAATTTTCGCAAGGCAGACAGGACAGACGGACATGGTTTTTCCGATCTCCATTTACAGCAATCCTCTGCTTTCTAAAATATCCATGCACTTTTCATAGGTAGATGCAATGATATCAGGACAATACTGGACTTTTTTCGCAGGATTGGTTCCCACGATGTCCCGGCAGTCGATGGCGGTGTACTCCATCTCCATCTCCTCCGTGAACCACTGGGTGAATTCTCCCATGGCTCCCTTGTGGTGGGGACTGTCAAATTCCGTATCTCCCGGCTTGCCGGTGAAATAGGAGATCAGGCAGCAGCCTGCCGCCATACAGCCGCAGACATCACCGGAAGAACCGATGCCGCCGTTGAGTCCCTGCATACAGCGCACCAGGGCGGGATTCTCCTCTCCGATGGTATCCAGCAACAAAATGGCCAGGATCTGACCACAGGCATAACCATAGCGGCTTAGTTCCATAATTCTCTCTTCCAGATCCATGGACTCACATCCTTTCGCAAACGAACAATACATAGCTGAACTTTTTTCCCTGGGGCAGGCACACATTGTCCTCTTTCCACAGGGCTTCCAGATAATATTCCTTCCATTCCTCGGTCAGATCTTCCAGGTGCCGCACGGCGAAGCCTGCCTGTCGGCAGTGGTTCAGAAGCTGCACCACATTCTCCGTTACATCGGAAAATACCAGCTTTCCGCCCTTTCGCAGCAGCCGGGACGCCTCCTGCAATGCCACGGGGACATTGCCGCTGACATAAAGGCTGCACTGGCTGATGATACCGTCAAAGCTGCCGTTTTCATAGCAGGTATGGAGAAAATCTCCGGCGAGGACATTCTCTCCCCGGGGCACAAGATCGATACCCTCTGCTTCATAACCAAGGCTTCGCAGCACGCTGACGGTGCTTCCGTCTCCGGCGCCCATATCCAGCCATTTGCTGCCCTTGTCCAGAAAGGCCAGTTCGATCAGATAGCGGCTGTGTTTCTCGCCGCCGGGGTGGCCCAGCATCACTTATCCTCCAGGGCTTTCTCCACGGAAAGCACCTTGCCCAGAGCCAGTTCCTCCGGAACATAGACGAAGCCGCAGCTGGGGCACACGGGCAGCTCCACCGGGAAGCCGTTGTCCAGATACATGAATTTTGCCTTACCCTTATGGAGCTTGCACTTGCACTTCATGCAGGTCAGCTTTCCTTCCGGGTCTATGGTGTAATAGTTCTTTTCCGTTGCCATAATACTCTCCTGAATTACATGGGTATAACGTTACCGAGTGACCCCCAACGGTGTAACGATATGATTGTGTGTTCGTAACGAATTGCCAGCGGCGGCCCGCCGCTTAGCGGTTGTGAATGGTCATCCGGTGGCTGTAAGCCCGGTGGACCAGATAGCCGGTATCCGTTTCGGTGTACTTGACCCAGAAGGTCACGTTGCCCAGCCGTGCCCGGGTGACCATGAGGCCGGTTTCCTCGTCCAGAATGGCCTCGCCGGTTTCCTGCAGGCTCTGCAGGACCCGAATGACATCGGTTTTCAGGATCATCCGGTCATCCATCATGACTTCCGCTTCAGGGGTGTATGCAATGGTGAAGCCCAGATCCATGGCTTCCACCTCCT
>CAYVTA010000231.1:0-1705 GCA_964454355.1 uncultured Eubacteriales bacterium | reverse complement strand
CGGCCACAGTGAACTGCGCTACCTGCTTGCCGTTGCTGGTGGTGCGAAGTACGGGGTCTTTACCCAGACGGCCTATGATCATGGTGAACTGGTACATTGTGGCTCCTAGAAGGGGTTGTCAGTTGCGCGGGAAGGGTCAGTTGCTGACATATACTTGTGGAAGTCTGTAACGGTGAGTCCTTTGCAGGACTCGATCGTACGGCCGAGTACGGCGGATACATCGGTGAGATACTTTTCACGGTCAGCTCCAATCCCCAGCTCGCGAAAGCGGGCCATGAGGGCTTTCAGCTGGGCTTCGGTGAGCGGGTCGGTATTGCTGGCGGCGGCCTGCGTGCGGGCGTCCTGCACTTGCTGTTTCTTGTAGGACTTGGCTGCGGCCATAGATGCCTCGCCGTCGTCATCTTCATCACTGGCTATGCCTACCATGGCGGAAAGAGCGTAGCGGCGGGCGTAGGTGAGGGCAGACCCCATGCCCTGTATGCCACCCATGCGGTCATTAGGAAGGTCTATCTGCCCGGCTATCCACTGCCCGCTAGAGTGCATGAGCGTGGTGCGCAGGCTGATGCCGTTAGGATTGGGCAAGGTGGCCTGCACTACAGCAAGACCATGAGCGGCGAGATGGGGCTTGACTGCGTCAATGACAGATTGGAGGTCGGCATAAGAGCGTTTCCCCACTATCTGCCCGCTTTTATTGAAAGTTGGCGCGGCGTTGTCCTTCAAGGCAAAGGTGAACTTTCCCTGCGCGGCGGCCAGAGCCTTGGCGAGTTCGCCTATCTGTTCAGATTGATATTCCATGTCGTTACTCCTGTTGAACGTCTCAAAACCGGATACTGCAAGGGCCCTTTGCAGTATGTGTTAGAAGGCGTTCTCGAAGGCCTGCTGTTCTTCGGCAAGGCGTTCTCTGCCGTACCAGTCAAGCCACAATTCTAAACCTTGTTCGTCCTGCGGCGGTTCTACTGCCCACGCCGGGATTTCCTGTGAGGGATTCATGCTCTGCTCCTTTCTCGTTCGACGAATTCAAGCCACATGGCACGGCGGTTTTCTTCGCACATGATGCCGTGCATCCTGTGGGCGTTGCGGGCACGCTCGCGCTCGGCGGCGGCGTCTTCTTCGCGCTGGCGGGCGGATTCTTCACGGAGGATTTCCAGGTAGCTCATGCGGCGTTCTCCTTCTTTTCCTTTTTTCTGAGGTAGGCGCGGGCGTTATGCAGCTGATATTTCGTGGAATAATAAGCATCCCAGTAGGTCTGGGATTGCGTGTGCTGGGCGGCCTTAAGGTAGCGGTTCATCTCAAGCTCGAGATCGGCGACGTGGTTGCGGTACTGTTCGAGAGTCATATGCGGCTCCTTGCCGAGAGTTCGATCTGGTAGTCGGTGGTGGACTGCATGCGTACGGCGTCGGCGGGGCGGGGGCCGATGGACAGGCCGATGGAGACGGCTACGAAGGCCAGAAGGATGGTGGCTATGATCTTCATGCGGCGGCCTCCTCAAGGTATTCACGGGCGGATTCAAGGCTCATCAGGGCCTCGTCCATGTCGGAGATGGCGGATTCCATTTCGGCCCCCTTTGCGCCGAACTGAAAGGATTCGGGCATGGCGGCAAGGGCGTTTTCTTCATCGTCGCGGACTTCGGTGAGAAGTTCGTGGGCCTGAGAAAGAAGGGCGTCGATACGGCGGAGGATGTCGCGGCGGTCGTTATTCATGGATG
>CAYVTA010000230.1:0-1712 GCA_964454355.1 uncultured Eubacteriales bacterium | reverse complement strand
TTCCAAATCTTTCTCCACCTTTAGTACTTCTAAATCCACCAGATACTTTTGTTTTACCTTTAATCATTCTTAATAATCTTTCCATGTGATTATTATCATACGGTAATTCAAAATCATGTATATAAAGCAAAGTGGTATTTTTATACTTTATTAACCTGTTTAATAAAGCATTTTCTTTTTCTTTCCAATAAGTTGATGATATTGATTGATTTTGTATTTTTGCCTTTTCTAAAATACTATCATACTCATCTTCTATTATCTTTATTTCTTCGTTGTTAAAACTATTTTTACCAAATTTCATAAGTATTTTTCTTTGCCTTTCAACTTTCAAAAGGAACCGATATAATTCCATCTGCCACTCTGTTTCATATACATTTTGTTCTGCTTCAATACAATATCTACCGGTATGTATTACACAATCTTGATTATTTATCCCATATTTAAAAATACCAACTTCGTGATCTGAAATTATTGTTCCATAAAATTTAGTTAAAATATTATCATCTTGTATTGGGTTATCCCCTTTATGATGATGATATTTATAAAGGACACTTTCTTTATTTGAATACCCTCTATAATAAGTATCTTTACCATTTTCCTTAGTTGTTACTTCATCTGTATGTTGATATTTTCCATTTAATATGTTGTTAGTTATGTTATTTATTGTATCTTCTGACTTATTAGAAAATTCTTCATAAATATTATCTATTGTTCCTTCACTTATATCGATAATTCCATTACTAAAATCATAAAGTATTTCTTTTACTTTACTATAACCTAATGAATAATAATTACCTAATGTAACTACTAATGACTTTAAGTCATTAGTATATGTTACATCAGAATAATATTCTTTTGGTAACACTTCTTGTGATTTTTCTGTATGTTTAAAAACATGTTCTTCAATATATAATTGTACACTAATTCCAATTTTATATTTTACAATATCTTCTTGATTTTCCTTGCCTTTTATATTATGAATTACTTGATTAACTTCTAAGCCATTTTCTTTAATTTTTTTGATAAGCGTTTCTTTCGTTAAAGTTTTTCCTGGATGGCCTAATTGTCCACCAGTTTTTTTTGATTTTTTCTTTCTGTGATTATATGTATTAGTACCAGTTTTATGTTTTGATGTTTTAATTTCTTTACTAGTTGGGATACCCGAATTAGTACTATTTTTATTGATAGAACATTCAAGTTTATCTATATTATAATTCTTTTTATTAAGTTCTTTCTTTAATCTTTCTATTTCTTTCTGAGCATCATCTAAGTTATCTTCTAAATTTAAAATTTTTTGTTCTAATGGTTCTGTTGCTTTTTTAACTGCGTTTGCAATTTTATTTTGAGTAGATTTTTTTAAATAATCTAATTCGTATTTTGCATTTGCCATTTCAAGTTTTAACTTTTTATTTTCCTTAGATAATTTTAAATTTTTATTGTATTGTTCTTCGTACATATCATAGATATTATTATATTTCTTCATTTTACACCGCCTATCCTAAACAATTCTATTATCTCACATTTTTACAAAAAAAGCGAGATGAATTTAACCAATTGTTTAAGATAGGCTTCATCTCGCATATTCATTATAACACATAAAATGATTTATGTATCATTAAATTTAATTATTTTTAATTATTTATGGCTGAGTAGTAACAAATAAACTAAAAGAAAATACTCTTGAAAGCATAAAAGAGTATTCCCATACAAAA
>CAYVTA010000229.1:0-1716 GCA_964454355.1 uncultured Eubacteriales bacterium | reverse complement strand
GAAGATGGATGTGCTGTTCCTGGCGGACAGGACCATCCTGTATGACCGGATCAAGCATCTGGGGAAGACTTACATAGCCCGGTGCTGGGTCACCGTGGAGGAGCTGGAGGACCTGAACCGGATGCATGAAGTCTACCATGATGAGGACAAGCTCAACGGCAACGGCTTCCTGAAGGAACTTATGGCAGAAGTGAATCATTTGGAAAAACGTGTTTTGTAAGACACACTGAGAATTAAGGAGGATACATACTATGAACGAAATTATCATCGAAAACGTTGTACAGATCGTCGCTGCTCTGCTGCTGACCCTGATCGGTGTGCTGGGCACCTGGCTCACCGCCAAGATCGGCAAGCGCAACGAACTTGCCAGCATTGCCGCCGCTACCAACGAAGTTACTGAGGCGGCCCAGACCGCGGTGCTGTCCCTTCAGCAGACCACCGTGGAGGGGATGAAGGCCGCCTGTGAGGACGGCAAACTGACGGATGCGGAGATCGAGGAACTGGGCACACTGCTGCTGGAAAAGGCCCTGGCGCAGATCTCCGAGCCTGCAAAGAACCTGCTTAACGCTGCCGGCAAGGACATCACCGCCATCATCCAGGATACCGGCGAGGCCCTGATTCTGAGCATGAAGAAGACCGGCTAAGGAACGCTTTTTGCGGAAAAGTGAACGTTAAATAAACGTCCCCTCCCTGGAGCTGAGATAGGCTCTGGGGAGGGGATTTTTGCTTTTTAAGATAAAAAAGGGAAAAATGTTAGCCCCCCACAGTTCCGATCCTCCGTGGTTGGCTCGGTGGGGGCTTTTTCTTTTTGCCCTTGTGGGGGCGCTGGCGGCGTTTTCTCCGTAGGGGGTGCGGTAACTCGTCCAGCTTCGGCGGCGACCGTTGCAACGGCGCTGTGGGGCTGGAAGAGGGGTTTACTCGGCGAGGGCGTCCCGAATATCGGTGATGAAACACCACTGCGAGAGGGGGAGGGGCTTGCCGAGATAGTCCAGCACCGCTTCCTCGGTACCGCACTGATCGCAGATGTAGACCTCGGCGTGCCGGCTCAATGCGTTGGTGCTCGTGCGTTCCTTCATGGTCCACCGTCCACACCGAGGGCAGGAGAACTGGTGGTCATGCTGCACCTTGGCGAAACGCTCCAAGGCAGCCTTGGCCATTTGGTTGTCGAAGTCTATGCAGAATTCTTCGTAACCCATGTTGCCGGAAGCCTTCATGACTTCGCTTACCATCTGTATTTCATCAGGAGTCCAATCTCTGCTCATGCTGCCCCTCCTCAAATGTTGTAGAAAAAGAATTCTGCCACAATCAGGCAACCGCCGATCAAAGAAAACTCATAACGGTACGTGGGGGCACCCGGGAGGGAAATGCCCGGCTCGTCGATTTCCAGATCTGCCATGACAGCGTTTCGGAGCGTGCCGGTTTCCCATACTTCCGGAGGATAGTACCGATCTCCGTGGAATGCACCATCCTCCTCAAAACTGCGGAGCATCAGCAGAAACCCGTAGGTTTCGTCGGAAACGTCATAGATATGCAGAGTGGTGGTACCGCCGTCTGCCGCATGGGCAGGACGGTGGATCGTCTGAAGCAGTTTGTAGTTGGAATTCATGAATATACCTCCTTAGTTGGTGTAAGCCACAGGGTGTGTTGCTGCGTACATGAGGGGGTTATTGAACACTTACCGAATAACAGCAAAACACAAGTTTCTATCCTTCGAAC
>CAYVTA010000228.1:0-1722 GCA_964454355.1 uncultured Eubacteriales bacterium | reverse complement strand
GCATACGCCATCCACTTGTTGGTGCCGTAGGCCTGACCCATAGCCGCATCACCGGCCTGGACGGAAAGATTGGCATAACCATCGGACAAAGTGATGCCCTCAAAGTTGTAGACATTCGTAGCCTGATCACGGAAGGTAGCGCTAACGGTTACATTGCTTGCGGGCATCTCAAAGGTGTTACCGGTAACGGTAACAGGATTACCGGAAGCATCCACAACAGAATAGGCGTCCAGTGCCTTGCCGGCATCGGGAGTAGCGGTAATGGTAACAGTCTCGCCAGCAACGGCGGTTTCGGAACTGACTTCCACAGTACCGCCGGTGATGTTGGCATCCACAGAAACAGTGTACTCAGAAACAACCTCAGTCAGGTTCACGCCGGAAACAGCAAGATAACCAGTACTACTAGTACTAGCAGTCTCAAACACAACAACATAGTCAGTATTCGCTGCCAGGTCAACATCAGCAACATATACATTGTCATTAATTGTCAGGTTTGTGGTTTTACAATTAATGTTGCCACGCAAGTAGGTAACATCCGCAATCAAGCCACTCACTGTTTTAGGCAGAATGCCATTATTAGTAGTACCATATTGCATTAAAGTTGTACGATCAGCGGCTGTGTAATCATAATTACCAAGATGTGTGCCTGCATCACTATCAATCACGCCAGCAGTTGCCGGGAATAAGTATACATTAACACTATTAGGCGCGGCACTAAACGAAGGAAAATCAACACTTAGTTTAAATGTTGCATCCTTATCGCTGGGGCTCTTCAAAAGAAATGCCAAGTAGTTGCCTACCGTATTACCCTGCGATTTAAAAGCGGTAATTGCAGCATGATGTGAAGAATTATTGGTAGCATTGTAAAGAATTCTAGGACGATGGGACGATGAGCTATATCCTGCAGCAATAAACAAAGAGTTCGACGTGCCATTTGCATAGTTGGTCACAAGCTTTGGATAATACGAAGCAAAGCCAGCTGAACCAAGAATATCCACATTTTCGCCATCAGAAAGAGCACTTGTATCAACAAAGTTATAATCCTTCTCGATGGGAGCTGCATTTGCAGTGCTTGCGATGTTCACCAGGCACATGGGGATGACCAGTGCCAGGGTCAGCAGAAGCGCCATTGTGCGTTTCATACTAAATTTCATACATTCTTCCTCCTAAAAAATAAATGTTTTGCGAGGGAATCCCCGGAAAATCACCGCCATCTCATCCAAAAAGCGGCTATTTACGGGGTGGGTCGGATTGCGGAATCCTATGTAGGGGCGACCATCGGTCGTCCGAAACCTTTCACAAAACGCCGCCGAACGGACGAGCAATGCTCGCCCTACGATGTACACATTTTGTTTTGGATACAGTTACCCCAAACCCAATATTTTTACCTCTTGATTTTACCAGATAACTCTGCTACAATGTATAACGAAAGCAAACTAAAATATAACATTTTAGAGGAGTGACTACAAAAATGAAAATATCGGAGCTTAATCCCTTTATTCGGTACTGTCGGGCGCACAAAACCGCCTTCGATATGAAGAAGGAGGACAGCGTCTGCTACGACTGCCGGGTGTTCTTTTTGGATCACGTGGTGGGTTCGATCACGATCAATGGCACCCGGCACGAGCTTGGCAGCAAAAGCGTTGTTTACCTGCCCCCGGAAACGGAATACCGTTTTCAAATTCAGTTCAAAGAGCATGCCCGGGTGATCATTGCGGATTT
>CAYVTA010000227.1:0-1737 GCA_964454355.1 uncultured Eubacteriales bacterium | reverse complement strand
CCGGCGTTATGAAGAGCAGAATCTGTCGGTGTGAAAATGAAATTGACATTTCAACAGCTGAGCTGTTTTATAAAATCGTAGCTGCACATTTTACTGCACATCGCTCTGACGAACTAACAACAGCAAAGATTCAAACTCTTGCTGCTTCATTAGGTGACAGAGCATTGTCAATGGCCCCCTTGCTGTTTACACTTTATGAACTTGCACATGAGGCAATGACCTGTAATATTATTACTGACGGGCAGTCAAAACTGCTTAATTTTAAAGAACTTGAATCGGATGTCTACAATATTTTTGAATATATGAAGCTTCCCTCAGGACTTACACAGATTCTCAATACCGGAAGAGATAATTTGTCTGTTTCAATTGGTCGTGAGAGTATGAATAGAGTATTTGAGCGCACAAGTATCATTTCATCAAAATATTCTGTAGGTGGAAAAAATGTCGGTTCTATGGGTATTATCGGTCCTTTAAGAATTGATTATGCCAGAATTATCCCTAGTATAATGTTTATAAGTGAAACAGTAGGAAGAGTTCTTTCGGAAACTATCGATGAATGAGGTAATATGAATGGAAAACAAAGAAGAAAAAGATCTTAAACAGGAAGAAGTCTGTGAAGATAAAAAAGATAAAAAGTCAAAAAAATCAGATAAAAACTCTGAAGAACTAAAAAAGCTTCAGGATGATTATGCAGCGTTGAATGACAGATATATGAGAACTCTTGCCGAGTATGACAATTTCAGAAAACGCACACAGAAAGATATAGAGTCAAAAGTTGCTTACACAAAAACAGATATTCTTTCAAAAATACTTCCTGTTGTTGATAATTTTGAAAGAGCAGCATCAAATGCTGACGCAGATTTTGATGGTTATAAAAAGGGCATTGAAATGACTGTTAATCAGTTTATGGAAATTCTAAAAAGTCTTGGTGTTGAGGAATTTGGTGCTGTGGGCGAGCAATTTGACCCTAATTTTCATAATGGTGTTATGCATATCGAAGATGATTCATTTGGTGAAAATGAGATTGCAGACGTATTTATGAAGGGATATAAGATAGGTGACAGGATTATTCGACCTGCGACCGTCAAAGTTGCAAATTAATTAATAATTCAATTTATATAATATAAAAGGAGACAGTTAATTATGTCAAAAGTTATCGGTATAGACTTAGGTACAACTAACTCATGTGTAGCAGTTATCGAGGGTGGTGAACCTGTTGTTATTGCTAATGCAGAAGGTGCAAGAACAACTCCTTCTGTAGTCGCTTTCGGTAAGACAGGAGAGAGAATGGTTGGTCAGGTTGCAAAGAGACAGGCAATTACAAACCCTGACAATACTGTTGCTTCAATCAAGCGTCAGATGGGTTCTGATTATCATGTCAGAATTGATGATAAAAAGTACACTCCTCAGGAAATTTCTGCAATGATTCTTCAGAAGCTCAAGGCTGATGCAGAGAGCTATTTGGGTGGTCAGGTTACAGAAGCTGTTATCACTGTGCCTGCATACTTTACAGACTCTCAGAGACAGGCTACAAAGGATGCCGGTAAGATCGCCGGACTTGAAGTAAAAAGAATCATCAATGAGCCCACAGCAGCGGCTCTTGCATATGGTATTGACAAGGAAACTGATCAGAAGGTAATGGTTTATGACCTCGGCGGCGGAACATTTGACGTATCTATCATTGAGATGGGCGACGGCGTTCAGGAAGTTCTTGCTACAGCAGGTAACAACCGTCTC
>CAYVTA010000226.1:0-1742 GCA_964454355.1 uncultured Eubacteriales bacterium | reverse complement strand
GGTGAGAGTTTCGGGTGCGACAATATCATCGGCAGAGATGCTCTCCATGCCATTTCCAGTATTGATTTGAGGGAGGAATTCTTCCTCCTTTGAGAAGTCGCAATTTCTAGCGACATAGAACTCGGTGAGGAGCAGAATATCGCCATTCACAGACCGAGAAGAGAGATAATCCCCACGAATGACAAAACTGTTCTTTTCGGTAATCTGGGTAGGGTCGCTCACATCAAGGGAGATGAGGTGTACTTGTGCCCCCGTTTCTAGCCCCGACTGTGTGAGCACAATGGTGACGGTCTTGCAGTCCTGGGAGAGGTATATTTCAGCACCTCGTAAATAGACCCCGTTTGGTGTGAGGTAATTGAGTGAATAGGAGCCCACTTCTTTTGATGCCTCCCCGGCAATATCATAGACGGTGAGGTTCTTCCCACGGAGGTAGTAAATATGGGTGTCGCTGCGTTTGATGATATCCGCTTCAATAACCCCCGCCACCTGGTTGTCGGTGGTTTCCACATAATTGCCACCATTCTCCACATCATCGAAACTGGCATCATATTCAACTTCAGGCGTATCTGTCGGTGCCATATCTCCATCGGTTGCCATGCCTGCCATGGGACCTATCAAGTCGCCCGCTTTGTCTATGAGAGTAGAAAAAATCTTGTCAAAGTTGTTTTTGTAGGTAATGGAAGTTTGTTCGTAGGTCAGTTGATTTAATTTTTGGATGACAGGGTAGTAGGGGCTGTCGGAATAGCGAGAAACATCATCGGGGTTGTTGTCAAAGGGCAGGAATAACCACAGCCCCACCGCCGAGAAGATTATGCACACGCAGGCAGCCAGTGCCCCAACGCGGAGCCACACAGAGCGGTTTCTCCTAGGTGCGTGCCTTGCTTCTTCTACATACTTGTCATCGAGAAGTCCCATGGACTCAAGAAATCTGTTTGCTTTCATAGGATAATCCCCTTTCTTTCTAGATGTGCTCTAAACTTGTTTCTAGTACGGAGTAGGGTCACCTTCACATTGCTCTCGCTCATGCCAAAGTCACGGGCAATGACCTGAATGGAATCTAGATACCAATACCGACGGACAAAGACCATGCGCGTCTGTTTTGGAAGTCTTGCCACAAACTCATTGATGGCATCCCGCAGGGTGATTTCGTCAGAGAGGGGAATCCCCTCGTCATGAGGTAGAAATTCCTCCACTTCCTCTAGCACCAGGTCCATATGCGCATTTCTCTTTTGTGCATGGTCGTGGGCATAGCGGTTGAGGGCAATGTTACGGGTGAGTTTTCCCAAGAAGGTGGATAGACGACTAGGCCTTGCAGGTGGCATGGCATTCCACGCCTTTGCATAGGTGTCGTTGACACATTCTTCTGCATCATAGTCAGAGTGCAGAATGTTATAAGCAATGCGATGGCAGTACTTGCCATATTTGTTTTGGGTCTCTACAATGGCAGTCTCGGACCGTTCCCAATACAAATCCACGATTTTGGCATCATCCATGTGCTCACCTCCCGTACTTGTTGTAAGGCCTTTCACCTATATACACAGCATCCAGAGCCAAAAGGTTACAGCAAAAGCAATTTTTTCTATTATAGCATAAAAATGCAAAATGCAAAGTGCAAAATTGAGGAAAACGAAATAAAACGCCTCCCTCGTCTGTCAAAACATACACGCCTTGCGTGGTGATATGCCATCGCTCCGCAATGAATACAAACAATCCTGTTGTTTGGTAGGGGTCGGCGGTCTCAC
>CAYVTA010000225.1:0-1764 GCA_964454355.1 uncultured Eubacteriales bacterium | reverse complement strand
ATATGAGTGACGAGGTGTTTGCGATATATATGAAATATCATTTCAATATATGCGAACGCAGCGATATGGTCGGTGCGACGAATCATACCTTGGATATTTTCAGAAAGGAGTAACGTAAACTATGGAAAAAACACTTGTTATAATCCTCGGCCCCCACGCCGTCGGAAAGATGACGGTAGGGCAGGAGCTTGCAAAAATAACGCCCCTGCGGCTTTTCCACAACCATATGTCGATAGAACTTACGCGAAAGCTTTTCGACCGAAGCGAAAAGGAATGGTCGGAGTTTAACAATTTCCTGCGCCAAAAGGTGTTCGAGCTATTTTCCGAGGGGGATTTCCCGGGACTTATCTTTACTTATATGTGCGATTTTGATATGCATAGCGAGTTTGAATATCTCGATAGCCTTATAACGCTTTTCAAATCTCACGGAGCAAAATGCCACGTCGTTGAGCTTTGCGCCGATTTTGACGTTAGAATAGAACGCAACAAGAGCGAAAACCGACTTGTGCATAAAGAATCCAAGCGCGACGTTGAATGGAGCGAGGCCGAAATGAGAAAGACAAGCGCATCCCACCGATTAAACTCCTACGAGTGCGAGAAGCTCCCGTTCGAAAGCTATCTGAAAATCGACAACACAAACCTCGCGCCCTCGGAAGTAGCACGAATGATAAAAGAACACTTCAATATCAAATAAATTATATAAAAATCAAATTAATTATATAAAAAGCCTTGAAAAAAGCAGGGAAATGTGCTATAATCTTTAAGTATTTCCCTAATGAAAGGTCGTGTGTTTATGGACTCGCTTTTGTTCGCTTTGAACGCGGTCGCTCCCATTATAATAATGGTTATCATAGGCTATTGCCTTAAAAAAATAGGCTTTATGAACGAGACGTTTGCCAAGATGGCCAACAAGATAGTATTCAGAATACTGTTGCCTGCGATGCTGTTTTTAAATGTATATAAAATAGATTCGCTCGGAAACATCAGTCTTGGATACATATTCTATGTTGCAATTGCGCTTGTTATAGTGTTTGCCGTATCTATTCCCTTGGTTATTATGGTGACGAAGCATCAGGAGAGACGAGGCGTTCTCCTGCAGGCGACCTTCCGGTCTAACCACGCGCTCATTGGCTTGCCCTTGACTGAAGCTTTGTGCGGGGCAGAGGGCATTGTCGTAGCGACGCTTTTGTCTGCGGTCGTTATCCCGATGTTCAATATTTTTGCCGTTATAAGCCTTTCGGCGTTCAGAAAAAACGGTGAAAAACCGAGCTTCAAAAAAATGCTTTTGGATATTGTAAAAAACCCTCTTATTTTGAGCGTATTGGCCGGAGTTGTTGCTCTCGGAATAAGGGCATTGTTCGTGAAATCGGGTATTGAGTTCAGACTGTCCGATATAAAGCCTATATACAGTGTTCTTAGCTATCTTTCCAATATGGCGACTCCATTGGCGCTTTTGGTGCTCGGGGCGCAGTTTGAGTTTTCGGCAGTGTCATCACTTCGAAAGGAGATCGTATTCGGAACTCTTATGCGCACCGTTATCGTTCCTATTTTAACGTTGGGAATAGCGTACATCTTCTTCAGCGACAAATTCTACGGAGCGCATTTTGCCGCATTCGTTTCCGTATTCGCAACACCCGTGGCGGTTTCGAGCGTTCCTATGGCACAGGAGATGGATGGCGACGCTATATTGGCAGGTCAATTAGTTGTTTGGACGACTCTTATATCCGCATTTTCCGTGTTTATATCTACCTATCTGTTGCGCTT
>CAYVTA010000224.1:0-1787 GCA_964454355.1 uncultured Eubacteriales bacterium | reverse complement strand
CGAATTTAGAGCCCTTAATGGTATCGTTAGGTTTAATCCTTTTATATGCAAGGAGTGCTTCGATTCGATTACTTTTGGCAACTACACTCGTATAATGAACGCTAACCAAGGCACCATTAATAATTGTTTCTTTTTTCCAAAAAGCTAAAATTTGTTCTAATTGATTTTTCAGATTATTTAAATGTGAAGCCTTTACCGATTCATTCACCGGTAAATTTTTAGGACCAAAGCTGCTTGTGTTACTTTTTTGCTCAAATTGCCCCTTTATTTGTAACACGCTATTCATAAAATCACTCCTTTAATTCTCGCGACACCTGACTTTTTGAGACGCCAGTTAAAATCTCTATTTCACGAATTGTAAACCCTCTATTTTGCAATTCTTTTAAATCACAAGTTGCATCATCGCATAAGGATAAATATAATCTTCTCAAATAATCCATAGGATCATTAGGATTACTAAATGCGATTGAAGTTTTGATGATATTTTTTAATTCGCCAGGCATCAAAATGGGATTCATAAATTCTATTATTTTTTTGAATAATCGAATATTCCGACCTGCAAATTTGAATTTGTTCAAAAAACCATTTAACAAAATTTCTGCTATCTCTAACATGTCATCTTTGCTATATCTATCAAAGCTAATAACTGTATCAAAACGTCTAACAATAGCCTTATCAAAGTGTTGAAATAGGTTCGTTGTTGCGACTAAAACAATTCTCTCATCTAGATTGTCCAAGCCTTTCAAGACAGTTGTTGTAGCCCTTCCCATTTCTCTTAAATCATTGTTATTAGTTCTATCAAGAGCTATCGCATCAATTTCATCAAACAGGATCATAACTTTTTCTGGTTGAGAAAATCCGTTAATTTCTTTAAACAGAGTGGTAATGTTCTTTTGAGTCTGCCCTAATTTGCTATCAACTATAGAAGCAAAATCAACAGTGTACAACTCCCTGTTCAAAATACGAGCTATCTGTTTAACCGTTTCGGTTTTTCCAGTTCCTGGTGCTCCCTGAAATAAAAACTTATTCACACCGGCATTATGACCTATCGCGTTGATTACCCCAATAATATCGTTTTGAATACTTTCGGGTAAGGGGAGGGATTCGTTGGAAGGATTCAGTTTTTCTAAAAATTGAGCGTTATTTTCATTAAACTGGGGAACGAATGTGTTGGCGTTTGACATTAACGCCATAATGTATTCGGAAAGTTGATAATCTCCAGATGCATCGAAATCGTGTGCGATTTCATATGCTTCACTCCTAAAGCCAGCATCATTTTCTTCGGCATAATACTTAATTAAGTTAATAATATTCTTTTTTTTCATATCGCATTTGCCTCCATTAATTTCTCACATATACATTATAATCTTAAAGGGACAAAATGTCAATACTTTGGGACAAATTTTTATATTTACGTTTATGTAATGATTTGTAAAATACTACGTTATAGAACGCTAATGCAACAGAATGAATACTGTAATTGGATAATTATCTTTTGCAGTGTTTAGTTTGGAGTCTTACTTTTTACTTGCCAAATGATGTGTTGCTTTTTATATTAACTCCACATTCTCGAAAACAGAAAGGTGGAGTTTATGATAGTTAAAAGAAAAAGGCAACAACGCAATTACTTGAATACGGTTTTTGCGTTAAGCAGAGCAAAAACAGAACAAATGAAAGGGCGTGATAGAACCATGTTACAAAAGAAAACTAAATATTGGTAGGAGGTGAACAGCGAATGACAGCGGTAATTTACGCAAGATATTCCTCGGACAGTCAGCGTGAGGAAA
>CAYVTA010000223.1:0-1790 GCA_964454355.1 uncultured Eubacteriales bacterium | reverse complement strand
ATTGACGATTCATTTTATGTGTGTTATAATGAATTCACAAAGCAAAACAAATGAATTGGAAATACAAAACGGATGGCGCGAAAAATGACAACAAAAAACACATGGAAAGGAGTGAGAAAAATGGTAGTTAATGTATACGGCGAGAATCTTCCGGTTCATGAAATTGGATTCCAGACATATCGATCAGTCTTATGTCCTGTTTCAATAGTGTTCTTTTCTGTACCATCCCACGCGTGGAGTACACTTTTAGAATCATCCGAGTAGGAAGCTTTTGAAAATCTTCTTGAGAAATTACAACAGAGAAATCAAACAGGGAGGAAATGATATGAAATTCTCAACATTAGCAATAATCGAGCAAGCTTTAAGAAATGAAGTAGCAGATAAAGAAAAGCATTTAGGAATAATTGATGAAAAATTAGAACCTTTATATTTAAAAGAAGATTCCGATACTCTTGATGATTCTGAAAAAGCGGATCTTAAATATTGGAGAGAGCGAAGAACACAGATTTTCGGTATTTTGACAGATGCTAGATGTGCACTTGATGATTTTCTTGATCATGATTGGCATTAACTTACATCCTTCCGGTGGTGGTTAACCGGGGAAAGGGAAAAATGAAAAACCGGACATTATTAAAAATATTGTTTTTCATACTTCCAATAATATCCGGCTTAGCAGGCGCTATCGTTACAACAAGCCTTGTATGTATAGCACGATAAGCGAGGAAATAATACCAGAAAGGAAGTGATATTTTGACACAGAAAAAGAAAGATTTAATCAGAGACGTAACCAAGACATTCGGAGCATTGCCAGAACACAAACAGCAGCGAGCACTTGGATTCATGCAGGGTCTGGCGTCTGCTATGGAAGAAACAAAAAAGAAAGACACCCAGTGCGTCCAGAAATGACGCACGCGGCGGTGATGTAGGAGGTAGAAGAATGAGAGAATATGAAGCTTGGCTTAGATTGCTGTGTGCGATCATTAAACAGAAAATTGCAGATGATGAAAAGAAAAAATAATACGAACATAAAAGTCAATGGAAAAGTTCGGTAACGTAGCGCAAAGGCGTTGAATGGTAACGTTACGATAAGCAACGTAGCAGTTTAGTTAGGCGGTGCAAAGGATTTGCTGGGTAGCGTAGAGTACAGCAAAGGCGGAGCTGGGTAACGTGAAGCAAAGGCAAAGTAATGAATACGAAAAATAAAACAAGAAAGGAAAAAAGAACATGAAGGAATTAAAAGTAAGATTAACATTTACAGAGGAAATTTTAGGAACAGCAAGTGCAGACCCGGAGATTCATGCGACATACATTGCATCAAATGCACCGGACGCATTGACAAGAAAAGAGGAGGTAGAAGCTATTGGAGTTGAAGGAGTACTTGAGAAGTCAATGACAGTATTTGCAAGAGATGAAAACGGCAATCCTATTCTTTGGGATTACCAGATTAAAGGATTTTTCAAAAACGCTGCCAAGGCATTTGGATATGTTGGTGGTAAACAAAAACTGACAGCATACAAGAGTAAGATTGATAACCTTGTATTTATCAAGGAGCGAAAAATTAATCTGAATCTTCCAGATGGTGCAGAAATTGGAAGTTGTCAGCGTCCGTTGAGAGCATCAACAGCACAGGGAGAACGTGTGGCACTTGCGAACAGTGAAAGTTGCCCGGCAGGTACATACATCGAAATTACAATCATGGTGATGGTTGATGAAATGCTTGAACACGTTATTAGATGGTTGGATTACGGAAAATTTAACGGGATTGGACAGTGGCATAACTCTGGAAAGGG
>CAYVTA010000222.1:0-1812 GCA_964454355.1 uncultured Eubacteriales bacterium | reverse complement strand
TCGTTCGGACGAAAAGAGCGAGAACACCATTGAGAAGTATTTGCGTGATGTAAGGACGTTTACCGTGTTCGCAGAAGCGAGAGAAATTAGCAAATCTGTGGTTATGGAATTTAAGGCATCGCTTGTTGAAAAGTACGAGGTTGCAAGTGCTAATTCTATGATTGCAGCAGTAAATGCTTTTCTGCGGTTTGTTGGATGGGTGGATTGCTGCATCAAGCAGTTCAAGGTGCAGAAGAAAGCTTTTTGCTCCGAGGAGAAGGAACTAACCAAAGCGGAGTATATCCGTCTTGTGAATGCCGCAAAGCAGAAAGGCAACGAGCGACTTAACCTGATCCTACAGGCGATTTGTGGAACGGGTATACGTGTTAGCGAATTGCAGTTTATCACGGTTGAGGCAGTGCGTAAGGGCGAGGCGGTAGTTTCCTGTAAAAATAAAACCCGAACGGTGTTTATCGTTCGGGAGTTGCAGAAAAAGTTATTAAATTATATTAAGACCAAAGGTATCACTACAGGATGTATCTTTATCACCAAATCCGGCAAGCCTATGAGCCGATGCAACATTTGGCGTGAGATGAAAGCGTTATGTGAGCAGGCAGGGGTATCCCCTGATAAGGTGTTCCCTCACAATCTTCGCCATCTGTTTGCTCGCACCTTTTACGGTATTGAAAAGGATATAGCAAAACTCGCCGACATTCTCGGTCACAGCAGTATCAACACCACCCGAATTTACATCATTACCACCGGGGCAGAACACAAACGCAAGATGGAAAATATGCGGCTAATAATATAAAAACCGATACCTGGGGTATCGGCAAATAACATAATCGGCATTATGTTGTATTTGGGTTGTTGCACATCCATCAACAATCATTAAACGCAAAGGTATTATAGCATATATTCGACTGAAAAGCAACTGGTTTTACAAATCTTTCAAAGGTTTGGTCTATGAAAACGAAATATTGAATACGACAAAAGAGCCTTTCCTTTATCTTTCTCTTTGAAAGAGTGGAAAGGCTTTTTTGTCACGCCTATTTTTAGTATCAATTCAAATTCTAATATGTATTAAAATATTGATCATCTTGTAGGATACAACATAATGCCGATTATGTTGTGCAATTTTGAAACTGAACAAAGTTCCGTTTTGCCGTTAAAATATACGGTTTTTATTTTGACTTTCAGTTCTCAAGAAGTTGCGAATTTTGTTTTAGGTTGTATCAACTTGCAGATTATCAAATGCAAGGTCAGGAATATTGGTTTAGGTGAAAATATAATGAAAATTAGTTATAAAAAGCTTTGGATATTGCTAATTGAAAAAGATATATCGCCAGCTACTTTGCGAAAGGATTTGAGTATAGCAACAGGTACTATGACAAAGCTGCGAAAGAACGAGGAAGTTGCTCTCTCGGTAATGTTAAGGATTTGCGAATATCTTGACTGTAATATTGGCGATATATGCGATGCTGTAAAAACAGATAGCCTTTTATAAAAATACAAACCCAAAGGAGATTCTTATGGCTTGGAACATTATACGCAATTCTGAACCTACTTCACTAAAAGAGCAATATTCAGGCATTTGCCCTGAATCCGGTAAAACGGCAGAAGTAACGGTTCATTATGTTGGGAGTAAATGGTGCAAAACAGATTTGCAAAAAACATATCGCAAATCGGGTATAGTATGTAGTCTGTTGCAGGAAACCGGCAAGGCAGGGTTTTCTCCGTGTATGGATCATTGCCCCCTTGTACCGAAAAAATATTAAGGTGTTAGTTTAAATACATGGACCTAATAGTCAATCTGCCAGTAGTCCCTCATTA
>CAYVTA010000221.1:0-1828 GCA_964454355.1 uncultured Eubacteriales bacterium | reverse complement strand
GGCTTCCGAATCAAACCCGGAAATGGAAATCATCCATCAAGATCAGTTTCGGCAGCTCCGCCAGGAAATTGCGTATCTGAGTGAATTGCGCCGAAAAGCCATGGTTGCGTATTACTTTGACAACAAAAAGGGTGATGAAATTGCTCGTGAATTGTCTGTTCCCGCTTCTACCGTTCGGTGGCATTTGAAACAGGCCAGAGAAATCATTAAGGAGCGTATGGAAATGACAGAAAACACATTATTTCAACCTGTCCGTCTGATGGTTGGGCATTGCGGAAATGCACGCGCCCCCATATATGAGGACCTACGGCATGATGTTCTGACTCAAAACATCTGCTGGGCTTGCAGAGATCAAGCTCATACGATGGAAGAAATTGCACAGACCCTTGGCGTTGCGGCTGTGTATCTGGAATACAAGATTCAACAGCTTATTGATATGGACTATATGCGGCGCATCGGGTCCAACAAATACCGCACCGCATTTTACATTTGGGATGATGAATTTCAGCTTGCAACAGAGCGGTTTCGTTATGATCGGGCGCTGGAGCTTGGATTGCCGCTCTACAATCTAATCAAAGAACACCTTTCCGAAATCCGGGAGATTGATGGGATTCCTAATGAGAATGACAACTTCCTGTTGTGGGCGCTTCTTCCCGGACTGATCAGCGGCATATTCGACCATATACAGGAAGAAGTCTAGCAGAGCCAGGGTCGCCACGCACAGCTGCCCAAGCGCAGCGACGGCAGCGAGCATTGGCTTATTGCGAGAACGCGTTTTCGTGAAAACATCGACGCCGTGTCCTCTGAGTCCAACGATTTCAAGGACTACTGCTGCAATGGTGATGTATGGGGTGTGAAAAGCCGGTATGCAGGAAGGCTGGAATCCCTCCAGTACGATATGGTCTGCTTCGGACCTTGGCGGGACTTTGAGAGCTGGGAACTGCTTCAGCTCCAGCAGGTCTATGATATTGTGAAAGAGCAGCGCAGCCCGACGGAGGCAGAAAAAGAAGTAATCGCCAATCTTGCTCAGAAGGGCTATGTATCCGTGGACAACGGTACCGGGACTTTTCCGATCACATGAATAGGCTATACCCGCATCTGCCAAAGCAACTTATCCATCGTGACCCAAATCCCAGCAATATCATTATGGATAATGGTGAGATCACCGGTTTCCTGGACTTTGAGCTTACGGAGCGCAATATGCGCATCTTTGATCCGTGCTATGCTGCTACCGCTGTCCTTTCCGAAACCTACGAAGATACCACATTGAATCGGGACAAGTGGTTCGATATTTTCCGGGGCATTATCACTGGATATGACGATGTGGTCAAGCTCACAGATGCAGAAAAAGCCGCGATTCCCTATGTGGTCTACAGCATCCAAATGACTTGTATTTCGTTCTTCTCCGATTTTGAGCGATATAAAGCATTGGCTGACACAAACACCGAAATGCTGAAATGGCTGATCCAACACAGTGATAAATTGAGCAGTATTAAATAACCCACGGGCAGGCTGGAAGACATTTTTATGGTTATGGAAAAGGTAGTTTCGGAACCTGCCAGCCTGCCTTTTCAAAATACCGGTGATCCCATCGAGCCGGACGTACAACGCAGAGCCGGGATCGCTGAGACAAGGGGTGATATGATGACAACCAAAGATAATGATTCCCGTTGGGTCCCATGCCCGATTTGCGGAAGCCGATCACGGACCAAGGTATATGCCGACACGGTTCTGATCAATTTCCCACTATATTGCCCCAAATGCAAAAAGGAAACGAAGATTGATGTGGTACAACTAAAAATGGTCAAAAGCAAAGAGCCAGACGCAT
>CAYVTA010000220.1:0-1843 GCA_964454355.1 uncultured Eubacteriales bacterium | reverse complement strand
CCAGGGTCAGCAGCGTCTTGACCTTGAGCAGATTGGCAGCGTTGGTCAGCAGCGTAGTCAGGGGCTCGGTGAGTTTTTCCATAATCAAACCTCCTTAAATCCTTTCTGGAGCCGGTCGGCGTAAACTCGCTTAATATTGGAGATTGCCATAACGGCCCGGTTGTTTTCGTACGATGGGTGAGTATCGCAGTAATCCTCGTAGTTGTCGATATCCGCCAGAATCTCAATAAAATCCTCTCGGGTATGAGGGGCATGCTGGATCAGCTCCACGTTGAAATGCAGGATGCTGGCCCGGAGGCCGTCGGCCTCTCGCTTGTCGGCGAGCTTAATGTGTTCGTCCAGCTTGTCCTGTGTGGCCCGCTGCGCCGCTTCCATGGAGTCCAGGCGGCCCAGGACCTCGGCGTTTAAGTACCGGCCCAGGGCCCACAGGGCCGCTTTAGGCATGCCCTTGAGCCAATCCCACACCGGAAGCTCAACAGGTTTGAACCGGAACGTACACAAGATCAACAGACCAGCCACGCTCAGCAGCCCGGCCCCCTCGGGGATCTGTTCAAAAAATGACTGTAGTGTCAATGAGCCTCCTTTCCCCCACCGCAACACCTGCGGTGGGGATTTTGTTTTAGTTTAGATAGTGCTCAGAATGTGGATTAGATTAGATATGCCTCGGTTTCGGCTGTAGTTAGCACACGGCGGTAGATACGGAAGTCATTCAGCGTACCGATAACACCATAAGTAACCGCATCGTCACTACCAAGTACACCGCCAACAACAATGTTATTTGTGTTGGAAGCCGTCCAAGCCGTGGTTTTTGTACTCGCTGCTTTTCTCGTTCCGTCAACCGTAAATTCGGCAGTGGTTGTCCCACTTGTACTATCATGTGTCAACACCATCTTCAGGGACTTGCCAGCAGTAACGCCAGCGGAATAACCAAGCAAATAATCGGTTCCACTATATGCGTAAATTCTTGCGGTGGCTGTTGCAGAGGATGCGCTAAACAGCAAAACTGCAGCGTCGGCGGAATTGACAGTATTATCCGTGAAAACAACATACGCATCATTTTGCGTGCTATCAATATCAATATCAATCGCAATGGTGTAATCTGCATTTTCCGCACTAACGCAAACACCCGTGTCAATACAGCTCGTTCCGTTCAATGTGGTTGTTTCAGGCAAGCTGTATACCAAGCCTTCATCGCTGATTGCTGTGGATGCAACCACCGTAATCACAATATCACCAGTAACGGCGACAATCGTAATTACTCCGTCTGCATATACTTCATCAGTCACATCCACACCGCCCATAGTGACCACAACGCTGTCAATCGTTGCACCCGTAGCCGGGGCAATGTTGGTTGTGTAACTGCTACCATCTGCCGCAGTGGTTGCACCATTGTCGGATGTTGCATTTGTCAGTTCGTAGCTCACCGTATATTTCACATTACCAAGGTTTGCGATATAGTCATCAGTCCACTCCTGCCGTGCCAAAGCAAACGCTCGAATTTGCTGGATGTTGTTCGTGGTCTGACTGGGAATGGCTGTGAATGCACCATCGCCCGTGGTTTTTGCATAGTCCTCTTTTACAAGGTCAGCAGGAGTAATATCCATAAACCGCTCAAAATGGTTGATGATATTAGCAATGGACAGCGCACCGCTTTTCAGTTCCGCCCACCGAGTCTGCAATTCCTCACGGAAAAGCTGTTCCAGCCGGATGAATAACAGATTTCCGCCTCTGTTAGAAATCATGTCCTCATATTCATTCCGTCCATAGTTTGGGGCAACAATCTTGCTACCATTCTTTTTTGCATATTGCACCATTGTTCGCCCCGTTGCGTAAAATAGCGTGG
>CAYVTA010000219.1:0-1845 GCA_964454355.1 uncultured Eubacteriales bacterium | reverse complement strand
AATAAAAAATCACCCTCTTGGGTGATCAGTGCAACAAAAAATCAGTATTTTGTTGCGTTTATTCTTTTTAGGGTTATTCCCCTTCAGGAGGTTGTGCTAGTGAAAGTAAATAACATTTGGATCCGGCGTATTACCTCTGTATGTGCTGCAGCTGTGCTTGTGTTTATGTTCTCGGTATTACCCTTTTCTGCATCAGCTGAAAAAGTAACTGATTTTTCTATTAATATTAAGAGTGCTATTTATAATCCCAATACTGGTTCTGAGTATGTTTCTGTTTCTGATTCGTTACTTAATAATGAAAAGTATTGGATAGAAAGTGGCGTTGAAGATATTCCTATGGATTATAGTACTCGTGTTTATTTGGATTTGGTTTTTAAAAAGCAGGATAGTTCATTACTTGCCTTTGCTAATGAATCATTTACTATTAATATTTCCAATTTGTTGTATGGTGTATATATTGAGGGTATGTGGTATCCTGTCAACAAAGTTGACCACTCAAATTATCAATTGCAAATTAATTATAGTGATGGTACTATTGGTTATTTGACATCAGGTATTTCTTGGATATTTAATCCCGAGTTAGATACTCATAATGTTTCTTTTGATGTTGTAGCTGAAAAAGATATATCGAGTATTCGATTCTGGCAAAGTATTCGACAATATGACTTTACAAAAGTACACGGTCAGTATTTTAGTGCTGTCCAAATGGGTGAATATGATTCTCCCCTTTCTATTGTTGTAGATATTGTTACAAAGACTGATCAACAGCTTGAAGGTATTGGAGACAAGCTAGATGATCAGAATCAGAAGCTTGACGATATACTTACCGGTGGTGAAGCTGGTGATGATTTGATAGCTGGTGGTGATCGTCTTGAGGACGCTGGTGCCTGCTTAGGTGATGATCTGGGCGCTATCCAGGATTTTGAAGATCAGTATATGGGGCAGCTTGAGGATAACATTGATGAGGTTGTTGCCGGAGCTGATTTGACTTGGCTCTACCCTGCCCTTGCATTTGTGCAGCGTTACCTCAATAAGATTGTTGCTGCAGTCCCCAGTAAATATTTGATAGTATTTACGCTGCCGATGTTCTTTGGCTTGTTTATGTATATCGTTGGTCATCCTGTCAGAGCTCCACGGCCGGACACTTCCGGTGATGAAGTCACAAGGGAAACCTTTACTGAAACTCAGATCCTTACTGGTCGTGGTGCCGGCACAGTCCGTTCTACTCGCACGGTAACTACTTCCCGTGAAATTGGGAGGGTGCATAACGAATGAATGCGATTATAGATTTCTTTACTTCGATCATAGAGATCTTAGTCTCGTTGATAAATTTGGTTATTACCCTAGTCAAGTCTGTGTTATGGCTTGTGATGAACCTTCCTCAGCTGGTATCCGGTGTTATGGCGTCCCTAGCATATGCACCTTCGTTCATTGAACCGTTTTTATTGTGTTCTATGGCAATTCTGATTGTTTTTGCTATTGTAAAGCTTTTATAGGGGGTATCTTATGCAATTCAAAATATTGGATGTCCTGGACTGGTGTGTTGAGGAGCTCCTTCCCTATTTCTTTGTTAAGTGGGATAGCTTTATGGTCGTTGACAATGTGTCGATTTTGGGATTTTCTGTAGCAATAACTGTTTTGGTTGTTGCGATCGGCGCTATTGTGCTGCGTGTCTGAGGTGATTATTATGAAGCGTTCTCTTTCCTCCATCTCTTTCTGTATCCTGGTGCTGGCACTGGTAACAGTGCCGGTGCTGGGTGCGGAGTTATCTGGTGGTTATTACATTACCGGTGATTCAGCGTTGGGTGATGACGAAGGCGAAATGTCAGGTGCCGGTTAAGCGCT
>CAYVTA010000218.1:0-1870 GCA_964454355.1 uncultured Eubacteriales bacterium | reverse complement strand
TAATGATAGAATTGAAGAACCATGTCTTATAATTACAAGTACAAGTGATATTCAAAACGAAATGTGTAATGCAACAATTTACGGTCGCAACGACAGTCAATATGCGCCCAAGATTGAAATAACATACGAAACAGGATATAGAGGTGAAATCGGCAAAAATCCTACTTCTCACGAATTAGGTTGTTTCGGTCAGGGAAATGTTGATTTACAAAGCGGTGTGTTGAGCTTTGACAGTGAAGATTTCAGCTTTGGCGGTAGCAGAATGCCTGTTACTATTAAGCACAATTATAACGGTACGATTTTTGATAAGCAATTTACCAATAACAGTGAGGTAGGTCTTAATACTGCAGATTTCAGCGCTATGAAATTAGGTAATGGTTTCAAACTTAATGTTATGCAGAGCATTGTGAAAAACGCTGACGGTGATTATGTGTTTATGAGTGAAGATGGTGAACAGATTTTACTTAATATCACCGATACCGAAAGTATTCAGAACACAAGGGGACGGTTCTCTTGTGTTGACAAATAGAGTGGTTTATGGTATAATAATTCAGGGTGATTATTATGTCGAGACACGCTCGAAGAAAAAGTGAAAGCGGAATATATCATATAATGCTTCGCGGAATAAATAAACAAGTGATTTTTGAAGATGACGAAGATAATTTGAAGTTTTTAGAAACACTGAAGAACTATAAGGCAATAAGCGAATATAAAATTTTTGCTTATTGCCTTATGTCTAATCACATTCATTTGCTTATAAAAGTTGAAAAAGAAGATATAGATTTAATTGTTAAACGTATCGCTAGTAGTTATGTTTATTGGTATAATTGGAAATATCACCGTAGTGGTCATCTTTTTCAGGATAGATTTAAGAGTGAGCCTATTGAAGATGATGCGTATTTTTTAACTGTTATTCGTTACATACACCAAAACCCAATAAAAGCAGGAATTTGTAAAAATATTGACGGATATGAATTTAGCAGTTATAATGAATATATAAATAATGCAAATTTAGTTGATATTGATTTTTGTTTGAGCATGATTGATAAAGAACAATTTATCGAATTTAATAACCAGTTTAATAATGATATTTGTTTAGATGTTACTGAAAATGATTATAGATTGACGGATGATGAGGCAAGAAAAATCATTTATAAAATTTCAAAATGTAAAACTACTGCTCAATTTCAAAATTTAAGTATTGATAAAAGAGATAAATATTTGAAACTTTTGAGAAATGACGGTTTGTCTATAAGACAAATTTCTAGATTGACAGGCATAAGCTTTAATATTGTAAGAAAATTTTAATAACACAAGAGAACCGTCCCCTTGTGTTTCTACACGTAAATCTCTAATCATTCTTTCAGGAACAAAAGACGGCTCAAGAAGTCCGTGTTGCAATAAAGTAGCAATCCATTCAGCATCCTTAACATCGGTTTTTCTTCCGGGAAGATTGCGCATATTGTGAGCATTGGCAACAACAATATTTTCATAATAAGGACTATTTCCCTCAATAGCTTCGTATACAGGTCTCCAATATACACCTGTACTTTCCATAGCAATGTGGTAGCAGTCATTTTTATATAACCACTCCACAAAATCTTTTAGTGAACTTGGAAAAGTAGAAAACTGCATACGAATAAACTGGGGGTTTTCTAAGCCCTTTATGATACAGGCTTCAATCATATCCTTGTGAACATCAACACCGCAACAACATTCTAAAATCGGTTGCATAACACACTCCCTTTACATTTTTTGTGGATGCGGTTATTCGATTTTTTAAGAAATTTAGCGTACGTCATTTTCTGACAGTTCTGTGTACTCCGGAATAACCTTGCTCCTGTTCTAAAGGCGTGATTTTCTCAACATA
>CAYVTA010000217.1:0-1872 GCA_964454355.1 uncultured Eubacteriales bacterium | reverse complement strand
CAGGTCGGTAATGGTCGTGCCCGGCTCCGTGCCCATCACAAAGCGCTCCTCGCTCCATTCGGGCAGGAAGTAGCCGCGCATCTGCTTGTGGTCAACGAGAATGGCAAAGTCCATGCCCAGCTCATCCATTTTCTCCACCCATTCGCCAATGGGCGTTCTACCATCGCTCGTTCCGCCGCTGTTGGAGTGCGTGTGCTGATCGCCGTAATACGCCTTACAGCCCTCATAATAAGCATCCATCACGGAAAAATCGGCAGCCCCTTGCGCGATCACGCGGTGCGGGTCCTCGGTCCTTGTCGTCCAGTCCGCGTCGCGGTTTTCAATATACAAGGGTGCCTCCGAGGGCGGAACGTAGGCGGGACCGCGCTCTGCGGCAAAGCCGTGCAGCGTGGTGTTTTCCAGCAGAATATTGCCCCCTGCACCGTGGATCTCTATCGCGGGCGCGCTGTTGCCGCGCGTATCGGTAACGCAACAGCTTTTGAGTGCAAGCGCACAGCGATCGTTCGCAAGATGCACCTGTAGGGGAGACTCGTTTTCGCGGGAGGCATCGATCAGCACGGTGTTTTCCAGCGTAAGACAAACGGCGCGCTCGCCCGCATTGGCGCAGCTGGTGGAGATGCCGTTTTCGGCGCGCAGATTGCGGATGTAGGAATCCTGAATGAGGATCTCGGTCACATTCGAATTGACCGCACAGCACGAGGACGTGCGCGGAATATTGGTAAAGCCGAAGATCTGCGTCGTGCCGTCCACGCAAAGACCGCGTATCGTAGCCTTGCAAGCATTCAAAGAGAACAGAATACCGCCGTAGCCGCAATCGAAAAAGTCCTTGTCAAGGCGAATATTTTCAAAAAGCACCTCGCGCGAATAAGGGCAGTCCTCGCGGATGGCAGAGAAGGAATACAGCGTTTGTCCCGCGGGAGACGTGTGGAGGATATTTCGCAGCGCGATCTTAACGTCACACTCGGGCGTACCGCGAAAATCCGCAAAGCGCCAGCATTTGGTGGTGGTGATGCCGTCAATGACCAGCACGGATACCGTGGGAGAAATGATATCGGTGCGCCCGAAATCATAGCCGCCGCGCAGGCAGGATTCCTCCGCGCGCTCGGCACGCGCAGGGTTGAGCGCGGGGGGCTCTGTGGGGTCATTGCTCGGCAGATTCGGCGAAACGCCTGCGTTTTCGCCAAGCACGTATAGAGAACGGTCAAACTGGGCTCGGTCCTTGCGCCCCTTGCGTCCTACACCGTGGGAGCCCTTGGAAAGCAGAATAACGGGTGCGTCAAACGCCTCGTAGGACAGCCCCTTCAGCACCGTATCGGGGGTATCCGTTGCCGCGGCAACGGCTTCGGTGACGGTAGCGAACAAATTGACGCCCACCTGCACCTCGTAGGTCACGCCCTTATAAGTAAAGGAGTCTGCCACAAGCGCGGGAACGTCATCCGGGATGCATTGTACTGCATAATAACCCTTTGGCAATTGCATCGTTTTGTATCCTCCGTAAAATGCAAAATGGCAACTGATGTTGCTCAATCATTGTAGCACAATTCCTTTGCGATGTCAATAAAAACGAGCATTTCGGGCAATAAAACAGCGGCATCCCGAAGCATGCCGCCATCTCTCATTCCCGCCGTGTGCCGCGCAAAAGGCGCGCCATCACCGCGTTTTCCTCCTTGCCGAAATAATCGTGCAAAGCAAGATATTCCCGATACAAGGTCTCGTAAGCGCTCACGCGCTCGGGGTCGGGGAAATATTGCATATCGCAGGGCGCCGCCATGTGTGCGCTTGCTTCTCTTATATCGGAATAAGCACCTGCGGCAACAGCCGCATACATCGCACTTCCCAATGCACCAGCCTGCGCGGTTTTTGACACGCGGA
>CAYVTA010000216.1:0-1885 GCA_964454355.1 uncultured Eubacteriales bacterium | reverse complement strand
GCAAATTACGGTCTTGCAAATTAATAAATATTGACAAATGTTGTTTAATATGGTACAATATCACTGATAAAATTTTCGAAGGTGAAATGTATGAGAAAAATTAAAAAAGTTTTTAGTTTCCTCCTTGCTTCCGTTATGGTTTTTGCAAGTCTTGGCATTGCCGTTTCTGCTGATGATTCTGCAATAGGCAAGAGTGATGTTTTGGATGTTATAAGCTATGATCTTCAGGGCTACCGTCTTTCTTGGGAAGCACTCTTTACAGCAGGAGATATTACCGAAATCGGTTCTGTTCTTAACGCAATGAATTATGATATCGTTGCCGTTCAGGAAGATTTTGATATTAAATGGGAAGATTATCCGGTACCTATTACAATTGATGATGCTCATGATTTGTTTGTTGCTGAAATGACAAACTATGCTGACATCTATGAAGAAGCATCCGATGATCTTTTGAGTGGTGTTGTTGATACAATTTTCGGCACAGAGCTTGCTGTTCTCGAAAGACATCAGACAGTTTCTAACGGTGACGGTCTTGGTATTTATTCAACATACGCTCTTTATGATACGGTAAGACAGTTATGGACTGTGTCCGAGAATACCATGGCTGACGGTTCAGCTCAGCTTTATTCTACAGGCTTCGTTGTAACAACGATTGAAATTGCTGATGGATATTATATTGATATTTACAACGTAAGTGCAGATGAGTATAATGATGCTAAATCTGTTGCAGCAAGACAGGCTCAGTTTGCACAACTTGCTGAATTTATCAAGAGTTATTCTGTATATGATGAAGAGCTTGACGTTTATGAGCACGCTGTTATTGTTCTCGGTAATCTTAATGCAGGTATCTGTGAGGAAGATACAACATATGCAAACAACGGTATTATTGCTAACCTTATCGAATCTGCTGATCTTAATGATGCTTGGGCTGTAACTACTATCAGCGGTATTGAAGAAAATCCCGAGACATACGAAGTTTATTATGACTATGCAGCAAAAACTGAGCTTACAACAGATGCATCTTACGGTCATTACGACTCTGTTGAAAAGGTTCTTTATGCAGACGGTAACGGTATTGACCTTACCTGTGACAGTTTCAATTATGCTGATATTAAGGGACTTCTCGGAGTATCTCTTTCTGATCATTCGGCTGCAATCGCACAGATCAGCTACGAGATCGTAGAAAAGACATATGAGTATGGCAATGAAGGTGCTGACAAGGTTGTGGAAGAGGAACAGAGCTGGCTTATCAGATTCCTTAATTCAATAGCAGATATTTTTAAAGCAATCGGTTATTTCTTCCAGAATCTCTTTAAATGAGATATTAATTAATTGTTAGCTAAATGTAAAAAAAATGTTAATGGTTCCGTTTAAGTATTGATAAACGGAACCTTTTATTTTATCATTGTGATAATACAAAATGAAAGAAGTGTGTCGGATGAATGTTTTTATGATCGGTGGAACAGGTTTGCTCGGTTCTGCTGCTGCACAAATGTTTATTGATGAAGGCCATTCAGTTAAAACTCTCGCATTGCCGCCTTTACCTGAAGGTGCTCCTCTTGCTCCCGAAATGGAGATAATTTTTGCAAACTATCTTGAAAAAACAGATGAAGAGATGGAAGATCTTATGCAGGGCTGCGATACGTTTATTTTTGCAGCAGGCGTTGATGAAAGAGTTGAATTTCCTGCACCGGTTTACGAAGCATATAAAAAATATAATATTGACCCTGTAAGACGATTGCTTACAATCGCAAAAAAGGTCGGTGTAAAGCATTCCGTAATTCTCGGTTCATATTTTTCTTATTTTGCAAAAGAATGGCCGGAACTTGAGCTTACTAAGCATCATCCTTACATCAGAAGCCGAATTGAGCAGGAAGAAGTTGCA
>CAYVTA010000215.1:0-1914 GCA_964454355.1 uncultured Eubacteriales bacterium | reverse complement strand
GAAAGGTTATATGCACCGTTTGCATCAGCACGGATGCCATAGCCATATTCGCCGTTTGCTTCGATTGAGCTGTTTTTAATCTCTACACCTGTTGAAGTGCCAACAGAGATACCGTTTTTGCAATCATCTGCAATTACGTTGTCAATACTGATGTTTGTGCCACCAGTTGACCACAAGAGTGAGTGCAAACCAGTTGCTGTACTGTTTTTGACAACGAGGTTATAGCCTTGTCTCCAACGGATAGCAACTACGTCACCTTCACCAGTTGCTGTAAATGAGCAGTTGTCGATAGTCACGTTGTGAGGATATCTTTTTGCTGAATCTGTAGTGTTTTGGTGAATGAAGTCAATAGTTTCGTCAGAAACAAAGTTTATGTTTTTGATAGTCAAAGCTTCTGCACCATCACGTCTTGCGTGACCATAGATTTCGATTGAACCATCATATTGATTGCCCAGACCATCGATAACTACGTCTACGTCAGCTTTTTGGTCGATAGCAACTTTGCCTGCAACGTCGTTCAAGAGGTATACAGTGACGTCATCAGTTGCAGCGTTGATAACGCTTGCCATATCTGCAGCTGAATCAACGTAGTAGCCGTTGCCACCATCGCTGATGCCGTTGATAGAAATGTTTTGTGGTTTGAGGTTGATGCCTTGTTTTTGAATGCTTACAACTGAGCTGTCTGCATCATAGTTGAAGATTGCATAAGTATCTTGTGTGTAAGCAGGAACTGATGTAACAGGACTTGCACAGATAGCAGCGTCTTCGATATCAGAGTTGATAAGGTTTACTGTGCTTGTTGTGCTGAGACCATGTTTATTGTCACTTGCTTCGTCAATAATGATGTCTTTGCCAGCAGTGTTTGAAATTGAGCAACCGATAAGGTTTACTGTGCTGTTATTTCTTACGTAGATACCTTCTCTATTCAAACCAGCACCATCAAGAGTGAGGTTTTGGAAAGTCACTTCAGAGCTGTTTGCTACGTTGAACAAGTGAGTACCACCTGTTTTTACAAATTTTGTCGTGCCTACGCCAACGATAGAAAGGTCTTTTCCGTCAATACCGACAACGCTATTTACGTTGAAAGTACCAGAAATGTAAATAATATCGCCTGCTTGTGCAGCATTGATTGCGCTTCTCAAAGCTTCTGTGTCGCTTGTGATAACGCTTGGACGTTCGCTAGTGACGATTGTCACGTCGCTGTAAGTATTGCTGCTGTCAACAACTTCGTTTGCATTGTATCTGCCGACAATTGCGCCAGCATAGAAGTCTTTGTCGCCGTAGTAGCCAGTCTCTTGGTCAGCAGTGATTGTTGCACCGTTTACTGTGTTGTTTTTGATAAATGCAACGCCATTGATACCTGAGCCAACTACAGCACCGATATCACGATAACCTTTGATTGTGAGGTTTGTCACTGTGTTGCCAGAAACTTTGTAAGTGCTTTCTGCCGCAAAATAACCAGCGATACCACCAACTTTGTCACCGTTATCATAGCCACCTGTCAAGTCGTCAGGAGTTGCTGTGATTGTTGCGTTTGTGATTGAACAATCAACAACGTTGCCGTATGTATAACCAGAGATACCACCAACATATCTGTTGCCGCTTACTGTTGCGTTTACAACGTGTACGTTTTTGATTGAACCTTGTGTATAGATAGAACCAGCAACAACTGCTGTGCCGTTGTCTGTTGCACTACCACTAGAAAGGTTTGAGATTGTTGCATTTTCGATAGTAAGGTTTTTGACTGTACCGTTGAGTGAGCCAAACAAGCCTGCAGCGTGATAGCCTGCGTCTTGTGCTACTGTGAGGTTTGTGATTTTGTAGCCTTTGCCATCAAAAGTGCCATAGAATTTGTTTGCAGAGTCTGCGTTTGGACCGATTGGAGTCCAAGCTTCGTTTGCAAGGTCGATGTTT
>CAYVTA010000214.1:0-1970 GCA_964454355.1 uncultured Eubacteriales bacterium | reverse complement strand
GGAGCTGTATCAGCTTGCCCTTGACCAGTATAATCGGGAGGGACAGGATCTGTACAATCAGTATGGCCTGTATGATGACAGAGAGAACCAGGACTACAGCAGATACAGAGACGCTCTTTCCGATTACTACACTGAGGTGGATCGCCTGACAGAAGATGCCAGGTATCAGTCTGAAACGGACTACGACAGGTTTATGGATTTGTACAACATGGCGTATGGTCAGCATAGAGATGATGTTTCCGATTGGCAATATGCACTTGCCCGTGCAGATGAGGACTACTGGAACCAGTATAGCCGTGACTACGGTCAGTATACTGATAACCGCAACCTTTCCTATCAGCAGAACAGGGATCAGATATCTGATAATCAGTGGGACCAGTCCTTCCAGTATCAGCAGGATCGTGACAAGGTTGCTGATCAGCAATGGCAGACTGAGTTCGATGAAGCCAAGCGGCAGTATGACCAGCAGTATGCGCTCAGTTCCGGCAAGACTGGCACTACTGACGATGATCCTTACTACACTGGCAATGAGTATAAAGCCCCTGATGGTTGGGACACTGCAGAAGTCAAGGCTTTCCAAAAGAGTGTCGGCTTAACGCAAGATGGTATTTGGGGACCTGAGACTCAAAAGTTATATGAAAACCGCACGAAGGATCTCAACAATGTATACAACCCCGGTGATCTGCAATATGACATCGATGCAGAATTGAACGATCTTATCAGCAGAGGTGCGACAAAGAGCGAGATCAACAGCTATCTTCGTGGAGAGATGCAGGCAGGAAATATCACATCGGCTCAGTACAGTGAGTATAAGAGCATATATGCACCGGCAGGAAAGACATATTGAGTAATGGAGGTGTAACTATGGCAACCAACAACGCCAGAGAGAAGCTTTTAAAAAAATATGGCATCAATGAGAAGAAAAAAGAGAAGAACAATACCGAAACTGTCTCTGACAATAGCCAGGGTAATGCACAGAAGTCCAGGGGTACTAACAAAGTCAGAGAGGAACTAATCTCCAAATATGGCATTTACGATACCAAAGTCGACGATAATTTCATCAACTCATTCTTGAACGATGCTAAAAAGTATGTAAATGAAGGAGCCAGCGCCAACGCCAGGCTTGGAGTTGGTACCAGTTCCAACATCTATAAGAGCAGAAAAGAGACCGCAGAGGAACTGCGGTCTCGGAGCTGGGAGATTTCTAAGTATCTGGAGAATAACAGGGATTCTGTACCGGAGGATTACTATACTGGCCTCAGAAATTATCTGGATAGTATTGGTCAGTATATCAGTCAGTCCCTGTACTCCACATACCGTGCAGATAAGTTCTATTCTCAGTGGAACAATGCGGAGGAATACACTAAAGCGTTGGAAGAGCAAAAAACCTATGATGAATTGCTCAATTTCGACACTGAAGCAGGTGCCAAGGAGATTGAAGACCTTGAAAACCTGCTGGAGGAATACAACACACTTACTCGCAAAGTTCAGACTCTGGCACCATCATCGCCGGAAGCTATTTCTGCAACCGATCGTATGGCCGAAATATCTGCACAGTTCGGTAAAGAAGGTAAGTCAGGTATTGAAACTGCAATCTCAGAGAAACAGGCATACCTCACAACAGCACAACGCGTTCAGGAGGGCGTTAAGCTCTCAGGGGTAGCAGACCCAACATCGGAATTTTATGATCCTGAGTTTCGGCAATATACCGGATACACGGGGGATGGAGTGGGTGATGGAGTCCTTGATACACTGAGTACAGTGTTTACCGGAGAGGGCGATGATTGGGCATACGAATACATCAACGATGTGAACGGTGCAAGAGAGGCAATTAATGGGAAAATTGCCCTTGCCCAGGAATGGGGTTCTATCAGTGATGATGAAGTTGAAAGAATTCGCTCTTATGAATACATGACCAAGGATCAAATTGCTATCTATAACTATTATTATGCCAAACATGGCAAGGAAGC
>CAYVTA010000213.1:0-1984 GCA_964454355.1 uncultured Eubacteriales bacterium | reverse complement strand
TGCATTTTCAGAAATCATACCTATCTTTGTCTTCATTTTTTCAGTGTATGTTATATATGCTTCAAGCACCGTGTGCACATCGCCTTTTGTAATGCCGGTATCTCTTATGGTCTTTAATACAGCAATGTAATCTTCAACCATTTGGTCTAATCGATTACCTTGCGATTTAAAATAAGCTCCCATTGCAGTACAATAAGCATCATCAATAATACATTGGTTACTTGCCATGTTAATTCCTCCTTGCATATAGATTAAGTAGCATACTGAAGTTGTCCTTCCCAATATCGAATTCGCTGTCTACGATAGGAAATATCTCCTTTTCGCTGTTCAATACTTCTTTGATACGAATTGATTAAGCTACGCGCATTATCAATATTGCGTTGTGCACTATTGATTTGCGCTTGGACAGATTCTATCTCTCTTTGTTTTGCTTGAATTTGACTATTTACTTTATCTATGGCAGAGGTAATACCATTATAAGTATTGCGGTATTCCTGACCCGAGAGCAAATCTCGCATGCCAGAAATATAAGATTTAATAAACTTTACATTAATAATATTTCCGACATTCTTGTTAAATCCACTTACTCTTTTCGACTGTCGTACACTAAAATTATCTCGTAGACTTTGAAGTTTCGAACGAAGTCTTTGCAACTCACTATATTCACCATCAATTGACTGTTTTCTTGCTCGAAGTCCTCCAATCTGTCCATCCAACTGCCTTATTTTTGAATCTTGAGAGTTAATCTGACCATACAGATTGCTAATCTCACGTTCGTACTGACTCACAAGATTTTGGTTATATCTAATATTATTCTGAACCTCTTGTTTGGTCATTACATCACCTCCCATTTGCTTATTAATAATATAAAACTGCATCCTTCAGTATGTTTTTTATAATAAAAATATATTCATTCAATTTCCTTTATAATCATTGCAATAATAATAACAAGTGCTTTGGTAACGGTAGATTATAATCTTGTTCGACATAATCTACCGTTACGTTCACACTGATTAACGACGGAACTGACCTGCGATGTTCTTATCAGTTTCCTCAACAATCTGAGCAGTTGCTCTTAAATTATGAGCAATCTCCTCAAGTAAAGACTTAGCGTTCTTGAAGGATGGTTTGATCTTATTGTATCTATCCTCATAACCCTTCACAGCTTCGCCTTCCCACTCCCCTTTGAGCGTATTGAGCAAATTATCCATAGCAGTCATAACACTCTGAACAGCCTCTGCCTGCTTGTCTGTCTGGCTTGCTCTCATTCTCATGGTATCTGGAGTCATTCTAATTTGGGACATAATAATTCTCCTTTCTGTTTAAATTTTATGATAAATCGCAATGCGACCTACCTCAAAACAAATCATTCCGCAGCCTCAACCATCTTAAGTTTTATAACATCATTGCCACGGATATAGTATGCATCGCCAGCTGTAAGTTTCTTTTTATTCTCACGAAGTGCTTCATATGGAGGATCGAATGGCTTCAATGTGTCCAAATCTCCAAAGAATAAAATATGCTGGTCTTGCTTCACTAAACGTAACGGTTCAGGTGCGTCGTAAGACATTGAAATATTCTCAAAATTTGCAAAGATAATAACTGCCCCCATCCCCTTATAACGTGATGTAATATCTATATACTTGTTCATTACATCGAAATCTTCACTAATAACCCTTGCCACATCATTATTCTGGATAATCATAAGTAACAATGGTTCAGGAACTGTACTTTCCAAACCTTCCATCATTCTCTGATAACGTGCCTCCAACTTATCGTACCAATCAGAAATCACTGAAACAACATCTGTAATATTTAGCGTATAATTGCAGACAATATCAAGATCCTTTAATTCAGAATAAGTACGCTTAACATCATCAAAAACATATGCCTCTACTGGATTTATTGCCGCAGTCTTCTGCAATGACAAAAGCATATGTTTAATAAAACCAGTTTGACACTTTGTTTCATGTCCACATACACC
>CAYVTA010000212.1:0-1991 GCA_964454355.1 uncultured Eubacteriales bacterium | reverse complement strand
ATATCTAAACCAAAAAAGCCACTCCTTTGAGTGACTTTTTCGACAGACTGAGAGGTTGCGCATAAAATGTATGCGCAACCTCTTTTAGAATAGATATGAATTTCAAAAGTTAATCTTGTTTGATGTTAAGTAACATGCCATCTTTAATTCCAAACTTTTCTTTGTATTTCTTTCTATTTTGGCAATATCTTAATACCACTCCGCTAACATACGGACGGGTACAATAACTTTCCTTGTCTTTATTCATAAACAGTTTTTTACCTTCCCAAATGTGTTTGAGAGAAGATATAAGCGCATCGCTCATTTCAAGATGCGCAAGTATCGTAGAATTTAAATCTTCAGAATAGATTTCTTCAATTTGGCTAAAACTGTTTAGTTGTGCCAATTCTGTCTTGATCGCCTGTGTATAGCTGTTCATGTCATTATCTCCTTTCAGCAAGTATTCAGGAGTCACGTCCAAAGCTTTTGCTAACTCAAGTAAGTATTCCGAAACCGGAACCGATCTTTCTTGCTCATAATTTCTAATTGTTTGCACAGAAATGTTGGTAATTTCTGCAAGTTGTACTTGAGTATATTTGTTTTCTTCACGAATTCGTTTTAAGCGCGCTGCAAAAGTTTCTGCTTCCATAACTCTCTGTACCTCCAATATAGCATATAAAAAAGATGATTCCTATACCCAACTATTAGTAGTCGCATAATCCACAGTAGTACATATAAATTATATCATATCTCTATAATCAAAGCAAGAATATAGGCGGCAAGATTACTTGCCGACTATTTGTTTGAAAAACTTTTGCAGGAGTTTGATGTGCTTATCGGACATATTTATTATGGTGTAGGCGTAGGTGCAGTAGAAATCGATGAGCCAGGTCTTTGGGATTATCTTTGCGGTTTGGGTTTGGACGGAATTCAGGTGGCCTTGGCGGAGCCAGCGGTTGACGGTGTTATCGGTATAGCCTGTGGTGGCGATGACTTGTGGTATGGTGAGTGTATCGGGGACGGATTCGAATTCTGCTTCGAGCCACGGGCGGAAATCGGACGGCAGAGAGGAAGGAAATCCTGTTTTGCGTGTTCGGAGTTTGCGAGTGGTTGTGTACTTTGCCGTTGAGAACTCGGCGTAGGGTGTGACATATTTTTCGGGGTGCTTTGCTGAGTCCTCTATGTAGGTGAGCAGGTCTTCCTTCAGCACGGTATATTTTCTTGTTCTCTTGCCGTTGTTTTGGCATTTGATGAAGCCGTTGTTGAGCATCCAAGCACATTTTCGTTTACTGATGTGCAGAGCACACCGCACCTGTTCACCCGATAGCACTTGCGGTAAGCTACTCAACATTTTTATCACCTCGGATTGTATATCGTTTGTCTTTATCGTTTGTGGTCCTGACGAGGTAATCGATGAGCGCGTCCTTGGTGAATATGTAACCGCCTTTGTAGGTATAGGATTCGATCTCGCCGTTTTTCAGTGCGGTGTAGATAGTGTTCTTGCCGATGGGCGACCATCGGGTTGCTTTCATCGGTGTTAAGATATCGGGGCATTTTTTGAGCATCTTTTGATAGGCTTCTCTTTGTTTTTCTTGGTTCATTTTTATTCTCCTTATGTTTATTCGCCCGAGAATATCCAAAGGAGTTTTTATTATTTTCTCGCATCTATCTCGCAAATTTCTCGCAAAAATCCGTGGGTTTCGCAAAATCTCGCAGAATGTACGGACATATTGCACATTTCAGGGACGGAGAGGGGCGGTGCGGTAGATACTGCCTTTTGCTCGAAATCTCGTAGGACGTTAACCGCGTTGCGTGGGTTCAAATCCCACCTTCTCCGCCAAAAGTCTTGAAAATATTGATTTTTTTCAAGGCTTTTTTATTTTATCGTCAATACGTTTCCGATCACGTTTGCGCTTCCCAGCTTGCTTGTACTGTCGATATGGCTGTAAATATTCGCAGTAGTGGATATCAACAATCCTCACAAGTTGAATTATTGGTGTATTTCTTTTCTG
>CAYVTA010000211.1:0-2031 GCA_964454355.1 uncultured Eubacteriales bacterium | reverse complement strand
TATTGAAATCATAATCAACAGGTCTTGTACCGCTTTCAGGACCGATAGGCTCAATAAATACAGCAGCAGTACCACCGCAGAACTGATTTCTTCTAAGAACTCTCTCAAGCGAATCAAGATCGTTGGGGAAAAACTCCTGAGTATGCTTATAAAGGTAAAGAGGAACACCGTGTGTCTGTGTAAACTTTGAACCGGGAACACGAATACTCCAACCTAACTGGTCTGACCATCCGTGATAAGCACCGCCCATTTTAACAATGTTCTTATTTTTTGTTGCAAGTCTTGCAACACGTACAGCAGCCATACATGCCTCTGTACCGGAACCGAGCATACGGAACATATCAACAGATTCAATACTGTCTGAAATCTTCTTTGCAAGTTTGTATTCAAACTCATGGAAAAGTCCTGTTGAAGGTCCACAGGTATTGAGAAGGTCAATCACCTGCTCACGAACCTCGGGAGGATTAGAACCGAGAACTGTGGGGCCACCCGCCTGAAGGAAATCAAAATATTCATTTCCATCAATATCATAAAGCTTCATACCGTCTGCCTTTGTGATAACAATGGGGAACGGATAGTTGAATGCAAGGTTGTGCTGAACACCGCCGGGGATAACCTGCTTTGCTTCATCGATCATCTCCTTGGACTTTACACACTTCTTGCCGAAATAATCATCCTCATATGCCTTCATAGCATCGGGTTTGATCGTGTAAATAGGCTGAGCAATAAGCTCATCAAGCTGTTTTGTAACAGCTGCCGCATCACAATAGTTTTCAATTGCGAAACGAGTATCCATTATTGTATACCTCCTGAAATAATAATTATTCATACATATTGTATAACAAAAGAAGTTCCATGTCAAATATTTTCTTACAAAAAACTAAAAAACTACATTTTCTATTGCTATGCTCATTAATTTCTGTTAAAATGAAACGGTAATTATCAGAAAGGAGTCTGGTTATGACTTATACTTATAAAACACGAGGTACATGTGCATCACATATTTCATTTGATATAAATGATGGTATCGTGACAAATGTAAGATTTAACAGCGGATGCAACGGAAATCTTAAGGGAATTGCTAGTCTCGTTGACGGTATGAAAGCTGAAGATATCATCAATAAAGTAAAAGGAACAAGGTGCGGTTTTAAACCTACATCCTGTCCGGATCAGCTTGCACTTGCACTTGAAGCTGCACTGAAAGAGGTGCAATAAAATGAAAATAGGATTTGTAATTGCTGACGACAACGAGTACAAGCCTTTTCTTGATATGGCACTTCTCAAAGGTGGAAAAGAAGAAAAAAGAAGAGGAAGAGACTCAGTTCAATACTACGATAATGATAAGGTAATCATTGCGGTAAAAGCAGGAATAGGAAAAGTTAACGCAGCTACAACAGCCGCTTTCCTTATTTCTGACGATGATGTTGACATTATTCTTAACTTTGGACTCTCTGGTGCAATATCCACACATTGCAAAGGTGACATTGTTGCCGGCATATCATACACCGAATGTGACTTTGATCTGACAGCTCTCGGACGCACTCTCGGACAGAAGCCACAGGATATATATGTATATGAAGCCGACAAGGCTTTATTTAATGCAGCAATATCACTTGATGGTATAACTGCAGCAAAATGTGGTTGCGGAGATGTTTTTTTGGCAGATCCATTAAAAAAGAACCTTTATAAAGAAACTTTCGGAATAACTGAATTTGACATGGAAACAGGAGCGATAGCTTCTGTTTGCCATGATGCAAATATTCCTTTCCTTGCAATCAGACAAATCAGTGATACTGCAGATGATGCCGCAGCAAACAGTTACAGAGAGCTTAATAATAAGTGCACAATGACCTTAACTAACGTAATTTCGAGGCTTTTGGACATAATCTAAAAAAAATATAAATTTTTTCAAAAAAAGGCTTGACAAATCAAATCTAATGCTATATAATAACACACGTTGTTGAGCAAAGCAACGCAGATATGGCGGCGTAGCTCAGTTGGCTAGAGCATTCGGTTCATACCCGACAGGTC
>CAYVTA010000210.1:0-2047 GCA_964454355.1 uncultured Eubacteriales bacterium | reverse complement strand
GGGCGCAGGAGGCTGCCCAGGTCGAAGGACAGGGGCAGCCGTTTTCGGATATGTCACTAGTTGCTTCCGGTGCTAATGACGTAGCCTATGCCACCCTGGAACCGGAAGGCTGGCCACTGGATGGCAGCAGGCATATTATGCCAGATGGAGTCCGCACTGGATTTTGGAGCCAGAGCGTTTCAGTTGATGATTCAGCCGTGCTTGGCAGAGGCATTCTTGGAAGAATGGTTCTCGGTAGGCAAAAGGCGTCTTGTCAGTTTGATGATCCGCCTGTAATTACTGTGAGCTTACCAGAGAAATATACGGCCACAGGCATATCCATCGTATTTTCACCCAGTACTGGGGAATGGTGTACGGAGATCCGTGTGTCGTGGTACAGCGGCAACGATCTTCTGGTGCAGGAAACCGCCTATCCCACGCAGGCAAACTGGACGGTTCAGAAATCTGTTGAGAACTTTGACAGGATAACGGTAGAACTGATTAAAACAAACATTGCAGGTCACTTTGCGAAAGTGCAGTGCATAGAGATCGGGCAAACGATTTGGTTTGATAAGGACGAACTTTCCAATGTACACCTTATCAATGAAATCGATCCTACATTGAGCGATTTGACCGTAGATACCATGCAGGTAAAAGTGCAGGACAAAATTGGAAGAGCGCTAATACCCCAAAAGAATCAAAAGATGGAATTGTACAGGAACGAGAATCTTCTGGCTGTACAGTACATCGAGACAAGTAAGCGGGAAGCGCGTAGTAGCTACACTTTTTCTTGCCAATCTGCAATTGGTTTGTTGGAAGACGATTATATGGGTGGTATCTATAATGCGGTATCAGTTGCAGAGGTCCTGGGCGACATCCTCAACGGCTTCGAATATGAATTGGACAGCAAATATTACGGCATGACCGTAACGGGGTATTTGCCTATTTGCACACGTCGTGAGGCACTGCAGCAGGTAATGTTTACTGTTGGTGCTGTAGCTACTACCCAAAGAGGAAGTGCGATCCGCATAGTTCCGCTGAGTACGGCAATTGTCGGGTTTTTCCAGAAAAATGAAATTTTTCAGGGCGGCAGCATAGAAACGGCTCCAAGAGTCGCCAAAATCGAGGTGGTGGCTCACACTTATGCTGCATCTAAAGAGACGGAAACGCTTTTAGAGGAAGAAGGAATTTACGGAGAAGATGTTTTGGTGACCTTTGACAATCCTCATCACAGCTACTTTATATCTGGAGGGACTCTGACTGGCAGTGGAGCAAACTGGGTAACAATTACCGCTAGTGGACCAGTCACATTGGAAGGTAAAAAGTATCTGCACAGCACAACCCGTTACACAAAGCGCAATCCGGACGCAATGACCGCAGAGCGAAACAATGTGCATTCTGTGGAGAGCGCAACCCTTGTCCACCACGGAAATGCGGCACTTGTACTTGAACGCCTCTACAACATTTCCTTGCTGAGGCAAACACTTACTCAAGAGGCAGTGGTCACGACCCAACGTGCCGGCGACAGAGTAACATCTGAGAGCCCTTGGGGTGGACAGGTTCGAGGTTATATTTCTGCGATGGAAAGCGACTTTACACAGACAGGGCACACTGCAAGCGTAACGATTATCGGTGCGGAAGTTGAAGCGGCAGTGTGTGTGATGTATGCCGGAGAACTATTTGCCGGAGATACGGAGGTGTTGTGCTGATGGAATTTGTCACAGACAGAACAGAAGAAGATGTGTTGCTCGGCAATGAGCGTGGCCTCTATGGACGCAAAGACTTGAACCGCGTGGAAAAAGCGGTAGCTGAATTGTGTGAGCTTGCAGAAAAACTGGATATACACCCAGGGTTAGTGACACAGACAGATTGGCGCAGTCCGGGTGTATTTTCTATTGATAGTTGGCCGAGTGAGAGCCAGATGAGACGCTATTTACAAAATGTCAACAGCCTATGTGACCAATTTGCCGTGAAGGGGACGTTGCCAGTAACAATGGATCAGTTGGATTACAAGGGCGCAAACGGAATTGAACAAGCATTAGAGCAGGTATATAACAAGATCAACATC
>CAYVTA010000209.1:0-2088 GCA_964454355.1 uncultured Eubacteriales bacterium | reverse complement strand
GGTGCGCTCTTAGGTATCAGTTTTTCACATCCCGGTCTTGACAACGCAAGAAACGTTGTTGCTGTTGACGACAATTCGGGCGACGTAATCTACAAGGCAACCAAAGTCATCAAAGACACGGGCGCCGAAGCAGACGTTATGCCTGTTGCAGTCGTTGCAGTTATCGTCCTTGCAGTAATGGGCGGCGCTGTTTGCGTCAAGAAATTTGAACTGTAAAATCATACTGAGAAAAATAATGGCGTACTTAGGTACGCCATTATTATATTGTGCGACATGTTATCTGTTAAGCGCACTGTTACTCTCATCAACGATGGGCGGTGCTTTTAACGCCGTAGGTCTTATTATGAGCAAAGGCAATACCTCTGACAAAACGGAGGAAACGGTAAATTTAAGTGAGATAACGGGCGGTGTGTTAAAGGGTAGTGAAGTCCACTTCCCCAGTTTCGGTGACAAACTCGGTACGCTCACCATCACGGGCGAGTCGGGTACTTACGTGGACACCGCGCTCTATTTCGGGGACGATGCCGAGCAACTGCGAAACGGCGTCGGTGTATATCTTGGCTCGTCACTCCCCGGCTACGGCTCGACAGTCCTTGTCGCAGGACATAACCACACGTGGTTCAAGCCGACAAAGAACGCCGCGGTGGGAGATACCGTCACCATAACCACCTATTACGGCGTTTACGTCTATAAGATAACGGAAATCGCGGTTAAACAAAGTAACGACGAGAGTCACTACGACCTGCTTGCAGACGGAGAAAACCTCGTCATGTATACCTGCTATCCGTTCGGTTCTATCGGCATCACGCCGACACGCTACTTCATTTACGGTGAGTACGTTTCGGGACCGATGATAAACGTGGAGGAGTAACGCTATGAACAAAAATACTCTCCGTGCAATACTTATCCATCTTTTCGGCGCGGTACTTGCTGTCTGCGTCTTTTACGCAGCGCTTTTTACCGTCCTTAATATCACGCTCAAAAACAGCGGTAATATAGACAGCGCGTTTTATAACGCCCTTGCAGACGAACTGACAAACGAACTTGAAACATACGCCCCCTCGACAGGTGTGGACGAAAGTTTTTTCGCACAGTCTTTTGACAGAGCGGAGTTTGAAACGCACACCCGCGACTATATCACGGCGTGCTTTAACGGTTCTGACCGCCCCGACGTCCGCAAAGACGTCAAGGAGAAGTTTTATACAAGACTTTGCGAGTACGCTGATAACGAGGGTTATATGCTGACAGACGATATAATGTCGGCGCTGACAAACCTTGCTGATATCTGCGCCGATAAATACTGCGCGTACAGTTCAGGCAGTATAACGGGACTTCTGTTTTCATATTTAGGTAAGTTTTATCGTATGTTTGACAGATACGCGCTTATTCTGTATACAGCGCTTGCTCTGATGATGGCTGTCTGTGTCTGGGGGCTGTGGCGCGTGACCGATAATAAAAAACGGTACTCGCGCTTTACCGTAGTGCTTACGGCGTCGGCGCTTATGTGCGGTGTCGCACCGCTTTGGGTGTTGCTTAGTAAATTTACCGAACGTATCGGCATCACTTCTGCCGCGCTCAAAGGGTATATAACAGGACTTACAAACGGCGTTCTGTACGGCGCTCTTATCTGCGCCGCGGTACTCGCTGTTTTGGCATTTGCAATTTTTACGTTAGGAGTGTTAATAACAAAACATGAACAAACAGAAAACTAAACAACTCACCACCGCTGCTCTTTTTGCAGGACTTGTGCTTGTACTGACGCTGACGGGCGCCGTAACACCCATCGGCGGCGGTGCGTATATCCATATCGGCGACGCGATGATTTATCTTACAGCGCTCGTCCTTCCGCTTCCGTACGCGGTTGCCGCTTCCGTTATCGGCGCGGCGTTTGCTGATATCGTGCTCGGAAGTGCCGTTTATGTAATTCCCACTATTATAATAAAAGCGCTTCTCGTAATCGTAATAAAATGGCTTATAAAACTCATACAAAAACCCGCGCTTTTGGACCTTGCAATCTGCTTTACGGGTGTTGTCACCGTTATCGGTTACTACATAGCAGAGGTTGTAATACTTCTCATATCGGGCAGT
>CAYVTA010000208.1:0-2095 GCA_964454355.1 uncultured Eubacteriales bacterium | reverse complement strand
CCGAGGTTGTAGATGCTGCCGTTTCTGCAACGTGTACTGTTGATGGTAAAACCGAGGGCAAGCATTGTTCCGTTTGCGGTAAAACAATTGTTGCTCAAACAGTAATCAAGGCTTCTGGTCATACCGAGGTTGTTGATCATGCGATTGATGCTACATGTAATGCAAAGGGCAAAACAGAGGGCAAACATTGCTCTATCTGTAATACTGTAATAATCAAACAAACCGACATAGCTATTATTGATCATGATTATCAAAATGGTGCTTGTACAATGTGTAAAAGTATTGATACAGTGGCAAAACAAGCGGAAATTGATGCCGAAAACGAACGACATGAAGAAAGATTGGCTGAAATTGAAGAATACTATCCAAGTGTAATATCCGGATTGCAAGAGAGAATTGATAACCTTAAAGAAACAAATGGTATTTCGTATGTATATAGTGATTCCTATTGTTATGACCAAATTTCAAATTTGACCTCGGAGATAAGAACTTTAGAGCGCAAAATTGCTTCGCTTTCTGGCAGTACAAATAGTTCTGATATTGCAGAACGCCGTAGATATGAAGCTCAACTGACGCAAAAACAGAATGAACAAAATATGTATTATAAATGCATAACCATCAACGGTTTGAATGATGAAATAACGAGCACGAGAGTCTATTACTCAGAAGCAATATCAGATGAGAATGCATTGCACCTTTCCATTCTTGAAACGATAGAAATTAAATATAATTGCGCCGCCAATGGACACACTGTTATTGTCGATGAAGCTAAAACTCCCACTTGTACAGTCAATGGGCGTACAGAAGGAAGCCATTGTTCCGTTTGTGGCTTTGTAATAACTCAATGTATCGTTATTGATGCACTTGGTCATACCAATATTGAACTTCCCGCTCTTGAATCAACCTGCACATCATATGGATTAACCGCGGGGGCAAGATGTACGACTTGTGAAACCGTAACACTGGAACAAGTACAAACCTCCCTAAAAGAACATACCTTGAGTGATGAGGCTACCTGCACTACAGATCAAATTTGTTTAATATGCAAAACTGTAATCGTAGAGAAACATCATTCATATAGCGAAGAATGGGAAATTGTAATACCAGCGACATTTGAAAGTGATGGACTAAAACAAAAACATTGTACAGTCTGCAATGAAATAGGTTGTAAAACTGCAATACCTAAACAAGAATTGGCTTTCAACTTGAATAACGACGGGAATTCCTATACTTGCTCGGGGATTGGGACGGTCACGGATTCTGAATTTACGATTCCATCTCATTACCAAAACCTACCCGTAACCAGCATTGGAAGTGATGCTTTTTCGGGCAACACCAACATTGTTAATGTCGTTGTTTCAAGCGGCATATATATTATAGGCGAACGTGCTTTTTACAACTGCTCTAATTTGCAAAGCATAGAGGTTGATGCGCTATCAAGTGTGGGACATAGTGCCTTTTACGGATGTAAATCTTTAACTGAATTCAGCAGCAAACCATATGTTGAAATTAGTGGAGATTGTGCATATGTTTATGTTACTAACATTGCTGCATATGCTTTTTACTCTTGTGAAGCATTAAAAGAGATTACTATTTATGATACAGTCAGCACACCGGATAATTGTACATCACAAGCATGGGCATCGTATGGATTCGGCGAATACGCATTTGCCAATTGTACGAGCCTCGAAAGTTTTAATGCTGATGGCGTTTGGATAGGAAAAGGAACTTTCCAAAATTGTTCGAAATTATCTGAAATCACATTGATAGGAATTCAAAGCATACCAACATATGCCTTTAAAGGGTGCACTAACTTAAAATCACTAACATTGGGAGGATATAATTGGGCGTTCAATTATTATCCATACACTTTAAGTACATCATCCCCTACCACAATGGCACAATATGTTGTTGCATATTATGACTGTACATTCCAAAGAAAATAAGCATAAAATACAAAATAAAGGATCCTTTGTAAGCCTTCACTTGCTTTTTATTGCCAATTGTACAAATTCTTATGTAGCTTAATAGAACATGTTTGTGTGAGAAGCTTACACAAAAGGCCGCTATCAAAGCGTGATTACCACGCCGCGAT
>CAYVTA010000207.1:0-2121 GCA_964454355.1 uncultured Eubacteriales bacterium | reverse complement strand
TGATTTACTTGTAAGCTTACATCAATAACACTTTTAGCCCTTGTTACAAGTGTCATAGGTAAATTTTAAGATTTTGCTATGTGGGGCGGAACAGTTTTTCTTAAAAAACAAGACCGCCCCACTCTTGCCATAAGGGTTAGTATTACCCTTATGGCAAGGATGTAGCGTGTAGCAACAGTTCAGGGAGGAAAGCTATGTCAGATAAAACAAAAACCATTGAACGCAATGTTGTCATAAGAGATATAAATGTTCACATAAAAAGCGTGTTTGGAGATAAGATTCCGCTTACAAAGGCATTAACAAACATTGCAATACAAAAACTATCAATAAGCAGAAGAAATAACAATAAAGATGTTGAAAAAATTGGAGATATTTGATATAATGAGCTTAAGTGAAACATTGGCTTGTTGTTTCTTCGGGAGGTTAAATAATGGAGAAACTAAAAAGATACAATGCAGCAATTTATTGCAGATTGTCAAAGGACGATGATTTACGAAGTGGCGAGAGTTCAAGCATATCAACACAAAAACTGATGCTTGAAAAGTATGTAAAAGACAATAACTGGACTATCGTTGACTATTACATTGACGATGGCTACAGCGGAACAAACTACAACAGACCTGATTTTCAAAGAATGATTGAGGATATTGAGCAGGGCAAAATCAATATGGTTGTGGTAAAGGATTTGTCAAGACTTGGTAGAAACTACCTAATCACAGGGCAATATACAGAGGTTTTCTTCCCCGACAGAAATGTTCGGTTTGTTGCCATTGATGACGGTGTTGACAGTCTAAACAACAATAACGATATTGCACCCTTTAAAAATATTCTTAACGAAATGTATGCAAAGGATATTTCCAAAAAGGTGCGTTCTGCAGTGCGGGCAAAAAAGCAAAAGGGAGATTTTTTAAGTAACTATGCACCATACGGCTACAAGAAAGCACCCGACAACAAAAACAGACTTGTTATTGAAGAAACCTCTGCAAAGGTTGTAAAGCAGATTTTTGAAATGGCTCGTATAGGAATGGGTAGCAAGATGATTGTTAAAAAGCTGAATGACGATAATATCCCCACACCCATTGAACACAGGAATTTGCTTTTAGGAAAACCCATTACAAACAAGAAAAGATGGTCGCCCGAATCGGTCATAAGCATTTTGAGAAGTCGCATTTATCTTGGTGATATGGTGCAGGGAGTTTATGAATGTTCAAGATTTAAAAGAACACCAACCAAAAGAAAACCGCCTGAAGAATGGATTATAACACCCAATATGCATGAGCCTTTAGTTGATGTTGAAACTTGGGAATACATACAAAAGTGCATTGATGGACGATTCAGACCGATAAAGTCAAAAGAAATTCAGCTTTTTGCAGGTTTTATCAAATGTGCAGACTGCGGATATGCTCTCGGATATTCTGCATCACATGGTGTAGAAAGTTATTCCTGCGGACAGTACAGACGGCATGGAAGTAAATTCTGTTCTTGTCATTACATACGAAAAGACACACTTGAAGAAATAGTGCTTAACGATATTAACCGCCATGTAAATTTAGTAAAGGACAAAAACACAGAGCTTGCCACTATCCTGTCAATGCAGACAGATAGCAAGGACAAGCAAAAGCTAAAAGAATTAAATTCTGAACTTGAAACATTAAAATCGCGATATACAGAACTCAATGCAATAATCAAAAGACTGTATGAGGATAATGTAACAGGCAGAATTACAGACGAAAGATTTGATTTTCTCATAAATGAATATGAGAAAGAACAAACAGAAGTAAAACAGAAAATTGAAGATGCTGAAAGGTCAATTAAAGACATTGAAAACAGCAAGGTCGATTTAACCGCTTGGATAGAACTGATACAAAAATACACTCATATCGACAAACTTGACAGAACAATCCTCGGTGAGTTAATCGACAAAATAACGGTAGGCGAAACAAAGACTATCGACAATAAAAAGTCGGTTGACATCACAATATATTACAAATTTATTGGTGCGATCGGCTGAATTAAAATTGAAAATTCGCAGTGGTAAATTCCACTGCTCAAAAATAGATACTGCGGGGAATATACCGATGCAGAAACAGGGCTTGTATATTTAAGAAACAGATACTATGA
>CAYVTA010000206.1:0-2167 GCA_964454355.1 uncultured Eubacteriales bacterium | reverse complement strand
CAAAGAAGACCGTAATCGAAGAGATCAACCGCGCGGTCGAGGAAAACGATTCGACGGTCGTGATCTCGTCCCACGCGCTTGCGGAGCTCGAGACCTTCTGCGATCTTTACGCCCTCATCGACAACCGCACCGTTTCCTCGCAGGGTTCGCTTGAGGAGCACGCGGCGAGATACTGCCGCTTCCGTATGGCGTTCACCGAGGAACAGTCCGCGATAGCATTCTCGAATCTTGCGGTGCGTGACATCGAAATGAAGGGCAAGTTCGTCACAGTAACCGTCGAGGGTGACGCAGAAACCACGTACAGCGAGCTTCTGAAGCTGAATCCCGCCGTCATCGAGCAGGAAGCGCTCAGCTTCGAGGACATCTTCATCACCGACGTGAAAGGAGGCAGAAAATGAAGACCACACTCCGTTATTTCAAACACCACGCAAAAGACACGCTCATCCGTGCCGCGATCATAGCCTTCATCTGCCTTGTCATCGTCACAATGGTGGCGCAGGGGGTAAATGAAACCTATACAAATCAAAAAGATTATTCCGAAAACTGGTACGTATATAACTACCCCGAGGATTACGTCTGGTCGCTCGATCCCAATCTCGGCTTCTTTGTCGCCATCTCGGCAATTCTCACCACGCTTCTGCCGATGCTCGAGCTTTCCTGCTTCAACAACCGCAAATATCTCGACTCGGCGTTCTCCTTCCCCATTGCGCGCATTTCGCTGATCTCGGTCAATCTTATCAACGGCTTTTTGCAGTTCCTTGCGGCGTATACCCTCTCTTTTATCTGGTACGCCATCGCGCTTTTGCCCTGCGCCGATAAGATAAACTACCCCGCGCTCTGGTCCTTCTTCTTTATCTCGCTTCTCTGCTCGCTCTTTTACTATTCGGTCAACGCCTTCTTCTTCTCTGTCTGCAATTCCACGGTTGACGGATTCCTGGTCGCAGTTGCTTGGCAGTTCATCATCGCACTCGTTATGCTGACTCTCGCAGAAATGTTCGATCTGAATAAAATTGACAGCGAGATACTTCTGACTATCCTCTGGATGCCCCTTGTTCAGATCTGCGATTATTTCACTGCGATCTCAAAGGGACGCTCCGCGGTCGTGCCCGATCTCGGCACCGACAATCAGTATGCGATGCTGATCTACCTTATCGTGATCCCGATCCTGACGGCACTCTTCGTTGCGGGAATACTTTATTTCTTCAACAAAAAGCGTACCGAAAGCGCGGGCGAGGTATCGAGCACTCCCTTCGGCTATAAGACGCTGCTGCCCGTCTGTTCGGGTATGCTGATCTATTGGGCATTTGAAGGCGAAGCTCCTATACTCGCCATCTTCGCCCTGATCTTCTCGACCGTCGGATATATCATCTACCGCCGCACCGTAAAGCTTAAAGTCTTCGATATCATAGTCATCGCCGCGTGCTTTGTATGCTTCGTTATGGGGCTTTTGGGGTGGTAAGATGAACTCAAACGTAATCAGAACTTTCGGCGTGATAATGCTTGTGTTGATCATAATCGGTTCGGGAATTGCTCTTTTGGCAAATTGGAATTCCATGCTCCTGCGCGGACTTGTCTCGGATCTCAAATCAGAGCTCCGCGCGGCGGAGGGTATCGAGATCATCGAAACCGTGTCGGAATACGGTAAACTCAACGGCAACGGAAACGGCATAAACTTTTTCGGTGCCGTGCTTGTCAAAGCCGAGGATCCCGCTGTGCTCGAGGCTCTTGTGTCGCAGAACAAGGATTTTGAGCTTTTGCATTATTACCAGCAGGAAAAACGCGAAATAGACTTAAAATATGCACAGTACGCACATCTGTCTTTCGAGAACCTCTCGCCCGATTATTACGTGGTATGGTTCTATGAAAGCTCGCACCTGCACGCAAATCTGCTTGATATCAAGGGACATTGAGGTGATAATGCTATGAAAAAACTGATTTCAATTATACTTTTATGCGCTTTGACTTTTTCCCTCTCCTCCTGCGGAACGCTCAACTTTGTTGACATCGAAGAATTCAGCTCGGAAGTCTACACCGAAAATGACATCACAAGCGCGATGGAAGTGGTTTTGGAGAGTTTTCAAGGAAGGACAGATACGGTTCTCCTGAGGCTTTCCTATATCGGCGACGAAGAGCTTCTCACCCAGGTTTGGCTCAACCTTCTGGACAA
>CAYVTA010000205.1:0-2195 GCA_964454355.1 uncultured Eubacteriales bacterium | reverse complement strand
CCAGGACGATCTGCAGAACACTAAAGTCCATAGTATAACTCCTTTATTTATTTTTCTTGTTGGTTGAAAAGTGTTACTTGAACAGCTTCTCGATGTTCTCTGCAGCCTCAGAGGGAACACGACGGATCTCGAGTTCCACACCCAGGTCGCGGAGCTTGGCAAATGCAGCGACATCCTTGTCGTCAACAGCGACGGAACCGGCGACCTGACGCTTGCCTTCGGCCATGTGCATGTTGCCGATGTTGACCTTCTTGATAGGAACGCCGCCCTCGACAAGACGCAGAACGTCATGGGGGTTCTCGCAGACGATAAAGATCTTCTGCTTGTCATTTGCCTTGTGGATCGTAGCGCAGGTCTTCTCGATGGTCCAGTAACGCATAGCAGCATAGCTGGGGGCAGCCATATCCATCAGGCCCTGACGCATCTTGTTGCCAGCGACTTCGTCGTTGGCGACAAGGATCAGGTTTGCACCGATGGCGCCGCACCACTGAGTTGCGACCTGGCCATGGACAAGACGATTGTCGATACGAGTGATAATGATGTTCGGCATGGGAATCTCCTCCTTGAAATATACGTCTGAGTTTCCAATTCAGCGCAGCTTAATTATATGATTTTTTATCCGTATTGTCTTTGCATTTTTTAGTATGGAGTTTACCAAAAATGGTTATTTCATATTTTGTTCATTTTTGTCACATTTGAAGGAGAACAAAAAAGCACTAGTCAAATTGCTGAAAAGATGCTATAATGTTTATATCAGAAGTGGATGGAATTGCAAAACGAAGCCGCCGCTGAAGTGTTTCAGGTACACGGCTTTGTGCATAAAAGCATGAGCGAAGAAGATCGTATTGCGCGGACCCGCCAGTGCACGCACGCTCCAACGCAGAGATCTCTTTCTCAGCTTCCATTTCGGCTGCGACGCTTATCCAAAGGAGCTGGCTCATGCTCCGGGAAGACAAATATACCGTCGGCGAATACGCCTAACGCATCTATTAAGGAGGATACACCATGAAACTCGGAGTTATCGGCACCGGTGCCATCACCAAATCCATGCTGGCCGAATACCAGCGATGTGACAATTTTGAGATCCATGCCATTTGTTCCCGAGGGGAGGAAACCGGACGGGCGATGGCAGAGGCTTTCTCCATCCCCAAGGTGTACACCAGTCTTTCGGATATGCTGGCCGACGAAGAAGTCGAGATCGTTTATGTGGCGACACCCAACAGCATCCACTTCTCCCAGGCCAAGGCCGCGCTGCTGGCAGGCAAGCATGTGATCTGCGAGAAGCCCTTCACCCCCACCGTCGCAGAAGCAAAGGAATTGGTCGCACTGGCCAAGGTAAAGCATCTGCTGCTGTTTGAGGCAATTACCCTTGCCCATCATCCCCACTACCAGTACATCCGGGAGAATCTGCCGAAGCTGGGCAAGCTGAAGCTCGTTACCGCTACCTTCTGCCAGTTCTCCAGCCGCTACCCTGCACTGCTTGCAGGCAACCCCTCCCCTGTTCTGAATCACGCCTTTGCCGGCGGTGCCCTGATGGACATCAATCTGTATAACATCCATTTCATTGTCGGTCTGTTTGGGGTCCCTAAAAGTATCCGTTACTTTGCCAACCGTCATGAGACCGGCGTGGATACCAGCGGCATCCTGCTGCTGGAATATGAGGACTTCCTTTGCCAGTGCGTCGCGGCCAAGGACAGCGCCGCACGCAACGGTGTCCAGATCGTCGGCGTTGACGGCTACATGGAGGTCACGCCCAGCAGCAGCAACCTGCAGAGTGTTGAATTGAATCTCCGCGGCCAGGAGAAGGTCAGCGTCTGCCTGCCTGAGAATCCCTGGTATTATGAGGTCCAGGATCTGGGCCGCCTTGCAGAAGCCGCCGATTTTGAATACTGTTATAACAGCCTGAATACCACGGTCGATGTGGTTGCCGTTCTGGAGCAGGCCCGCAAGTACGCCGGCTTTGGCTTTTGAGGATCGACACGACAGGCCCCAACCCGGCAATCCGGTACATTTTTCTGAACGATAATCCCATAACGAACCTTTGACGGGCCTGTAGCGAAGTGCAAGCTTCGCTGCAGGCCCGTTTCCAATGCAAATCATGGATAACGTCGCTTTGGATGTCGCCGTTCATGCTGATTCTTAAGGTGTTAGTTAAACAAGCTGGACCTGGAACGCAAATCGCAGAAGAACCTTCA
>CAYVTA010000204.1:0-2225 GCA_964454355.1 uncultured Eubacteriales bacterium | reverse complement strand
GGAGGCGCTATCAAGTGCTTTTTGTAAACGATTCGCCATAGGCATCATTGATGCGAAATTCAGCCCACCGGAAATGACTCCACCAATAACAGGGATTACCTTAGATACGCCTTTCGCAACGGTTGACTTGGTAACCTTAACGCCAATAGCCTTTCCCATCTGCTTTACGATAGGATACCAAAATGTTTTAGTAAGAGCTTTCTGCGGTAACTTTTTCAGCGTGGTTTTGGCAATTTGTGTGGTTAAAACTCTTACGCCGGATACTGCACCCGAAACGCCGAACATCACGCCACAGTATAGCAGTAGTTGATTTTTAACTTTTTCATCATCCACTTGACCGTTTTGCCACAGATCACTTGCGCCGTACATATACGAGAGTTCTTGAGCAAGGCGTAATGCCATTCCAAAAAACTGCAACACATCAAGCGGTATTGTCGCTGCCATTGCAAAACCACCGGGGATTCCGGCAACAAATGAAGCAATGGATGATTCGCTTGTCCTTTTCAAAATATGTTTATTCGCAAGCGAGGTTAATCTGTCCTGCGGTATGTTGGCTGCAATGGGGTCGAGATCTAAAACGTCTTGAATTGCAACATCCTCTGTCGCAAACATCTCTGCCAAGAACTTTTTGCGGTCAACTTTAACACCGGGAATTTGGATCGCAGAGGTTATTATACTTTCTAATGCTACTTCTTTTTCTGTGCTGGTGGCGTTTGTTAATTGTTCGCTCATATCTTAATCTCCATTAAACCACTTGTTAACTTTGTCCCAGAAATCTCCTTTTTCCTCGACATAGTCTTCTTCTGTTATTACGACTTCTGTTCGTCCTTTATCAGCGACATCGGTAATTTCTTTCACATATTTTAAGTCGTGCCTGTCAACCAATGTTACTGTGAAAGTATCATACTCGGAATACTGTTTTGGTATTTCGATGGAGAAACTGGCTTCATCAGGATTGGTTTGTTTCATATCCTCAATTTCAGTTCCATCGCCTACAGTAATATGAACTTCATTGATTATCTGATCTGTTTCATTAACGATTGTTAGGTATCTGCCTTTCTCATCTTTTTCGGCATCATCATTAGGCTTTCGAGTATCTTTGTTTGCATTAGCTGCTATGATTATACCGACAATAGCAACAACTAAAAGTATTGAGCCTGCAATTATAAGTGCTTTTGTCATTTTAATCTATCCCTCATTCTTCATTGGAAGCGTTGATTTTATTTGATATTGCTGTTTTTACATTTATTGCTTTTGCCTTGGCATAGGAGACATCTCCGCTTAAACGATGCAATCCCCTTGCGGCAACATTCCTGACCTGCAATAAAGTTTCAACAAATGCAGGTTCCACCGATAAATACATCATAATACCAACAAAAGAACAGATTATGTATAATGGGCCGAAAACCGTTCCCATCGCTGTATTCAAAGCGGTTATGTTAAATAATGCAATAATAGCAACGCCACCCATACATACCAAACTAACGACCTTTAATCCTAACCAAGAAAGAATTATTGCTACAGGCAATACCACATTGGTGCTAATAGTAATGTCGGTCAAGCCGAGCAAACTAATTGTTTTGGTGACCAATATTGTTTTTACAAAGGTGGAAAGTAGTAAAACCGTAAACACACAAAACAGTATATCTATCCACGAACTTACCGTTCTTTGAATACCTTTGAATCGAACTACGAACGCCGCATAAATCAAAACCCCATACAAACAAGACAAATAATCGGGACTAATCGAAATTGTGTCGTGTCCGTTTTTCCATCCGATGAAGGATAGTAAAATGGGAACAAGCATAAATATGAACGCTGTGATAGCCTTATAAGTACGCTTATGCGATTTCACATACACAGCATCACTCTCTATTGCAAAATCTTCGCAAAAGGTCTGTGTTGCTATGAGCTGTGCTTCCTCCGCCGTTTTCGAATCGACTACATAAGCTTTGTTTTGTTTATCTAAAACTTCACCGCTTACTTGAACAACATATTGCATAATCTCACTCCGTGTTTACAAGAAATTATTCTGTTATAAGAAATGCCAAATTTCGACATTTTTATTATTATAGCATATTCCTTCGCATTTAACAACCGATAATGCAAATTCGCGAAATTTACAAGCTCTTTTTCGAACAGACAATTTTGTTCGGAAAGGAGTATTTTTTATGGGAATTCTTATAAGCCATAAAACAGTTTACCAGAAATCTTACGACAAAGAC
>CAYVTA010000203.1:0-2240 GCA_964454355.1 uncultured Eubacteriales bacterium | reverse complement strand
GAATACCTGGCACAATTTATAGAGACTGATACATCGCTTGTTGAAAACTTAATTAGCGTTTTTTCTACAACTGGCATTTCCAACAAACATTTGATTTTTTTGTGTTATCATTTATTTCCATTTTTATCGGCAAGCGAAGAGGCAAAACATTTTATTGACGGAATATCCGAGTTGTTGTTTGCGAACACTTATGAGTATGCAGATATCAACGATATTCGATTAAAACTTCTCTGTGATTTTGAAGAAAAACGTTTTGATTTTAACAAACAATATTCTGGCAAGAAACAAATCGAAACTAATAGGTATTATCTGTGCCTTAAAGAATTGGCAAGTCGCATTCCATCTCAAGAAAACCAGATCAAATTGGAAAACTTCAAATTGGACTACGAGCCATATTGGGATTGTTTCAAAGAATGCTATAATTTTTCAACTGATCGTGTGGATATAGAATGGAGTGTTGCAAACACTTTCAAAGAAATTACCGAGAAATTTAAAATTCCTTCAGATGTAGACGAATTGCTTCTCTCTGCTAAAGCGTATATAAAGAAAGCTGATTGCGAATATGCAGAAGAGATTTATTTTAGAAATGAAAAAGCAGATAAATTGATATCTATTGCTTGTGATCTCATAAATAAAGCCGCCGAAAAAGCTATTCCTCTTTCGCGCAATGAAAAAATTAAGTGTATGCTTAAAATTGCCGAGTGTTATAATTATATCGGTGAAATTTATATGCGGGTAACAAACGAAAGCGGCTTGTCTATTGAGTTTTTCAGGCATTCTATTTATGAGCAAGCAACGGAATTCTTTGAGGATGCACGAAACTTGTTTGTGACTGTGGGATGTAAAAATCTGACTAATGAAAATATCGAGACTTTTCTTGATTTGCTTCATAATGAATGCGCGATCATATCAAAAGGTAGCTACATAAAGAACAAGACGGTTAAGGAAATCAACAAAACAATTTCCGAATTGCTTGAGTTTATTGAAAGTAATATGTATCGAGTGGTTCAATCACAAACGATTTGCGCTCAATATGCTGCTGTATGTGCCGAAAAAGCAAATGTTATAAGTAATGAAATACCGACTTTAGGGCATATATCTGAAAGGGATTTATATCCTTGGTCTACGGTTTACACGAAAACAGAAAACTACCAATTATATGATACTCTTAAAAGAATGGATTATTGGTGCGACAAATCGGTGTTTCTTTGTAAGTATCTTTTTTCTGTTAATCCATCACCCAAGAATATAGAAGGACTTGTTGTTTCAGCAAAAAGTCGTATTAATATTTTGAATTATTATGAATATAGAAGTTTAGAATCTATCGATAATGCTGGAACCAAAAAAGTTGGATATTTGACAGAAATAGATGTTTCAAAAGACGATATTGAAAAGGATAGACAATACCAAGAAAAACGAAAGATTCCTTTTTTATTAACTCTTTGTGAAGCATTACTTCACTCAAATGCTACGAATAAAAACGAATTTACCGGTCTATATCTGATTACTGCACAAAAACTTTTTAGATTGCAGCGTGACTTTAAATGCGATCCTTGCTGGGAACCATATATTGAAGAAATGCTTGCTGTAGAAAAAGGTGTTGTCGAGTGCATAGAATTCGCATTAAATGATAGAGACTCATTTGCTTTTTATCTGTTAACGCAAAGTTTGAGCAGATTTAATTTTGATGAGTTCAAATACAATAGTGACAAAGAGCATTTCAAAAATATAGAACGGGAATATTGTAGTGCGTTAGAGGAAGATATTTCGACGTTTAATATCACATATTCAGAGTGGTATTTTGATTGGATGTTATAATTTTTTTGGAGAATTTGAAAACACCCAAAGAAAGATATCTTAAGTCATAGCAAAAACAAGAGCCACCCTTCGTGGGTGGCTTCGCTTATTGTAAGTTTCGTGTCTTCTTCCCGTCAAAGTATACTTCGTGTGTATAGTAAGAGAAGGTGAAAATGGTATCTCCATCCTTGTTCTTGTACAGTGAAAGATCATCAGCCATTTGCATCAGATTGACAAACTCATCTTTGCAATAACCGCTTAAAGAAAGAAGATCAATTGTCATTTTTGCTTGGATCTCGCGGTTCAGCTGTTCGATGTCAATGTCATAACTGAATATTGCAGAGAAAACCAGCACCTTTTTGATAAACTCTTTGGCGCCCTCCAATCTTGCCGGCACGGGTATGACAACCGCCTCTTGACATTTCTTCCAGAACTCTTCAAAG
>CAYVTA010000202.1:0-2278 GCA_964454355.1 uncultured Eubacteriales bacterium | reverse complement strand
CAATAATCGTTTCAAGCCATGCGAAAAATACGTCAAGAGCCGGTTTTAAACGCTCCTGCCGCTGTTTATGCTTTTCTTCGGGTTTCATTTCATCAAAACTGCGTTCAATGGCGTAAAGCTCATTGATAAGATTCACACCCTTAGCAGCTATTGATGTTGAAAAAAGTGCCTTGTCTGTGGGCAATGCCTCAACAAACTTTCTCCTTGCGTGTGCCCAGCAGCCGCATCTTGTGGCCTTTTTAAGCTTGTTGTACCCATCAAATCCGTCACAGACAACATACCCCGAATATTCACCAAGGAATTTAACGGCGTTATCACCTTTCCTTGTAGGAGAATAATCGAACAAGGCAATATATCTGTCTGCAGATTTATCCGTACAGTACACCCACATCCTAGAATCGGTCTTAGCCTTTCTGTCAGGCTCATGCAACACCTGTACAACAGTTTCATCTGCATGAATAACAGGCTGTTTAAGAAGAATATTCTTCATCATATCAAACACAGGTTTTGCCTTATTAACTGCTGCCCATATTACCCAGTTGCTCATAGTCTGTCTGCTCAGCTTTGCACCGCAGGCTGCATAGTCCTTTTCCTGACGGTACAAAGGCACTGCCTGTACATACTTTGAATAAAGAATATGTGCAAGTAATTCAGGCGAACAAAAGCTTCCGGCAATCAAAGCAGCAGGTGCATCAGCTCTTATTATGATCTGTCCCGGAATATCATCTTCACGTTCATTGTCACGGCTTTCATCAATTCCGCAGGATGTGCAGCATATTGTTTCAACATAATGCTTTCTTACAAACATTATTGCAGGCACATACACAAGCTCATCACGGACAAATTCCTTGCCGATGACCTTCATTTCACTTCCGCATTCAGGGCATACCTTGTTCTCTGCTTCGTGAATAACTTCTTCGGTCTCAAGGTTTTCAAAGGAATCTTTGTGAGAGCTGTGTTTCTTTCGCTCGTGAGTTACAACAGTTATCTTGTCAGCCTTTTCGATGATCTTTTCTTCGGCAGTATCTTCTGCCTCATTGAACATTGTCAGCTGCTCTGCATCTTCCATTATGACCTGAGTTTTCTCACTTTTCTGTCCATACAACGCCTTTTTCAGAAGTGCAAGCTGCTGTTTGAGGTCAGCGTTTTCTTCTTCAAGGGATGAAATTTTGTTAAGGTATTTTGCTTCTTTTTCAGGCGTTAATACACTTGATTCAGTATTAAGCTGTTTTGTATCCAGTTGAAGTTCTTTGTTTTCCATACCTTTTCACCCTTACAATTATAATGTATTAATTATATCATAAACAAGCGAAAAAGTCTGTAATTCCTATGAAAACAAAGCAATGACATACTGTAAATTCAGTACAGCACACCTTGTTTTCCCGGCTTTATTGCTTTCTTCTGTTCGATTTCAAGTCCTTCAAGCAGCCATCTGACCTGCTGCTCGGATAATTCCAATGCCTCATATTCGTTCCTCGGCCAACGGTATTTACCGTTTTCAAGACGTTTGGACAACAGTAGAAATCCGTCACCCTCCCAAAGAAGCCCTTTAAGTTTACGGGGATTTTTACCGCAGAACAGAAACAATGCTTTACTGTACGGATCAAGTAAAAGCTTGCCTTGAACTATGGCTGCAAGACCGTCTATACCTTTTCGCATATCGGTATATCCGGTGACGATATATACAGTCTTGTGACCTATGATACCGTTAAGCATTGCGTATTGCCCTGATAATCGTTGTTATCATCTGCTCACTTGTACCGTCGGTAATTTCAGCTGTCACATCTGCAATCCGTAGCTTTACTGTTGGATTTGTATCTTCAACAGTCATTACAGGTACAGCAATCTGCTCACAGAGTTTCTTTCGTAGCTTTCGGAGATGGTAGTAATACGTTTTCAGGTTAATATTATTATCCCTGCACCACTCGGATACGGTCAGTCCGCTTTCCCGACAGCATCGTATTCTCTCTGTCCATTCCTTTTCCATGACTTCCTTTTTCATTATTGCTATTTCGTTCATTTGATCCTCCTGCTAATTTTTCTTATCAGACTTTTTTAGTCTCCAACTTATTCCATTGGATTTGGTTGGACACTTAAGGTTATTTTAGCATGAGAATAAGTTGCTCATAAGACACGGGGAGATTTGACGGTTACTCTATTACTGCATAGCACAGGTTTTTATTATACATCACTACCATACGGTGCTTTCTCTTCAGCAACCATCGACACAGTTGCAACCGGGTTATACTCATAAACCACAGGCTTATGAACAGGTGTA
>CAYVTA010000201.1:0-2279 GCA_964454355.1 uncultured Eubacteriales bacterium | reverse complement strand
TATAATGCAACTTCTCAACGTAATCAAGTGCGGTATCGGTATACTGTTTGTCAAAAAAGGCAACTGGGTACGCAACATGGTCGAAGAAATATAAAACGTCCCCTGAAAACCCTCGTTTTCAGGGGACACTCTTTATTCAAATGCGTTTATGCCCGAATAATAATGGCGTATGTGTTCAGGATACCTTGGCGCACCGTTTTTACAGTAGATAAGCGCCGTAGTGTAAGTGGATTTTGCAGACACGTCACCGTGCTGTGTGGACTCTGACGATATGAGCCGTCCGTTTTCGTCGTACTCAAACTTCTCCGTACCGTAGTCCGTTTCGACGCTCACACAGTTTCCGTTTTCAAAAATGAAGTTTGTCGCCGTGGTGTTACCGTCCGAAACACAGACGAGTGAGCGGATGTTTCCGTCGTCGCCGTACGTCGCGGTGTAATTATAACTTGTTTCGCCGTAGTCGCAGACAGAGCCGATGCAGTTTCCGTCTGCGTCGTAACGAAAGTCGGTGCTGTCCATGTGGTACGCCGAGTCTGCGTCAAACTTTAAGGCGTCTGTGCCGAGGTACGACGTGTTCTCCACCCGTACGCAGTTACCCTTTTCATCGTAACTGTACAGCGTGATACCGCCAAGGTCAGGCCCTTCCGTCACACCGACACGGCGGATAAGCCGACCGCTTTCGTCGTACTCGTACGTAATGGTCGAGTACCCCGCCTCGCTCTGCGCTTCCGTTTTGACCTTGCGTCCGTTTTCGAAAACGCTTTCTTCAAAGAAGTCGGGACCGACGTCACTTTCGTAACTGCCCTCATGACGCAACAGATTTCCGTCGCTGTCGTAAGTGTATTTCACGTTCTGCACAGCAGGTAAATCGCCGAAACCGTAGTCCTCTGTGCGTACTTCCGTTATGACGTAAACAAATTTCTCAATATACTCCGCGCTGTCGCGGTAATCTTTCACCGATAAAAACGCGCTGTACGCGTCCTCCGTTTTGCCGTCCTCAAGTAACTTGAGCGCCTTGTTGTAAACGCTCTCGTCACCGTTTGCTTCACTGCACCCGCAAAGTATCAGCATCGCAATAATAAGTACCGCAATCATCCTCTTTATCATAACGTTCACCTCTTTACCTGATTTCTTAAATTTACTATACCATTTTATACTATCATTTGCAAGAGAAAAAGCCCCCTTGTAAAAGGGGGCTTTCGAACGCGAAGCGGTTATGCGTTTGTTATTTTCCAAGTATTTCGGTAAGTTTCTGTCTGTAACTCTCCTCAATAATCTGTTTAAGTTTTTCATCCGACGCGCTCAAAACCTTTTTGGCGGTCTTCAGTTTTTTAATAAGCACGGGTATATCGTCAGGCATGACGCCCCTGCGCTTCAGTTCAAGCAACTGTTCCTCCGAAAAAGTGTCGAGGTAGTAGCGGTAGCCCTTTTTGAGTTTATATAACTGATCGTACCTGAACATCATACCCGCCGTCCAACTCGAACGCACGTCACCTACCTCGGGATGATTTTTTATAAACTCCTCGTACACGTCACTATTCCAGACGTAGTGCATACCGACGTCGTACATATAGTCGTACCACGTGTAGTTTACAAGTTGGTCTTCGGTGTATCTCGAATCGCCGTGTTCGCACATTTCCGTAAGGTCTGCCACGATATCGGCGCAGTCAGGGTCATCAAGGACGGACACCGCGTCATACGGCTCTATCATCTGCGCGTTGATATTCGGTACCGTAATGCCCATCGACTGCGGAAGAAGTACCTCATCCAGTATATCAGTCCTCTCCTCATCGAGCGCCTGACTCACCTCATCCGCCGAATACTCATACGGCGCAAACGGGTCTGCACGAAGCATCTTGTCGGTAAGTGCGCCGATACCGCGCGACCCGTCGTAAAACAACTCGTCGCGCTTGTTAAACACAAACCGCTCTACAACGCCGTCGCCCTTGTATACAAGCCCTAAAACACGTACTTCGTCTTCTATCGCGTAGGTTATCTCAATGTACCACTGTCCGTAAACGGTGTCGTACGTTATATACGATATTATCTCGGGCGCAGCGTAAGAGCGAAACTCACGTTCAAGCAAGTCGACTTCAACGTTATAGTCCGTTTCCAGCCCGAAATAGTCATACACCACCTTGTTTATGTCAGACTCACCGCGATGCTGTGCGACGAAGGTGCAAAACGATATCATCTGCTCATCGGGGATTGGGTTTTGCTCGTCAAAAACGGGCATCGACAATACCTGATAAGTGCCTATAATTTCGTTTATGAGGTTCATC
>CAYVTA010000200.1:0-2292 GCA_964454355.1 uncultured Eubacteriales bacterium | reverse complement strand
CTGGGCCTGATGAAGGGCAACCCCGATGGCAGCTTCAATCCCACTGGTACCCTGACCCGTGGCGAGGCCGCTGTTATCATCTACCGTCTGAAGTCCGGCAAGACTGACATTGACGCCTCTTGGGGCGATGCCAGCCTGAACACCTTCACCGACATGGCTCACTGGAGCGCTCCCTATGTGAACTACTGCTCCGCTCTGGGCCTGATCACCGGCTACCCCGACAACACCTTCCGTCCCGAGGCTCCTGTTACTGCCGTCGAGATGGCCAAGATGCTGCTGAATGTGGTTGGCTATGACACCGAGAAGCAGCAGTACGGCGCCAAGTGGCCCGCCGCTGTTCTGGCTGATGCCGGCAACTCCGGTCTGCTGGATGGCTTTGAGGCTGCCTTCACCGCCGCCGCTTCCCGTGAGTGGGTCGCCAAGATGGTCGCTAATGTTCTGGATGTCCAGACCGTTTCCTACAACGCCTACACCAACGCCCTGGTGAAGAACACCAAGGACGATGAGCCTGTCCTGTTCGGCGAGCAGTATGGCGTGAAGTCCGTCACCGGCTTTGCTCTGACCAGCAAGGTCGCTGCTATGGGCGTGGGCGCTAAGGAAGCTAAGGTTTCCACCGTTGAGTACAAGAACGCTGCCGGCACCGCTGTGACTGCTGAGCTGAACTATGATATCCCCACCGAGCTGCTGGGCCACGATGTCAAGGTTTACTACAAGGGCTCTGCTCTGAACAAGGACGCCAAGATCTACGCCGTCTTGGATGCCGCAAAGTCCGTCACCGTCACCACCATCGACAAGGTCACCCTGTCCTCCGGCGTCCTGAAGGCTAACGGCGTTGAGCTGGACGACGAGGTCGGTTCTCGCATCTACTACTGGTCCAGCCTGAAGGGTGTCGCTTCCTTTATCGGTTCTTCCGCCAAGAACGACGCCCGCGAGGTCGTGATCGTTGAGAACAGCGATCGTTGGGACCTGTACACCACCAACACTGTTTACACCAAGGTCACCAAGAATGACGCCGAGACCACCTCTTTCACCACCGAGGGCACCTATGCTTTCGAGACCACCGATGAAGAGACCTACGGCGAGATCGTCTTCAATGATGACGTCGCCAAGGACGATATCGTTTGCGTCGAGACTCTGGCTGACGGCACCGTCGTCGTGTCCAAGGTCAACGCTCTGCGCAGCAAGCTGACCTCCGTCTCCGGCTCCACCGTTGTTGCCGCTGGCACCACCTACAAGATCGTTTCTGACAAGGTCACCACCGACGCTCTGACCAGCGATGATCTGCCCACCGGCACCACCGCCATCAAGAACAATACCTACGACATCTACACCGATGGCAAGTACTATGTCTACATCGACCTGTATGAGGGCGAGTCTGCTGTTCCCGGTCTGGATCTGAATGTTGTCTACCTGATCGACGGTATCGCTGGCTCCACCTCCACCTTTGAGCAGACCACCGATAAGGTTCAGGTCATGTTCGCCGATGGCACCATCGCCATCTACGAGTACGACGGCTCCAGCACCGCTATCGACTTCGCTTTCGATAAGGGCGCCAATGCCGGCACCGTCTATGAGTACGCTCTGAATGACGACGGCACTATCTCTTTCTACGACGTGGAAGTCACCAAGGACGCCGAGGGCAAGGATGTTGCTGTCTTTGACACCGAGCACGCTCCCTCCAAGTATGATGTCCAGGCTACTCTGTCCAAGAGCTTCCTGCAGGTCAACGGCGATCCTGTCTACGCTGGCGAGAACTCCTTCTTCTTCGTGAAGCAGTCCTACTACAAGAACACCTCTGCCGAGACTGCCAGCACCAAGTACTCTGTGGTGAAGGCTTCTGAGATCGAGGCTGACATCACCACTGGTTCCGACAGCGTCTGGTCCTTCGACAAGCAGACTGCCTACACCCTGGATAAGTCCGGCTTCAACACCCTGGCTTACGGCGTGCTGACCGGTGACTCTACCAGCGCTGATTCCGCCGAGGGCAAGACCGAGGCTTCCAAGCTGCCCGTCGCTTACGATGCCGGTGATCTGTTCATCGCCATCGGCACTGCTACTGAGACTCTGGATGCCAACGGCAAGACCTACACCGTGAAGGGCATCAATGCTGCCGGCGTGGTCGAGACCATCACCCTGGACTACGACAAGGCCGATAAGACCGGTTCCGCCATCGCCAAGGGCACCGTCTACACCGTTGCCACCGAGGGCGGCGAGACCTACCTGGCCTCTCTGACTGTCAAGTCTGACTACAGCAAGAGCAACTGGAATGTGGCCACCATCGACGCTGCCACC
>CAYVTA010000199.1:0-2315 GCA_964454355.1 uncultured Eubacteriales bacterium | reverse complement strand
GAACAACTCAAAGCTGAAAATCAAATACTTTGGGTACAGAATATGGGCAATATCAAATCACGAGCAAGAGACATTGTATATTCGGAGATGATATATGTGTGAGTGTAAAATATTGTATAGATGTGCCCGATGATTATACAGGCATATTTTGGGAATTCCTGACACAAAACTTTAATTTTGTTCTTGAAAAATGACAGAACTCTGCTGACGGAGAAAGATTACATGTTGATCTGAAAATTTTAGATTCAAAAATTAAATGACATAGAACAAGGACTGCCGATACTTGGTAGTCCTTGTTTGCAGTTATGCCCGAAAGTGCACCTTGCATTTCCGTTTGTCCTGAATTGATATGAAATCATATCCTATACAAAATTACAGTAAAAAACTTAATTTTGTTAGTATCAGTTTTTTTATTACTATTTTGTTTCGTTTCAGTTTAGATTGTTTTGGTTTAATTCATACTGTGAAAAAATTAAAACTACGGAGGTAAAACGATGAATGAAGTTAAAAGCCCAAAGAAGCCCTTGATATTTTACTATGGAATCGTATTTGTAGCGATTATTCTGTTTAATTCTTTGATAATGCCATGGATTATTGAACGTCAGGTTAAACAGGTAGATTACGGTACTTTTATGGCCATGATTGAAGAAAAAAATATTGGTCTGGTTGAAATCAGTGAATCCGAAAATCAGATTACTTTTACCGATAAAGAACAAAATCAGGCTTATAAAACCGGTATGGTAAAAGATGATGAACTTTATAAAAGACTTTATGAAGCCGGTGCCGAGTTTTCAGGTGAAATTATTGAAGAACCCAACTATATGTTAAGTTTTTTGCTGACGTGGATTCTTCCGGCTGTTGTTTTTGTGGTATTCGGACAGATTATGTCTAAAAAAATGATGGACAAAGCCGGTGGCGGACCTAATTCAATGATGTTTAACATGGGAAAGTCCAATGCAAAAGTATACGTTAAATCTTCCGGTGGCATAAAGTTTGAAGATGTTGAAGGTGTTGACGAGGCTGAGGAGAGTTTGCAGGAGGTTGTTGACTATCTTCATAACCCGGAAAAATATACTGAAGTCGGTGCACAGATGCCCAAAGGCATACTTCTTGTCGGCCCCCCGGGAACCGGTAAAACAATGCTTGCAAAAGCTGTGGCCGGTGAAGCCAATGTTCCGTTTTTCTCAATGTCGGGCTCGGAATTTGTTGAGATGTTTGTCGGCATGGGTGCATCAAAGGTACGTGATTTGTTTAAACAGGCAAAAGAAAAAGCCCCATGTATCGTATTCATTGATGAAATTGATGCCATTGGCGGAAAAAGAAGTAGCGGCAATACCGGCGGACACGATGAACGCGAACAGACACTTAATCAGCTGTTGACAGAAATGGACGGCTTTGAAGGAAACACCGGCGTTATTATTCTTGCTGCCACGAACCGACCCGAATCTCTTGACCCTGCACTTACCAGACCGGGCAGATTTGACCGCCGTGTGCCTGTTGAACTGCCCGATTTAAAAGGCAGAGAAGCAATACTTAAAGTTCATTGCAGAAAGATAAAGGTGGCACATAATATTGATTTTACCGCAATAGCAAGAATGGCATCAGGTGCATCGGGTGCCGAGCTTGCCAATATTGTAAATGAAGCTGCTTTACGTGCAGTTCGTGCCGGAAGAAAAGCGGTAACACAAGAAGATCTTGAGGAAAGTATAGAGGTTGTAATTGCGGGTTATCAGAAGAAAAATGCAATACTGACCGATAAAGAAAAAATGATTGTTTCATATCACGAAATCGGTCATGCACTTGTTGCGGCGAAACAGACCAACTCTGCTCCGGTTCAGAAAATAACTATAGTACCCCGTACCTCGGGAGCTCTTGGTTATACAATGCAGGTTGATGAGGGTAATCACTATCTTATGAGCAGAGATGAAATCGAAAATAAAATTGCTACCTATGCCGGTGGCCGTGCTGCGGAAGAAATTGCTATAGGTTCGATTACCACAGGAGCTTCAAACGACATTGAACAGGCAACAAAATATGCCCGTGCTATGATTACACGATACGGTATGAGCGATGATTTCGGTATGGTAGCGCTTGAAACGGTAACCAATCAATATCTCGGAGGAGACAGTTCTCTTGTGTGTTCCGCTGAAACTCAGGCTGAAATTGACCGACAGGTTGTGTCGCTTGTTAAAAAGCAGTATGAAAAAGCAAAGAAAATCATCACCGAGAACAGAACAAAGCTTGATGAACTCGCTCAGTATCTTTATATAAATGAAACTATTACAGGTGAAGAATTTATGAAAATATTAAACAAT
>CAYVTA010000198.1:0-2316 GCA_964454355.1 uncultured Eubacteriales bacterium | reverse complement strand
CTTTGTCAGTCTGACTGCCCGCCTGGCCGCCGTGCGCCTTACCGTTCTCGTCAATGCGGGCAGAACCCACCAAAGGTTTTGCCATGTCCTTTCACCTCCTGCCTGCATTATACAAAAAGAGGGCGAGTGCTCGTCACACCCACCCTTCGAAGAATTATTTCTCCTGCGCCTTGTACCAGTCCTCCACCCAGCCGTCCAGAACATCCTGACGGTATTTGTTCTTGCCCTTGGTGGTCACAAGGCCCAGCCCGCGCAGCATCTCCGCCAGCTCCTCTGCCTCATCATCCTCGCCATTCACGACGTGGTCGATATAGGTCTGTTTGAACCGGCTGCTCACGCTGCTGGCAATGTCGTCGTCCGATACCCCGCTTTCGCGCAGCTCTTCGATGTACTCATCCGCCTTACTCGTTCTGCCTGCCTCCAGCGCCTCGCCCAGATCGTCATACCGGTCTGTACGCAGCCACTTGGCTCGGTCCTCTTCGTCAATGTCGAACAGATCCAGCTTCTTTTCGAGGTCGCTTACCTTCCTGCTGTTGCCGCCGCGCACTGCCTCAATGTATTCCTCTCGGAATTCGCTGGAAACCTGACTCCGGATGGCCTCCGCCGGATTCTCTGCGTCGCTCTCCAGCTCCATGACGCCGGCCACGCCTTCCACGTCGTCCAGTTCGCCGTTGCGGATGGCTGCAAACAGGTGGTCATACTGGAACATCTTCGGCTCCAGCTCCTCGGTCATGTCCTTGGCCTCGGCTTCTTCCAGCACCATGCCATACTTGGCCGCATGCTCCTTCAGCTCCTTGGCCTTGGTTCCCTCGCCGTCCTCCAACAGCTGCCGGTACTGATCGGTCAGCAGGCTTTCAATGCTGTTGCCGGCATAAACCACATGCTCCTCGGTGAAACCGTCCTTCTGGATCTCCTTGCGAAGCGCCACCATCTCCTTGTACTGGTCGCCCTTCTCGCGCATCTGCCAGTACTTGAGAATGCGCTCATCGTCAAGCGCCAGGTTCTTGCCAATGCCGCTGTCGATCTCCTTGGGCGTTTTCGGATTGGCGCCGTACAGCCCTTTGGCCAGCTGCGTGCGGATTTCCAGCGCTTTCTTCTCGTTCCCGTCCTTCATGGCCTCATACAGCTTCTCGTAGGCCTTGCTCTGTGTTGCATACTCGCTCTTGGTCTGCATCCACTTCGGGTCAAACACCCTGCCTATGGTCTCTACATTGGCCAGAATGCCATTAAGCGGCAGGCCGAGGCTGCTGGACGCCGCCGTCAGAATCGGCTTGATCGCACCGTATACCGTGGATTTGCGGCTGTTGTTGCCCTTGAAGTAGTTCATCACCGTCTGCGCCGCGTCAACCGCGTCCGAAATGCCCTCAAGGGCCATGACCGTCGGCACATCGCCGTCGTTGAACGCCATGTCCACTACGTCCTTCACGATTGCCACCGTGTTCAGCGGGTTCACGTTGCCTGCAAACGCCTTCAGGAACTGTTCCCACACGTCGCCCCAGTACCGGCTGCTCAGATATGTCCAGATTTCGTCCTCGTCGTCCCTGTACCGGAATGCGTCATACAGCGCCGTCATGGCTGATGTGGCCGCCGCGCTGGCCGCAAAGGTCAGCATGGCCCGGCCCAGCCGCTTGTAGCTGCTTGCGCTCTTCGGCTTCCTGCCGGTCTCCATCACTGCGCGCATCAGCATGTTGTAGCTCTTGGTCGGCTCGCCCATGAAGCTGGTCAGCATCTTGTTCAGGCCGTCCTTGCTGCGCATCAGGTCGCTGCGGTGCATTACCGTATCCACCACCTGCGTGCGGTCCATAATGTACTCAAACCGCTCAGCCACCGCCCGGAAGTATTCGTCGCTGCCCACTGTCAGGTCCTTGCGCTTGGCTCTGATCTCGTCCTTTACCGCCAGCCACATGTGCGCCCAGGTCAGATCGTCCATCTTGCCCGGGTCCACAAGGCCGCCCTGCGTGGCCACCTCGTCCACGATGGTGTCCTTGACAGAGGCCTTGCCCCACAGAATCTCGTCCATGCCCTTGCCGACGCCGATCTCGTAGTTGCCGTTAGCCTTCCACCATGCAAGGGATGACCATTTCTGCATTTCCTCAATCGTGCCGTTACTCCTGAGCCAGTTCCACAGGCTCTTGCTGTCCTTGAATCCCTTGGTCGGCCTCAGTCCGCGGATCAGCCACAGAGGATTGATCTCCGCTGCCGCGCGCACAATGCTGGTCGGCTGCTGAATTGCCACGCGGATCTTGCCCATGACCGCGGCTTTCTTGTAGTTGCCCAGCAGCTTATTCAGCTGCACATTGTCCCCGCCCCTGCGCG
>CAYVTA010000197.1:0-2317 GCA_964454355.1 uncultured Eubacteriales bacterium | reverse complement strand
TCGTTATTTTAACTTTTATACTTATCATTGTTAGCCATAATTGTAAAACATCTTCGAAAGTTTTTTCTTCGCTATTATTAATAGGTTGAAATACTTTACTTTGATGTATCGTGAATAATTTCTGCTTCACTTCTGAATATGTTTTACCATATACTGAACTATATTTAACAGTACCATCTGATTTAACACCATTTTTATATCTAGCTTCCCATCTCCCATCTTTTCTTTTGTGTATGTTTTCTCCGCGTCTTGCCATATTTACCTCCAATATTTGACCATTTTTTGACCATTAATTAAGACTTTTCTTTTGATTTTAACTTAGAAAATAGATACAAAAAAATAAAAATATTTACAATAAAAATTAATTTGATGTTAATTGATATGATAGTAGCAACAAAACGGAACAAAATGTCGCATTTTTAATTGACAAATAATACCATAAGTGATACGATTTTTACAGTTAGATATTTGTCATGAACTCACAGTTCTACGAAAAAACTCGACCACATAAAGTCGAGTTTTATTATTTCCAGATTTATTTTTTTATCCTTTCATTAAAAAAATGTAAAGTTTTTTACGATAAAACGAGGCGGTCACACACCTGTGTAACCGCCCCTTTGCATTCTAAACTTGCTTTGCAATTGCCTCTACTTCTTCCAATGGTATTCCCATGACTTTCGAGATATCTTGCGCACTACTTCCTGCGTGTAGTGCATTCAAAATCATATTCTTTCTGCTATCTTTTTCCGCCTCTTTTAGTCTCCTGAACAATTTCTCATTATTTTATTCTTCTGTTTGTTCCGCCGACACTTCTTCAACTGTTGTGTCTTCCTTTTGTGCCTCATAACTAATCGGTACATAAGTATAGCTCTGCTGCTGTGGCTGCGTTACATTTGTATACGTAATCGGCGTTTCCACAGGTTGTTGTTTTACATGATAATAAATCACTCTCGTATCGCTTAAAATATCGTGCAACCCGCGTTTTTCGCTATGAACGCCAATCATCAGATATCCTACGTCTGCTATCAGTGCAGATAAAAATCTGCCTACTGTTTCGCGAAATACTACTTCAAACAATGTCAGTTTTCTATCTTCTTTGCTTACCACTTTAATATGAAGTAACTTTTTCCCAAGAGTAGCGCCTGTGAAATAGGTCATCAAAATAAAATAAAGTACACTTAGAACATAAATCACAATATCTGCAATCGAATATTGAAAGATAAAATCTCTTACAACCAGATTATCAGGCGTTATCCATGATGATATCCAAATCGGCAAACGAACAATTAACAATGCAGCTCCCACAAGTAACGAATCTATCAGATACGCCGCCAGTCGCACGAAAAATCCGGCATATACAGGGGTTTCTGTCTTATTTTGCATAATACTTCAGCACCCCGTTTCCGTTGTTTTCCATAATCTCTGTTGCGAGTTCCAGTTCTGATTGTGGTTTTAAATCTTGTAAAGTTGCAAATAAATCACTGAAGAGAGTACTCTCCATACTTTCTGGTTCGAAATAGGTAAGATCTTCCGGCAAATCATATTTTTCTGCAAATGCTACTTTTCCATCTTCCACAGAACCGATTTCATCAATTAGTTTATGCTCCAATGCCTGCTTCGCTGAATAGATACGACCATCTGCCAACTTGCGTACTGTCTTTTCATCCATGCCACGACCGGTACAAATGATATCCACGAATTGGTCATAAGCTTCATCTACAAGGCTTTGTAAAATATCGTACTGTTCTTCTGTTAAGTCCAATCCGGCAGAACCCATTGCTTTATTTTTTCCGCTTGTAATATCGATTTCTTCAATACCAAGCTTGTCATACAAATCTTTGCAATTGAGCAAAGAAACAATAACACCGATGGAACCTGTCCAACAGTTGCGATTTGCCACAATATAGTCTGCAGCCATCGCAATATAATAGCCACCGGAGCAAGCTTCTGAACCAAAGTACGCCCAAATCGGACGTCCTGTCACTTCTTTGTATTCCATCAGTTTTAGATAAAGTTCATCACTTTCATAAACAGTTCCGCCCGGACTATTGATATAAAGCATAATCCCTTTGTTATTTTCCGCTTCCATCATCTGGTCAATATACTGCATATTGAAATCGTGGTCATAAACATCGGTTTCTGTCGTCCACATAACATCTGAGCTCGGCATAATTTCACCGATTATGTTCACCTGGCCGATGAAGCTTTCTGTTGGAAGCGTTACTTCTTCCACCCAGTCAGAAGAGAAGAAACTGGAGGATGTCTCTTCCTTATTATTCAAATATTTTTCGTTAAAAATATTAGTTGCCACACCTGC
>CAYVTA010000196.1:0-2389 GCA_964454355.1 uncultured Eubacteriales bacterium | reverse complement strand
GGAACAAAAACAGTCCTGCGTGACTGTTTTTGTGTGGGGAACCCTCGCCGGGGGGTCCCCGTTACATAGCAGATAAATTATTGTTTGAATCAATTCCTTTAATATAATTTTTCGTATTCTAATAAACACATTGTGGCACACTTTCTTACAGAGTGTGCCACAATCAATAAATTTTTTATTTAATTTCATCAATAAAACGGCAAGCAGAGATTGCGGCAACCGCACCGTCTGCAATTGCGGTAGCAACCTGTCTGACAGATTTTGTTCTGCAATCACCTGCAGTAAAAATACCTTCAGGGGCATTTTTCGGCACACAAGATTCATCTGATTTGATATACCCGTATTCATTGAGCATTACCACGTCAGCAAAATCATCGTTTTCGGGCCTCTGACCGATAGCAACAAAAACACCGTCAAAAAGAAGTTCAGTTTCAGTTTCGGTTTCAACATTTCTGACAACAATACCTTTAAATTCATTTTCACCGAGAATTTCCGTAACAACGCTTGAATAAATCACATTTACATTTCCACGATTTTCAATTTCTTTAATAAGCTTTTCTTCACCTGTAAGAAAAGGAAGATTTTGAATCACCGTTACATTTTTGCAAATATCACTAAGCATAACAGTTTCCTGCAATGCAGAGTTGCCTCCGCCTACAATTGCAACGGATTTATCTTTATAAAATGCACCGTCACAAACTGCACAGTAAGAAATTCCCTCACCTGTAAATTTATCTTCATTTGCCAGATTTAACTTGCGATGAGCAGAACCGCCCGCAATAATAACCGCCTTTGCATTATATTCAGCATAGTTTCCGATAACAGTATAGTTACGGGGCTGTCCCTGAATTTTTTTTGCTGTATCCAGCTCAATTTCAGCACCTTGAGAGAGTGCCTGTTCGGTAAGCTTATCAGCAAATTCAGTACCGGACATCTGAATAAATCCGGGATAATTTTCAACTCGGGGAGAATGAGTGATTTGTCCGCCGAAAGTAGATTTTTCAATTACAAGAACAGATTTTTCAGCTCTACGTGCGTAAATCGCTGCTGTAAGACCGGCGGGCCCCGCTCCGATTATAACAATATCATACATTTTTATACCTTTACCACCTTTTCGGTGAATGCTCTTATATTTGAAAGGTTTGTAATTTTTTCTATTTTATTGTCGGAAATAACGACAAGAGTCGGAGCCTGTTTAACATCAAACTTCTTTGCAAGTTCCGGATTGTCATTTGCAAAAACTTCTTCAAATTCAACGCCTGCTTTTTTAAGAAAATGAACAGCCATTTTGCAGTTGGGACAGGTTGTTGTTGCAAAGAGAATAACCTTATCTTCATCCTGTGCTTTTTCTTCAACAGGAGCTGTTTCTGCAATAAGACGTGATGAAGGTGTAACATTTTCAAATTTTCCAAAAGCGTAAACTTTTCTATCCTTGTACTCTTGTGTTTTTCCGTCATTCCAGTTCTGAATAGGACGATAGTAGCCTGTGATTCTGCTGTAAACTTCAGTCTTCTCACCACAATCGGGACACTCATAAACTTCGCCCGAAATATATCCGTGGTTTTTACATACGGAGTATGTGGGTGAAATTGAGTAATAAGGAAGCTTGTAATTTTCAGCAATTTTTCTGACAAGAGAAGCGGCACTCTTCCATGAAGGAAGCTTTTCACCTAAGAAAGCATGGAAAACAGTACCCGATGTATAAAGTGTGTGCAACTCATCCTGAATGTCAAGAGCAGCAAAAATATCATCGGTATAGCCTACGGGAAGATGTGAAGAATTGGTATAGTAGGGAGTTCCGCCTTGTGTTGCATCAGAAGCCGTAATTATATCGGGATAATGCTTAACATCGTGCTTTGCGAGACGATAGCTTGTTGACTCAGCGGGAGTTGCTTCAAGATTATAGAGATCTCCGTAAGCTTCCTGATAATCAGAGAGCTTATTTCTCATAAAGTTGAGGACATCCTTTGTGAATTCCTGCGTCTCGTCATGAGTCATATCCTTTTTGATCCAATTTGCGTTAAGACCTGCTTCATTCATACCTACAAGACCGATAGTAGAGAAATGGTTGCTGAAAGTACCAAGATAACGCTTGGTGTAAGGATAAAGACCTTCATCAAGAAGCTTTGTGATAACATCACGCTTAATTTTAAGAGAGCGTGCGGAAATATCCAACATTCTTTCAAGTCTCTTATAAAAATCAGCTTCATCTTTAGCAAGGTAAGCGATTCTGGGCATATTGATAGTAACAACACCGATAGAACCTGTGCTTTCACCACTGCCGAAGAAGCCTCCGGACTTCTTTCTAAGCTCTCTCAAGTCAAGGCGAAGACGGCAGCACATACTTCTTACATCGCTGGGTTCCATATCGCTGTTAACATAGTTTGAG
>CAYVTA010000195.1:0-2411 GCA_964454355.1 uncultured Eubacteriales bacterium | reverse complement strand
TCCTCGCATCTCTGCGTTCCTCGGCACACAGGCGGTCTGTGGGCGACACACGGGCTGTTCGTGGGTGTAGTCTATTCTTTTTTTCTGTTGTAGTAGTTCCTGGGTTTTGTTCTATGGGTTTTCTTCTTGATAGGAAATTCTGACACTATCCAGTTGAAAGATTTACTCTACTCCAAGAGGCTTGCCACGTAGTAGAGATTGCTTGTCCTCGTTCCGTCCTCACGGTGACGCTGAATCTTTTTCACCAGTCCGAGGGACGAAAGATTTTCGATGGCAGAGTCAACGGTTTTCCTATCCATACCGCACTCCTTGGCAATGATTCTCCGCGAGGGAAAGCAGGAGCCGTCCTTGCTGTCGCTGTGCCGGAGCAGACAGCAATACACAGTGAAGTCTCTCGGCTTCAGTTCTAAATCAAAGATTCGATTGGGAACCATAAAGAAATTCTTGTGCTGCATCCGATCCTCCTTTCGTTTGTGTTGATTCTAATTTTTTTACAATCATCTGCATTCCACCTTTCGATTTTTATGTAATCAAGGCGAGGGTAAAACAAAAAGACTCGCACATACATCGAGACGGAAACACAAATGAGCGAACGGTTTGGTTCGCTTAGAAATGTTCCGTGCCGATGTATGTACGAGTCTATAACTCTAAATGGATGATCGTTGTCTTTCAAACGAAAGGGTGACAGTAGTAACTGTCGTGGCACATATATTCAATTTTCATCCGACCTCTGTCGGTGACTTTATTATACCATACGCAGGGAACTTTTGTCAAGGTAGGGTGAATAAGGCCAAGGAAAGATGGGAACAATATACTACTTTGCAAAAAAAGTCATTACTTTTATAATTATAATTTTAACAATAATTAACTTGACGAATATAATGATTTATGCTATAATATACAGCAATAGAATTTCTCGGAGGTCAGCATGGCAAAACATAAAACATCTAAAATCCTTGTCCCCGAATATGAAGGAATCACATCCTTTCAAAAAGGGCAAGCAGCCAGACTGTTCAAAAGAGTGGTAGATGAAGACCAAGTACTTATCGTTAATAAGCAAAACAAGCCTCAAAATGTTATTATTTCCTATGAAAGGTATCTTCGATTGAAAAGCCAGGGCATAGATTTATGCTATGCTACAGGAGGTGACGAAGAATGATGCCATTGAATGGTTATGGTGTTGTGTATACACCTCAAATGCTGGCAAATTTTACGGCCAAGTTGTTGTTAAGTGAGACAGATGCAGAAACTTTGGCTTTCGATAAACCTGTAACAGTTTGGGATCCAGCTTGCGGCGAAGGAATACTGCTCAAAGAATTTTTTCGTGAGTTTAACCTTTGTCACAAGCAGACTATTTGTTGCATAGGAACGGATATTGAAAGAAGAGTAGTGGATCAAAACAAAAAAGCATTCACTAATACGGCATATCAATTTATGTGTAAGAATGCAATTATTCCATCAGAAAGAATAACTGCAACAAATTATTGGCGTCACCAAGTACAGAATCTCTCCTTTGTAATCGCTAACCCTCCATGGAGTTCTGAGAAAGTTTTCTCTAAAGCTGATCTTTCCCAAGCTGGATATGAATTCTACACAGGGCAATATGATAGCTATGTATTATTTATTGAGTTGTGTTTAAAATTAACCAACAAAGGTGGAATGTTAGCATTTATCATACCCGATTCTCTTTTTTCTGGAGAAAATAAGAAGCTTAGGGAGCACTTAGTAAAAAACACACAGATTAGAGTTATTGCTCGTTTAGGAGAAAAGCTATTCCCAGATGTTAACAGGGCAACGAGTATTATCATTTTAAAAAATAGTGTACCTACATCAAATAGCACAACCAAATGTTATAGGCTAGATACCGCCGATAGAAAGAGTTTTTTGTTAGGTTCTCTTGATCTCTTCGAGTCATATGTCCAAAAAAAGCACTGTGTGCTGCAGAAACGTTTTGAGGATAATCAAAACTATATTTTCGATATAGATGCTCGCGAAGAAGAAGAATTCTTGTTAGACAAAATCGCCAGCAATCATATTGATTGGAAATCGTTGTTCCATTTTGGAAGAGGTGTAGAGATTTCTAAATCCGGGGTCGTGGTCAAATGTCAACACTGTGAATCCGTTCAAGGCTACTCTAAAAAGCACTTGGAAGCAGGACATAAAACATGCCAGTTTTGTGGTAAAACCACAGTAGTAGATCAATCGAATATCTTCGAGATTATTTCTACGACCAACAAACCGGGATACCTTCCAATGTATGTTGGCGAAAATTTACATCGATATAGTTTTGACGGTATTAGATACATACGGCCAAATGTCGATGGCATCAATTATAAAAGCGCAGAACTATATTATCCACCCAAAGTGCTGATAAGAAAAACTGGGTTGGGAATATATGCTTGTATTGATTA
>CAYVTA010000194.1:0-2417 GCA_964454355.1 uncultured Eubacteriales bacterium | reverse complement strand
GCTCGACCAAAACTTTTATGTGGCACAATCAAACTTGTACGATAAATTATTGTTTGGTGAAACTTGTTAATTTTGGTGTGGTTTCACTTTTTTAATTTGTTGCTTTTGCTGAAATTTGAGAAAAAAGCAAAAAACACTTTACAACTTTAGTTTGATAAAGTATAATAGCGAATGTTGAAAGTGCTCAAAGCACTATCGAAAGGAGATTTTTTACAATGAAAAAATTTATCGCATTACTTATGGCAGCATTGCTTGTATTTGCATTTGCCGGATGCACAAATGACACAGCAAACGAAGCTGAAAACGAATCACAGGAAGTTCTTGAAGACGTTTCAGAGGATACTTCCGTTGCAGCAGAATCAGACCTTGAGTATATCAAGAACAAGGGCACACTTGTTGTTGGTATCACAGACTACGCTCCCATGGATTACAAGGAAGACGGCAGCGATGAGTGGACAGGTTTTGATGCAGAATTTGCAAAAGCATTTGCAGAGTCACTCGGCGTTGAAGTTGAATTTATTGAAATTGATTGGGATAACAAGGTTTTCGAGCTTGATGCAAAGAAAATTGACTGTATCTGGAACGGTATGACAATTACTGATGAGATCCTTCTTACAGCAAGCGTTTCAAATGCATATGTTAAGAATGCTCAGGTTGTAGTTATGGCTGCTGACAAGGTTGCTGATTATGCAGATGCAGCTTCAATGGCAGAGCTTACTTTTGCTGTTGAATCCGGTTCCGCCGGTGAAGATGCTGCTGAAGAAAACTGCTATACATTCACTTCTGTTCTTACTCAGGGTGATGCTCTTATGGAAGTTCAGGCCGGCACAGCAGATGCATGTATTATAGATATTACAATGGCTAACGCTATGACAGGTGAAGGTACAAGCTACGCAGAGCTTGCAAGCTGTCTTGAGCTCACAAGTGAAGAATACGGTGTTGCTTTCAGAACAGGTTCTGATCTTACCGCTGCTCTGAATCAGTACATGGTTGACCAGAAGACAGCAGTTCTTGAGTCTCTTGCTGAAAAGTATGAGCTTACACTTGCATTCTGATAAAAAACTGAAATGAATTTTATGAGGCAGAAGTCCTTTTCTGCCTCAATTTTTCTGTAAATGAGGAAATTTAATGGAAACTATTTTGAACGTAACCCTTGATTTGCTTAACGGTTTCGGCACAACGCTTAAGTTGTTTGCACTTACGTTGTTGTTTGCGTTGCCGCTGGGATTGATGCTCAGTTTTTGCTCCATGAGTAAATTTAAGCCATTAAGTGCTCTTGTCAAGATTCTCATATGGATAATCCGAGGTACACCACTTATGCTTCAGATTATCGTTATTTTTTACGGTCCCGGGCTTATGTTCGGTATTTCCGGACTTGACCGTTTCCCTGCAGTATTAGTGGCGTTTGTAATAAATTATGCCTGTTATTTCTCTGAAATCTACAGAGGGGGCATTGAGTCGATTCCCAAGGGACAGTATGAAGCAGGACAAGTTCTCGGTATGACGAAAACACAGATTTTCTTCAAGGTCGTACTTTTGCAGGTTATAAAGAGAATTATCCCGCCTATGAGCAATGAAATCATAACACTTGTCAAGGATACATCTCTTGCCCGTATCATTGCGGTCTATGAGATTATTTGGAGTGCACAGGTTTACATAAAGAGTGAAGGTCTTATCTGGCCGCTGTTCTATACGGGAGCATTCTATTTGATTTTCAACGGCTTACTTACTATTCTTTTCAGATACGTTGAGAAGAAGCTCGATTATTTCAGGAGTTGATAAAATGGCAGTACTTGAGGTTAAAAATATTAAAAAAAGCTTCGGTAAGGTGGAGGTTCTCAAGGACATATCCTTTTCAATGGAGAAAGGGGAGGTTCTTTCTATAATCGGTTCTTCAGGAAGCGGAAAAACAACACTTCTTCGCTGCTTGAATTTTCTTGAGTTTGCCGAAGAAGGTACAATAAGCATCAACGGAGAACAGATTTTTGACGGCAAAACCGCTAAAAAAATGAAAGAAGCTCAAATCAGGGAGCAAAGGCTTCATTTCGGACTTGTATTTCAAAATTTTAACCTTTTTCCGCAGTATAACGTTCTGAAAAATATTACTCTTGCACCTTCACTTCTTAAAATAGGTTCCGAAGAGGAAATCGAGTCTAATGCAAGAAGGCTTATCGAGCGTGTCGGTCTTAATGATAAAACTGAAAATTATCCGTGCGAGCTTTCAGGCGGTCAGCAGCAGAGAGTTGCCATCGCAAGGGCTCTTGCTCTCAATCCTGATATTCTTTGTTTTGATGAGCCTACTTCTGCCCTTGACCCCGAATTGACAGGTGAGGTGCTTAAGGTTATAAAAGGACTTAAAAACGGAGACAGTACAATGATCGTTGTAACCCATGAAATGGGCTTTGCAAGGGAAGTTT
>CAYVTA010000193.1:0-2437 GCA_964454355.1 uncultured Eubacteriales bacterium | reverse complement strand
ATGTCAGAAACACCAACAATTGGTTACAACTCCGATGGAACGGAAAGTTTTCCGGCAGTTTTGGTGAATGATGACGGAGAAAAATATTATAGATTAGCCGATATGGATAGAAATATATTAATCGGAAATTTAGAAGGGCAGAATTCAAAACAAGATATATGGGATGAAAATCTAAACAAAGAATATATTGATAGTTCTGATGCCTATTTTGGAAACAATGAAAAAAGCAGTAAATACGATGAAGAAGATCAAGAAAGAGCATTAGACTTCTATAAGCATGTAATGACATCTTATGATTATTTTGCAAATACTGGAGGAATTAATGATACGGGCTTCGAACGAGGATTATGGGCTTTTTTTGATGATGCCTATGATAATGGAGAAAACGGTTATGCAACTGCTGCGACTTACGATGATGGCAGTGGAATTGGTGTAATCGTTCTTGGAACAGAAACTTATAATGACATTGATACGGTAGCCCATGAATATACACACACAATAACAAGAAATATTGTGGATTGGAATAATCGTCCCAAAAATGAAGAGTGCGAGTGGGGGGCAATTGATGAAGCGTATTCTGATATATTTTCAACAATAATAAATGCAAAAACAAATAATTTAGAGGTTCCAACATGGAACAACACTTATAGAAATATTGCAGATCCTGGAGAAAGCGATTTGCCATCAAAAATTTCAGAAATTGATTATAAGGCATCTTGGTATACCGAAGGGGAAAAATATATTTCTGGTCAAGATTATTCCCATGGTGCAAGCACAGTTATATCTCATGCAGCATATTTAATGAGCAACGGAGTGAATGGGCAATATACCGCATTAGATATAGACACCTTGGCTTTGTTATGGTATAACACTTTACACCTTTTGCCGCCTGATTGCAGTTTTGTTGTTTTGCGTGCATCAATGGAAGCCACAGCAAAAATGTTAGGTTTGCCTGATGAATTATATGATTGTATATGTGCTGCATTTGATGAAGTTGAAATCTTTTGGGAAAGAAAAACAAACAAAGAAGTTGTACTTGTTCTTGATGCTTCAGGCAGCATGAGTGGTGACCCTATAAATCAAACAAAGTTTGCTGCGATATCATTTGCAGGAAGTATGTTTAAAGAAGATGCAAGGGTATCGGTTGTTACATACAGCGGTTCTGCAGGGGTGAGTGTTGCTCTGACACAAAATGCTACAAAAGTGAATAACGCTATAAATGCAATTGGTATCGGGGGCGGAACAAATATCGAATCAGGACTGTCTGTAGGATATTCACAACTTGAAAACAGTACAGCAAAAAACAGAATTATAGTTCTTATGAGTGACGGTATGCCTAATGCCGGCAAAACAGGAGATAGTCTTATTGCCTATGCTGATGAAATAAAAAATAATGGCATAACAATCTATACTATGGGATTCTTCAGCCAAACCGGAAACGACCGTGCTTCAGCTCAGGCTCTTATGGAAAAAATAGGAAGCAGCGGAAATCACTATGAAGCTTCGGATACATTAGATTTAGAATATTTCTTCAGCGATGTTGCAGATCAAATTAACGGACAAAAATATACGTATGTAAGAGTGGCTTGCCCCACTGATGTCACGGTTACTTTTGACGGAGAAACATTGTGTTCTGCTGCTGAAGCATACAATGACAGAACTTCTTTTGGTTCACTGACTCTTGAGGATATCGAGAACAGTGACAATAAAATTAAAACACTTAGGTTAAAGGCGGATGCTGATTATGACATCAGAATAGAAGGTACAGGCAGAGGTAAAATGGATTATACCATTGGCTTTATGGATGAAGATGGTGAGTATTCCGATATGCGTAAATTCAGAAACATTGACATCACCCGTAGCACTGTTATTGACACCTCAACCGTTTTGGATGAAAAAACTGTACTTAATGTGGATGAAGATGGTGACGGAAGGTATGATTTTAAGTTCCGAGCAGGTGTAAATGAGTATGGTGAATTAGTGGAATACACATACATTCTGTATCTAAGCTTATGTATAATCGGGCTGATAATAATATCAGCTGTAGTTATAAAAACTAAAAGAAAAATAAATAAAAGAAAGGAGAATTGAACTTGTCAAAATTTTGTGGAAACTGTGGTGCTGAGTTAGATGAAAGCGCAAATGTATGCGGATATTGCGGTACATCTGTTAACAGTGATTCTATAACAGAAAAGATAGGCACTAAAAAGATCCCCGGTATTAAAACAGAACGGGAACAAGAAAAAATCAGAAAAATCAAAACAATATCAAAATTGATAGTTGCATCTGTCATAATAGTTGTTCTTGCTATGATTGGTGTTAATATTGGTTCATCTTTTGTAGGCTACAAAGGTGCTGCCAGAAAAATAATGAATGCGTACGAAGCCTATGATATGAACACACTTATCTCTATGGCGAGTGATTTGCATTATTATGG
>CAYVTA010000192.1:0-2472 GCA_964454355.1 uncultured Eubacteriales bacterium | reverse complement strand
TGCGGGAATGGCGGTCAATTTTTACGTGCTTTGCCGTGACGGAAAGGTTTGGGATGCGATATTCGATATCGGCTCTTACTGGGTGCTTTTCGCGGGTATCGGACTTCTGTTCGTCAATTCCACGGTCGGAACGTGGGTTGCGATTGCGGGAGCGGCACTGATACTGCTGACGCACGGTCGCGCGGAGAAGAATATCATCAAGAAGCTCGGTAAAGGCTTTCTCGGTCTTTACGACCTGATAAACTACGCGTCAGATCTTCTGTCCTATTCGAGAATACTTGCGCTCGGTCTTTCGGCGGGTATCGTCGGACAGGTCGTTAATATCCTCGGTACGATGGGCGGCCCGACGGTATTTGGATTTATAATGCTCGTGCTGGTATTTATCGTCGGGCATCTGCTCAACCTCGCGATCAACGTGCTCGGTACGTTCGTGCACACCTCGCGATTGCAGTATATTGAATTTTTCGGTAAGTTCTACGAGGACGGCGGAGTTGCGTTCGAGCCCGCGCTGCCTTCGGAAAAATATACCGAACAAGAATAAAGAAAATTTTAAAATTTTAAGGAGATAAAAAATGTCATTCGGTGAACTTCTTTCTACACTTTTTACAGGTAACAATCTCGCATTTTTAGGCGCTGCGATCGCCGCTATTCCCGCAGGTATGGGAAGCGCAAAGGGCGTCGGTATTGTCGGTGAGGCATCCTCCGGCCTTCTTTCCGAGGATCCTTCAAAATTCGGTAAGGCACTTATTCTTCAGGCACTCCCCGGAACGCAGGGTATCTACGGCCTTATTACTGCATTTCTTATAATCTTCAATACGGGAATATTGAGCGGAGCTCCTCTCACTCTTACCGTTGCACAGGGTATGTACTATTTCGTAGCTGCTCTTCCGATAGGAATAGTCGGATACTTCTCGGCAATTGCGCAAGCAAAGGTTGCGGCATCGGGTATATCACTTCTCGCGAAGCGTCCTAAAGAGGTAGGTAAGGCTATAACCTCCGCTGCTCTTGTTGAGACCTACGCGATCCTTGCACTTCTCGTTTCGCTCCTTATGGTCCTTTTCGCTTAATTTGTGAAATGCAAAAAGGAAAAGCTAACGCCGCCTATGCGGCAAAGGAGGCAAAATGACAGGTTTAAGCAAAATTACCGATAAGATCTTGGATGAAGCAAGGGCTGAAGCTGCCGCAAGGCTTGCCGAGGCTGATGCTGAATGTGCAAAGATATCGGCTGAATATAAAGAAAAGCAGAAGCGATAACGCTCGCGGCAAATTCCAAAGCCAAAAGCGAGGCGACCGAAATAGTTTCAAGAACTCGCTCGGGCGAGAGTGCTCTGCGCAAAAATCTTGCTCTTAAGATGCAGGGAGAGATGATCGACAGAGCCTTTGAGGTGGCGGAAAACGATCTTGTTTCTCTTTCGGGAAACGAAAGGCTGGAATTCCTTGTCGGACTTTTGACCTCGGCGCTTACTTGTGAATGGGAGGCAGAGCAGACGAGAGCAGAGATATACGGCTCTGACGACGGGGAGCAGGAGGATGAGCGCATCTACGAGGTTATGCTCAACACCAAGGACAGAGCCAATCACGGCGAGGCGCTGCTTAATAACTTCAAGCGCAGGATAGTTGGAAAGGATATGGGCGATCTTCCCACGAGAGTTCGGTTGTCAAAAGACTGTGCGGATATCGAGGGCGGACTTATAATCAAAGTGGGCAGAGTAGAGATAAACAACTCGGTGCGTTCTTTGATCGCGGGACTTCGCTCCCGTATTGAGCCGCAGGTAGCCCGCATACTCTTTCCCGAGGCTTGACGTGCGAAATTAAAGTCAAATAGATGAAGAAAGGTTGATATGAAAATGGCTAAAGGCTATAATGCAACCGAATATATGTATAGCTCCGCAAGGCTGCGCTCTCTTGAGGTGAAGATAGCGGACAAGGAGCAGCTCTTAAGGCTTATCGAGGCGCAGAGCGCAGAGGCTATAATAGCGTCACTTTCGGAATTCGGATTTTCGGCAGTGTACGGCACGAACGGAAAGATCAGCCGAGAGGATACGCTTATGAGCGTGCTCAAGGAGGGCTACTCAACCGTCGGAGAGATGAATTGTGCCGCCGCTGTGAGCTTTTTGAGATATCAGTACGATTGCAACAATATAAAGGCGATGATAAAATGCCACGCAGTCGGAATATCTCCCGACTCTATGCTGTTGCCGCTTGGAAGCGTGGAGCTTGACGCGTTGCGCGATGCGTTCGCTAAAAAGGATTACTCGGCTTTCCCGAAGAATATGGCAAGCGCGATCCTTGAAGCAGAGGAAGCGTTTGCAGCAACGGCAAATCCGCAGAAGATAGATTTTATCATCGACAGAGCAACTTTTTCAGATATGCTTGATTCCGCAAAGGCAAGCGCCATACCGCTATCCGAGAAGCTTGTAACGGCGAAGATAGATCTTGTAAATCTTATGATGACGGTGCGCCTTATACGTA
>CAYVTA010000191.1:0-2492 GCA_964454355.1 uncultured Eubacteriales bacterium | reverse complement strand
GCCCACCTGCGCGGGATCCATAGGCACACCGCCCTCCAGGCCGTAACGCAGGCTGATAAGCTCCGCGTCTTCTCCGGTAAGCCCTGAGAGCATATCCTGGATCCTCTGGCGGCTCTGGAAATAGGCGGTGTTTTCCGCGGACTGATCCTCTTCCTCCGGCTCCTGCTCCTGCTTGCCGGCAGAGCGGAGCTTCTGCTGCTCCCGTGCTTCCAGAAGTATTTTTTCCAGGAACAACGCATCCTCCCCGGAGATGTTCAGCAGCTCCCCGATTTCCTCCGGCAGCGGATTTCTTCCCAGCTTCGCAAGCAGCTGCCTGTCCGCTCTCCGGTAATCCTCCAGCGCCTGCCGGAGCTTTTCGCCGGTACCGGAAGCCATAGCCTGACGGAACACTGCCTTTGCCTGATACTGAGCGATCCACCAGCGGCTCTGCTCCTCAAATTCGCCGGTCTCATAGCTTACAATGCTCTGCCACAGGCCCAGGCTTCCCTCCTGGATCAGATCCAGAAGCAGAACACCCTTCCCTGCCAAAGCCGCTGCCTGACTGATGACCTGGCTGAGCATCAGATTTACGAGCATCTCCCCGGCTGCTTCCTCCCCGGCAGCAAAGCGCTGAGCCAGAAGCTGCGGATCTCCCGCAGCCGGGATCCCCGCCACCTCCTGCAAATACAGCCGCAGAGGGTCGCTTTCCTCCAGAGACTGCCAGAGCAGCCCCTTGTCCGCCAGTTCCTTTTCCCTCTTCAGCCGTACCGCCAGCTCTCCGGAGTCTGTTTCCGGGTGAAGGCCGCTCACATCCAGGGTGATGTGCCGTTCATCCAGGGTTTCCAGCGCCGCCTCCACTTCTTCTTCCTCCTGACCCTGCAGCAGGGTCAGCAAAGCGGCGGCATCCAGAGTATCCCCATTTTTCATACCCGCAAGCTTCAGCTCCCAGGCTTTTTTCTCAAACACAAAATCCATTACAAAAAATCCTCCAGTCCCAGATCCGCGCCCAGCTTGATCAGCTTATCCAATGCCTGACGCTCGATCTGGCGTACCCGTTCCTTGGACACCCCCAGGATCCCGGAGATCTCCTCCAGAGACAGGCAATTGCCGTCCTCCATGCCATAGTGCAGCCGCAGCACCTGCTGCTGCCGCGGTGTCAGCATTCCAAGAAGCGTATCCAGCGTCCGCTTCATTTCCTCCCGCACCAGAGTCTCGTAGGGCTGAACTGCCCCAGTATCCTCGATCATGCTCTGCAGGGTTCCGTCCTCTTCCTCCTGCAGGGGCATATCCAGAGAGCATACCTCCGGCTGCAGCCGCAAAAGCTGCCGCACCTTATCCACGGGGATCCCGCTGCGCTGGGCGATCAGCGCCTCCGTCGGCTCAATGCCCTCCTGCTCCAAAGCGGCTCTGACAGACAGCACCTTGCGCACCCGCTCAGCGGTATGTACCGGCACCCGGATCAATCCTCCGTGATCAATGATGCACCGGGTCACACCCTTGCGGATCCATTTGGTAGCATAGGTGGAAAAACGGAACTCCATAGTATAGTCAAATTTCTTCGCTGCCACCAGCAGCCCGATGCTCCCCTCCTGAATAAGATCCAGCAGCGGTACGCCCCGACCGACATATTCTCTGGCAACGGAGACCACCAGCCGCAGATTGGAATTGACCATGGCACGAATGGCTTCCGGGTCCCCTTCCGCGCACTTCATAGCCAGCGCCCGTTCCTCCTCAGCACTCAGCCGGGGAAACTGGCGGATCTCATGGAGATACTGGCGCATATCATCCTCGCCGCCGCTGACCGGCGGCTTTTCTTTTTCCAAAAGCATCTGATTCAAGCCTTCGTTCCTTTACTTTCCTTCAGTTTATCCCGGAATGCCAGAAGATCCGCATCCGAGGAAATATCCGTTGCCTGCCGGGCGCTTTTTACGGTTTTGATACAATCCCGGAAAGCTTCTTCACTCACAGGCCCCTGCTGCTTCTGACAGATTCCCGCAATGTGGGACATCTCCTCCGGTTCCAGCTCCTCCAGGACGCCCAGGCTCACATCCAGCCCACGGCTGTGGCGAAGCCGCAGCTGCTCAAAGATCCGCCCAAACAGGGGCACGGAAAAGTCCAGCGCCGAAAGCCCCTCCGCATGATCCAGAAGCGCAGGCTCCCGGAATATAAGGGAAAGGATCCCTTCCTCCGCCACGGCGGATTTTACATTGTCATAGCGGACGGATCGGGTCTTTGGGATCATAGCCTGTACCGGCGCCAGGTCGATCTTCTCCTGGCGTTTCTTTTCCATTGCCATCCGCCGCTTAAAGGCCTTGTTCACTTCCAGCTTCATGGCATCAAAGCTGATCCCGGCTGTCTCTGCCGCCCTTGCGCCATAGACCTCCCGCTGAACAGCACTTAAAGTGGAAATAAGGTCTGCCGCCTCCCGGACATAGCTGACCCGCTGTTCATCCTGCCGCAGATCATACTTGACTTTGATGGCGTTGAGCTGGTATTCCACCCGGTTGGAGGAC
>CAYVTA010000190.1:0-2512 GCA_964454355.1 uncultured Eubacteriales bacterium | reverse complement strand
AATGAATAATGTACCCTGCTTCCACCTCCACTCTCTCAAACAACTGTTGAGCAATAATCTTTTTTGCTTCAAACGAAGACTCCTCAAACTGAACCGCCCAAGTCTTAAATCTGCGGTACGCGGGAATGATGTTATCGCTGAGCGTTTTCTTCTCCATATCCTCTGCTTTGAGTTCGGCAAGTCGTTGTTCGTCCTGCTCGATCTTCACCCTCAAATTCTGCAAAGCATCTGAGAGGTCGTCGGGGGTAAACATACTTTCGCCCGACAATGCCTTGACTATCTCGGCACGGAGATTATCAAGCTGCCGCTTATTCTTGTCAATATCGGCTCTGAGTTTTGCTTGCAATGTGTGATTTTCGGCAATGGCTTTCCTGTAAGCTGCTTCTACCTTATCCTCCTGCGGACATCCCGAAATACTTGCAAACATCTGTCGCATAATCTCAATAACCGCTTCGTCGATCTTATCCGCGTTATAGGTGGTTGCCCCATCGCAATCGTTCAGCTTGCGACTTCTGTGATAACAAACGTAACGTCCGTGCTCCGCGTGATAAGTCGTGCCGTCTGCTCTGACGTAGCTCTCTTTATATCGGCTCGTCGTTAATCTTGTTTTACAATGATGGCAGTACACGATACCGCTGAGTAGTGAGTTGCTTCTGTTTGTAAGCGCAATCTTTCGCTTTTCTTCGTTCTTCCCATCCCTCTGTTTCACGAAATCCTGCGCCGTATAAAACATCTCGTCAGGGATAATAACAAGCTCATCTATTCTCTCTGAGCAATTCCCACCACGCTCCATAAAGCCAATATAAATCTTGTTCTTTAATATACGGAGAATGAAGGAACTATTAAATTCACTTCCATTGTGGGTTCTGCATCCGCGTTTGTTGAGGATACTTGCCAATCTGTAACTGCCGTACCCTTCGTGTGCAACCTTGGTAAAGATAAAGCGGACGACCTCCGCCTCCTCGGGGTGAATAGCAAGGTCACGCATTTCTTGACCTTTCTTGTTCAGTCTGCCGTTATGAACGAGCTTGTAACCATAAGGCACGACACCGCCCGTATAGATGCCTTCAAGCGTCATTTGCGAATGGCGCGTTTTTACACGAATAGAGGTCTTTTCGGACTCTCCCGAAGCCTGCCAAAAGCGGAGGTAATTCATCAGCTTGTCGATGTGCTGCTCCATTTTCTGCTCACCCTCGTTTACCGACCACACTCTGATACCGTGTGTGATGAACCACTCCACGATAAAGGGTGTTTCACTATCAATTCGTCCAAGGCGGTCGAACATAAATACAAGGAGAATATCAAACTCTTTACGTTCAGCCGCCTCCTTTAACTCTTGAATGGCATCACGCTTGGTAGCAGATACCTTAAATCCCGAAACGCCCTTTTCCTCCTTTTCTCCAACGAGCGTCCATTTCTTTTCCTCGATGAAATTCCTGCACGCGATTTTCTGCATAGGAATATCATCCTTTACCACGTCCACCTGCTTGGTAGAAGATACGCGGTACAATGTCATTACTCTGTTATCACTCATAAATACAACTTCCTTTCTATAATATTTTGCAGTTTTTTGTTCCTGCAAATATTGTAGCAGGAATCTGTAAATCTGACAAATGTGCGATTTTTATGCCGTGCACATAGCGTTTGCAGAAACCATATCTGTATATTGCGCGGTTAGGATTTCCACTATCGCTTCCTTGGGATTGTGCTGCGGCTTTTCCTTGGCAAAGGATACGACCACCTTAACCTCTCCCGTGTCCATTTTCATCACGGGATTGCCGTTGTCGTATTCCAATTTAAGCTCTTTCATATACTTCCCTCCTTGCAAGTCCCAAACTACAAGAAAGGGCGGAATCAACTTCCGCCATCTCCTTATAACCGAGCCTGTCCACGTATTCGATCAATCTCATCTTGTCGATGGTTCGCAGTTGCTCCGTCAAAATCATATTTCTTTTGCCGAGCTTTCTTACGTACACAGATTTATGCGTGGGCAAGTCCGGGCGCTTGTCCTCGCGCGCCGTAGCAAGTGCGACGATAACCGTAGGGCTGTATTTGTTTCCCGTATTATTCTGCACGATAAGAACAAGTCTGTCCTTCATTTGCTCCGAGCCAACACAGCAACCGTCATCAAGCTGCGCATAGTAAAGCTGACCGCGCTTGCAGTTAAAGTCGCGCCCGCTTTTTCCGTCCTTAGTCAAAGTCTGCGTATTCGTATTTTTCTTCACAATAGTCGTGATCTTCTTCCATATCTTCATCATAGTAATCGTCCTCCTCATCGTAATTCTCATAATCTTCTTCGGGATATTCTTCATCGGCGTACTCCGCGCCTTCGTCATACTCCTCGTCGATACTGCTTCTTATCAGATGTTCAAGGTATTCAGCCGCGTCATCTGACATTTGCTTTCCGACCGCCATTACTCTCAGAGCAACCAAGAAATAATAGATTGCTTCGTAATCATCACCGATGAAAATATGACATTCGCGGTGCAGCTTATTGTGATAGAACTCGCAC
>CAYVTA010000189.1:0-2522 GCA_964454355.1 uncultured Eubacteriales bacterium | reverse complement strand
ATCTCAAGAGGATAATATTCCTTTCCGTCATGTAAAAACATTATGACCCCTCCTCGATAAAGTGAAGTTCATACATAGTTTTTTCATCCTGTGTCATTGCGTTATATTCATCTTTTGTGCCGAACCACCATGACTTGTATGCAGGTGAATTGTTAATTTCCTTGATCAGCCTTTCGATGATCGGTTGATATTCATCAATAAACTGCTGTATCTTATCAAGGTTGTTCAGATTACACACAAAGCCCCAACTGCCGTTAACAAACCTGTAAATATCGTAATTATCAGGATCAAAACAGAAATCCCCTGCTTTACAGTCAGTTATATCTTCACAGCAACCAACATACCACATGGTGCCGTCTTTACCCTTTTTAAGAGTTTCGGCAACTACCTTCGGTGTCTTTTTGATAATTGAAAACGTATTACTCATATACTTACAACCTCTCGGTCACACAAAGTGTACTGATTCTTGCTCCGTCATTGTCTGTTGCAGGAAGAATAACTGATTCTGTTTCAGTGCCATTTCTGACCGAAACAAGATCTATCTCAAAATAGTATTTGCCGCAATCCAGATCCGCATAAAATTCTATTTTATTCGAATAACAATCTATAACCTTGTCGGGTTCTTTTGAACTGAGACTTTTCTTGATCTTCATCCTGTACAGCTCATCTTCAGCAAGCTCATATTGCTCACCGTCAACTTCGTGATAAAGCGAAAATGACAGTGAATCACCCTGAACACAGCTTAAAACATTTTTCATATCATCACCACTAAGATTATATAAAAAAGAAAGAGGCTCGGTAAAAGCCCCTTTCCGTTTATTCGGTTAATGCCAGGGTGCCTCGTAAAGTCGGCTCGAACTGTAACCGTTCTGGTAATAAAGCACATCTTTTTGTTTTGAAGACAACGGTAGAGAATCGATCAGCTTAAGTATTTTTGTTTTCTTTGAGTCTGTGATCGTCTTTCCGTTTGCATCCTTATCTGCTGTACAGGACTTCTGGCTTACATAATACTCATAATAAGTTTCAACACTTATTCCGCTTGATTCTATTTCATTGTAATATTTTGTTACAACCTCTTCATCAAGATTAATATCAGGATATTCAATTCTGAAATCCCAGTATTGTAACTTATTCTCAGCTTCTTCTTCAGACATTCCACAATAATTAACAAGAATATCCTTTGAATCATCATGTTCAATTTCACCGGATTCAAAATACTCACGTACATTATTTTTCAGAGAGCTAATAAGTGATTTTTCAGCTTCTTCCTGAGTCTTTCCGTTTGCAACATCAACTTCCATAAGCTCTTTACCTACAATCTTTGCAGTCTTACCGTCACCGTTGCGGATAGCATCGAAGTAATCGGAATCGTTAAATATTCCTTTTGTCTTTTCTTCTTCGGGAGAATCTTCTTTAACAGCAAGAGAGTTAATCATTGAATTAATAGCAGCAACAACATTGTCCTGAGAAAAATTCTTTTCAGCAATTATCTCTTTTGCAAGGAGCATATATTCTGCTGTATCACCGTTCATTCTTGCAACTGCTGCATCATAAACACGGGAGTCGTACTTCTTGAGTCCTTCTCTTACCGCCGAATTGTAGCCGGATTCTGTAAACTTTTCTTTTAATCGCTCTGCATATTCAGTATCACCCGACACTATTGCATTGTAGAGAAGATCTGCCTTCGGTGTGCTCTCACCTATGACTTCCCTTTTGATAGATTCTTTCAATGCTCCCGAAGAAAGCTTATATCCCTCAGCAATATTTTTGTATATATTATATAAGCCTTTTATATCTTTTATAATATTCTTTGCAGGAACACCGACTAATGCAAGAAGTGAAGCTGCAACTCCCAAGATTTTCTCGACAGTTACTTTTTCATCACTTCCGAGAGCTCTGAAAGCATTTACGATATCAGCAACAACCGTCATATCCATTCTCTCAACGTCATAACCCTGAATTATAGATATTATATCTCTTGCAAAAGGAATTGATGAAACTATAGAACCGTCAGAAATAAAGCTTGATATAAGAGATTACTGATAAATTTTTCTCTGTAGCTAAATTCATCGTCATCATCTCTTGCTGCAGTTACTATTGATTTGAGTATTGCATTTACAAGTATTGAAGCATACACGGAACCGATAGCGGCGGCAGCATATTTTTTATTGCCTCTCTTGCCGGAAATTAATGCATCAACAAACATGTTAATCTGAGTTGTCGGCTCAGCCATAAAAGACGTGACCATCTTCACACCTGTATCCTTGCTGCGCATAAGACCGCTTCTTGAGAATACAGAATCGTAAACCTGAGTTAACTCAATTACTTCCGTAAACCTCTTTCCCGCAGCTTGCAACAGTTCTTCACGTGACAACTTCTGTTTCTCAGCAACCTCTTTTTTTACGGCGTTCCAGATATACACCCATGAAACCTCGTCAGCCTTTCCTGCAAGCATTGAGAACACATCATCTCTGTATTTTCCGTCTTTCAAAAAACCTTTGAATTTCTTTCCGAACCCCCTG
>CAYVTA010000188.1:0-2546 GCA_964454355.1 uncultured Eubacteriales bacterium | reverse complement strand
CGAAAATCAGCGCACCGCCGATGCCGGCGCACAGGGATTCCATCACACCGGAGGACTGTACCAGACTGTCAAGCCGTTTCAGTTCTTCCATTTTTGTTTCTTCCTGGGGGAGATATTTCTTGCGAATGTTCAGTACCTCTTGATTTTCCTTGGCGCTGTAGGTGTAAGAAAATGTATTCTCGTTGCTCATCGGGGCTTTTCTTACTCCTTATCCTTTCCGGAAAGTCTTGCCTTGGCCTCTTCCACGCTCTCGCCTTCCTTGGCAAACATCTTCTCCACGCACTTGTCTACCACCTTGTTAAAGCCTTCCACTGCGCCGTCCTCGATCTTCTTGTAACCGGTGACCACGCCGTCCTCGATTTTCTTGTAGCCGGTGACCACACCTTCCTCGATCTTCTTGTAGCCGTTAACAATGCCCTGTTCGATTTTCTTGTTGTTGCTCATAATTTTTAATCTCCTTTATTTTTGATTTACGCCCATATTCTAACCGGGTGAGTTTTCCGAAAAATTTCCGAAATGTTTGCAAAATATTAATTTGAAAAATTTTACAGCATAGGAGCAAACACCTTCAGCACCGCACGCACAAAGCGCTGGGGCAAATTCCACTTGGTGTTATCCTTGTTCATAAGGATGGATTTTGGGAAAGTATCTTCAAAATCGGTCTGAATGCTGTCTACCGCGCTGCAGCGGTGCATCCACACGCCGTTTTCAAAGTGATGGACAAGGCTCCGATAATCCATATTGATGGTACCTACCATTGCTGTTTCTCCGTCTGCCAGATATACCTTGGCGTGAACGAAGCCCGGCTCGTACTCATAGATCTGCACACCCGCATCCATCAGTCGGTGATAGTGACTGCGTGCCATTTCAAAAATGATCTTCTGATCCGGAATATGGGGAAGCAGAAGCTTTACCTCTACGCCCCGCAATGCGGCATTTTCCATACAGGTACACAGCTGATTGTCCATAATCAGATAAGGTGTCATAATCCACACATACCGATGGGCGTGATTCAGCAGGTCTTCTATCACTGTCTGCCCTACCCGCCGTTTGTAGATCGGCATCGGTCCGTCGCCGAAGGGGATCACAAAGCCGTCACCGCTCACGCAGTATTCCGGGAAATAATCGGTCTCGGTCTCCTGCACCGATTTTACATTGATACAATAATCCGTCAGGAAGAGTCTGGTCAGTTCCCGGACTGCCTCGCCCTCCAGACGCAGGCCCACATCCTTCCAATGGCCGTATTTTACAACCTCATTGATGTACTCGTCGGAAATATTGATGCCGCCGGTATAGCCCACCTTACCGTCAATGACGGTAATCTTCCGGTGGCTGCGGTTATTGAATTCGGAGTCTGCGTTGCCCTTGAGCTTGGCAAAGGGTACGGCTTCGATGCCGTAACTGCGCAGGATCTTATCATAATTACCGGGCAGCTTCATCATACAGCCCACATCGTCGTAGAGGACCTTTACCTCCACCCCTGCTGCGGCTTTTTCCTTCAGGATTTCTAAAATGGAATTCCAGAATTTCCCCTCATTGATAATGAAGTATTCCATAAAGATAAACTTCTCTGCTTTACGAAGATCCGCAAGCAGCCGGGGGTACATATCCTCACCCAGCGGGAAATACTGCCCGGCAGTATTGGTAAAAATATGGCAGTTTGCAATCTTCTGCAGCATTTTGGCCTGGTCGCAGGCGTTTGGGGATACTTTCTCCAGCGCTTCCAGCTCGGCAGAATCGTCCTTTTGGTAAGCGCTGCGCATAGCCTCCAGGCGGCGGATAAACTTCTTTTTCAGCTTTCGGCTGCCGAACATAATGTACAGCATTAAGCCGCCAACCGGTATCACCATTACCACGATCAGCCATGGAATCTTATAATCCGCATTGCCATCGGAGGCAATGATGTGGATGATCATTGCGATCTCCGTGACCCACATAGCCAGATAGAAATACGGCACATAGTAGCTCAGCAGCAGAACAATGGCGATCACCGCCACCGTTTCCAAAACAGCCCGCAAAATCGCAATGATGTAGCGGACAGGTATGTAATGGATCTCCCGTTCCTCTGTCCGATTGGCATCATACTGAATCCGGATCGTTTTCTTCATATCAAACACCTCGGCTATGATTGTATCATTACTATTTTATGACCAAGATGCTTACAAATCTTTTCCCTTTTGTTTGCGAATTGTTAAGGTTTTTTCAATCATTGCCAGCAGCAAACACCTTGTATGACTTTCATTTTTTGTGGAAAAGTAATGGTATCTGACGAAGGATGTGAGCGTATGAAACGATTGACTGCACTGGTGCTTTGTTTGTGCCTGCTGTGTATTCCGGTAAAGGCAACGGAAAACGAAAAACTGATCGCCCTGACCTTTGACGACGGGCCGTCAGGAAAATACACCCGAAGGCTTCTGGAGGGACTGGAAGAACGGGATGCAAAAGCCACCTTTTTGCTGTGCGGGTACCGCATGGAGCAATATCCGGAGCTGACCGAGCGGATCTATCAGGAAGGGCATGAGATCGGTCTGCACGGCTATAGCCAC
>CAYVTA010000187.1:0-2552 GCA_964454355.1 uncultured Eubacteriales bacterium | reverse complement strand
ATGTCTAAAAATTTATCATTCTATAAATGTAACAAGTAATTAAGAAACGGAGGATTACATTTATGAGGAATGAATTTACCAAAAGTGAATTAAACGCAGCAAGACATACTGAGCTTTACGACTATTTATTAGAAAATCATGTTGACGCGTTCAAACGTAGTGGAAAAACACTCATCTTAAGAAACGGGAAAAGCATAAAAGTACGAAAAGGATATAGTGGTTTTATCAACTATAAAACCGGAGAAAGAGGTCATTCCGTTGATTTCTTAATGCGTTACTTAGATTATTCATTCGAAGAAGCTGTAACAGTATTGTTACATATTAAAGGAGGTGGTGCTTAGACAGAAGAACTTGTTTTTATTTTGAATGATGGTAAAATGTATTTGTAGGCGAAATAACGCTTATTGGTAAAGGAAGACTTTTGAAGGCAGAAAGTCTTCCTTTTTTTATTTCTATTGAGGAAAGGAGGATAAAATGACAGAACAACAACTACAAAGAAGAATAGGACAAATACTGCTTGTTTGCAAAATTATTCAGTTAGAAAATCAGAGTTTCCGTACTATGCCTAGAGTACATGTATCAGATTTATGCAAATGGTTAGATGCAGACGAAGAGTATATCAGTTCCATAATCAATGTATGTGCATCATTGGATAAAAGAAATATTGCAGACGACGTATTAAATAATGCACATATTTATCGTGATATGGAGATACGTTATCAAAGTAAAGACATCATGCTTCTATTCTGGAGAAGTTATCTTGATACCAAACTTGGAGTGCTTGATAAAGCCACTTTTGAGAATGATGTAACTGATTACGTTCATGAAATCGGCATGAGTGGAATTATGGTTGAGGGGATATTTCATTTGCTGAATGATTTTGCAACAGAACTGATTCTTCGTGTGCATGCACTCGCAAGCACAAATATGTCACATTTAGATGTAGTGCTTGAGATTGCAGAATTAAACAGCTATACCACAGATGATTATTTCACCATACGAAAGATGCTTCTTGGTATAGAAAGAGAGGAGGGTGATATTCCCGAAAAATAAGAATAATTAAATTGTTGTAGATGCGAAGACATCTATTGTGAATGGAAGGCTGCTAAATGAGGTGGTCTTCCATTTTTTTGCTATTTGGTAGAAAGGAGTATGACAAGATGAAGAAGAAAAAATGGAGAAAACTTAAAAAGAAAAGAAAGATGGAAATGAAGGCCTTTTTGAAAATGTATAACCCCTATAAGCCTTTAAAGACTTTTCCCATTAATTTACGAGCATATAGCCGTTATTTGCGTGAACACAATATTCCACCAGAGGAGGCTACAGAAGAGATAGTAAATATGTTTCGAAGAGACAAACAAAAGGAGGAATCCCAATGAAGAAATATCTGTACGACTTATTGTGTCACGACTTTGTGAAAAGCATTCAAAAAGAAATTGTATTTCTAGAAGAAGAGTTCCCAGAAGTTACGAAAGACGTCCAGTGTTGGACCTATCAAGGAAAGGGAATACGTGCTTATGAAAGTGTGAGACAAATGTTTGTCACATTGATTAACAAAGAGACGGACGCAAATAAGAAAGAAGAACTACGTTTTATTGGGACGAAAATTCTATACGAAGCAGCAAAATGGTTTGCCCTTCAGTTTCTCTTAGAAGAAGCATATAGAGACAAAATCTCGAAGGAAGTTGCCATAAATATGCTAAAAAACAGCAAATATCAAATAAAGGAGGTAATAGAGATTATGCCGTATATGGATGAAATGGAACTAAAAGAGCTAGAAAAGCAGTTAAATGTAGAAAAGATAAGAATGGAGGTGTTGCTATATCGATAAAAGAACAAGAAGAGGAATTCGACAGTTTGCGAAATACGTAAACGCAAAAAGAATGATTCACATCGTAGATACGATAGCTGACGGATTAGGATATACGCCACAGGAGGTGTGCCAGAAATTCGATTACGATGTATTTGTATATATATGGGCCACCATATATGTGGATGAGCAGAAGGAAAAGTTCCAGACTCTGTATGAGGAGATGATTCAAGAACAAAAGGAACAGGATAGACTAAATTAAAGGGAGGAAAACAAATGGATGATATGTATAGCATAATTGGAACAGTAAGTGTTCCAGAAGAAAGGAAAACAGAGCTAAATACATATGTATTAGAGCTTTTGAAGGTTTGTGGCATTCGAAAAGTAAAAGAAATCGAATTGGATGGAAGGCAAATTAAGACGGTAGAGTTACCAAAGCCGGATAAAGAGGGAGTTGTGTACTTTGATTATTCTATATTTGAAAGAAAGAAACGTGAGATATCCTATTATGATACGAAGAACTGCACCTTATTTAGTGAAGACAGGGGATATATGGAGTATGGGTTGGTAATGAATCTTATTATGACCATGTTGGAAGCTTATTCAGAAGCGGAATGTTATTTGATGAAGGAAAAGGATATTTGTGATGTATATGCCTATGCGTTAATAATAAAAAACTTAATCGGTGTGACATTACGGTTTGTCCATAGGGCAAGATATTGGGATATGCTGTTGTTTTTTA
>CAYVTA010000186.1:0-2556 GCA_964454355.1 uncultured Eubacteriales bacterium | reverse complement strand
GTCGCAGACTCCTCTGCCAATGTGCTGGAGCTGCGCAGCACCCCCTTTGCCGCCGCGCCCCTGAAGGTGATCACCAACGAAAGAGAGTTTGTGGACGACGGGGCGCTGAATGTGGAGGAAATGGCAGCCTGGTTTGACGGCTACAAGGGAAAGTCAAAGACCTCCTGCCCCAATTCTTCGGATTGGCTGGAGGCTTTCGGCGATGCGGACGAGGTGTACTGCGTCACCATCACCAGCGGCTTGTCCGGCAGCTACAACGCGGCCTGCGCGGCAAAGCAGCTGTACGAAGCGGAAAATCCGGGAAAGCAGGTCTGCGTTATCGACTCGCTGTCTGCCGGCCCGGAGTTGGTGCTGATCATCGAAAAGCTGGAAGAGTGGATCGAAAACGGCTTGTCTTATGAGCAGATCTGCCGGGAGATCCCGGCATACACCCAGAAGACCGGGCTGGCGTTCATGCTGGAGTCGCTGAAGAATTTTGCCGCCAACGGCAGAGTGTCGCCGGCGGTGGCAAAGATCGCGGGCGTACTGGGCATTCGGATCGTGGGCAAAGCCAGCGATCAGGGCACGCTGGAGCCGACGAACAAGTGCCGGGGCGTAGCGAAGTCCCTGGCGGCGATCCTGGCTCACCTGAAAGAGTCCGGCCTGCAAACAGGCAAGGTGCGGATCGCCCATTGCATGAATGAGGAGGCCGCCCGGGAGCTGAAGCAGATGATCCTTGACCGGCTGCCCCAGGTAAATGTGCAGATCCATAGGTGCAGAGGCCTGTGCAGCTACTACGCGGAAAAGGGCGGTCTGCTGGTGGGGTTTGAAAAAATGTAAGCCGCTTTGGGCAAAGACGAATTTGCCGGGGAGATCGAAAACGTATACGAAACAGTGGTGCTCTGAAGATAAAGCAAGGGCGTGTCGCAAAACACGGAATATGTTCTGTAGGATCCGTAGGGGCGACGATGAAGAATCAATGTATGATCGCCCCCGGCAATCATTGTTGTTTGAAATTCGCTGCGCGGAGCGCCACGCCCGCGGGCGGTCAATGACCGCCCCTACATCCGCAGGATGTAGAAAAATGCATAGTTTTAGGGGCTGTTGCAGTTTTTTGCAACAGCCCCTTGCTTTTTTATAGCTTCACCGGTGATTTTTTCTTGTGCAGCAAGAAATAAACGCCATAAAAGCCTGATATGTATATCAAAAACAGAGCGACTACGGACAGCGGGTACAGCACCTTGTGACCGCTCAGCAGATCGTAGAGAATATCATAGGGGGTGCCGTCACCGCCCATCAGGAACATATAGTTATAGTCCACAAGAATATTAGCCACATAAGCGGCGATGCAAAAACCGATGAGGATGGAATAGGTGATGATTATGTTTTCCTTTTTCATGCTGGTCAGGCCGCTGAACATGATATACAGGGACGCAAAGCCGGAGAGGCAGTGGGTAATGCCGGAGACTACATTATCAAAGCAAAGCACGGGGTAAGAGCCGTAGTTGTTGCCTGCGCCGTAGGTTCCCAGCAGAGCGCCCAAAACACCAAAGATGCAGACAAAATCCAGTGCGGCCTCCCGGATGCGGCCCTTGGAAAAGGCGGCAAGGGGGATGGTGATCAGCTGAATGCTGCACAAAAACAGAGGCAGATTATACAGCCAGTCCAGGGGGTCGTTTGCCCGGAAACACATCAGAACGATTTTGAACAGCTCAAAACCGTCGATGAGGATCGCTGTGGCGATCAGTACCTTGTTTTTTGTTTCCGGGGAATGGTTTTTGGCTCGCTTGCCCAGGATCACAGCCAAAGCGAGCATAATAACAGTCAGCGCGGTAACAAAGGTAAGATGCTGCCAGGACATAAAACCCTCCGGTTCTCGCTGGTAACCGCCGAAACCGAAAAATTCCTTCATAATAAACTCCAGTTGATAATTTATTGAACATAGATATTATAGCAAAATTGTGGGCGTTGTATATAATTGTCGAAAAACGTAAGAAAATCTTAAACTATTCTGAAAACACAGGACTGCGGATTCTGCAATGGGATTGTCATTTTTTGCAAAATGTGGTATGATAGCGTCAGTTTGTAAAAGGAGAGGTGCCCACATGAAGAAAAAGATATGGATCGCGGTGGGTGCGATCGTTACGGTGGCGGTGGTCGCGGCGGTATTGCTTTACTGCGACCATCAGTGGATGGATGCTACTTGCGTCAAGCCCGGTACCTGCGCGGAGTGCGGCAAGACTCAGGGAGAAGCACTGGGGCACAGATGGCAAGCGGCCACCTGTACCGATCCGGAGACCTGCGGCGTCTGCGGTGAGATCCGGAAGGAAGCTTCGGGACACACCTGGCGCTCAGCCACCTGCACGGAATCAGAGATCTGCGGCATCTGCGGCACGACCCGGGGAGAGCCGCTGGGACACAGCTGGCAAGCGGCTTCCTGTACAGCGCCGGAAACCTGTACGGCTTGCGGTGCGACTCAGGGAGAAGCGTTGGGGCACACCTGGCAGGACGCCACCTGCGCCATGCCCAAGACCTGCAGCGTCTGCAAGACGACGGAGGGCGAGGCCATCGGCCACG
>CAYVTA010000185.1:0-2579 GCA_964454355.1 uncultured Eubacteriales bacterium | reverse complement strand
GTTTTCGTCAACAAAAAAGACGAAACCGGCGGGTTTACTTCCTCTTCTTCAAAAAATGTCATAGTAATTCAAAACGGTCTCTGTATTCCATTAAAATGAGGCCATTTCTCTGACCAGATCAATCACGTCATTCTTCACAATCTTTTCAATCATCATATAAACAACTACACCAATGAGTACAGAAAAGATTAGGGACATCGTAATATTGCTTATCGTTTTCTGCACGCATATGACAGCAGCTACCATAACACCTACTCCCAGCAATATTTTAGAAACAAATATCCCAGTGAGCTGTGGCCGTGCAATTTTAAATGATGTTTTGATTAGAATTGTGTTAACAACTAATTCACTGATTACTGACGCGATTGCCGCTCCGGCGTGCTGCAGATATGGTATCAGAAGCGCGTTTAAAACGATATTGACCACACTGGCAAAAATACGAGATTTAAAAAGCAGTTTCTCATTTCCGGAACTAATTATAACCTGCCAGCAAAGCAAATCACCAACTCCGATTACAATGACCAGCGTAGCCATAATTTGCAGTGCAGGTACTGAGGATAAAAAGGCGTCTCCGAACACCAGCATAACCAGATTTTCCGAAACCATAATCAGCCCAGCGCAGCATGGGAGAGCCAGGAAGAGAACCACTTTAAGGCCCACTGTTATAATCTCCCGAAATTTATCACGGTCAGCTTTATACAAATAGCTCATCCGCGGCATGAATACTCCCGAGATTGCAATCACTAAAGTAATTACCATGTTCACTATCTTGTGCGCATTGGAATAATATGCAACCGTTTCCTCATCGCAAAGCCATCCGAGCATCGTAATATCCGCCTTGTTATAAATGCTGGCAGTTATCACAGAGAGAGCCAAAATCATCACTGGCCCCATGTGGCGCTTAACATTCAAATGTCGAAATGTTATCTTGACTTTTTTTCTTGCGTGGAACAGATTAAAAAAACTATTGCAGCCTATTCCCAAGCAGCTAATCAATGCATACCACGGATAATCTTTCTCATCCTTTACCACTGTTAGGAGAACAATCAGGGAAATCGCCTTAATCAGAATACTGCGAAGTGTGATATAACCGTATTCTTCTTCTCCTTCGTAGAGCCAATCAATACTTATAAAGTTGAATAAGATCTCTGTACCACAGATGAGATAAAGCAGAACGTCTGCAGGTTCAAAAAAACAGATTGCAGTGTAGTATCCCAGCGCGCATACTGCAGTAGATATCGTATTGATAACGATCAACTCGCTGAAAATCTTGTTGATCTCATCCTGATTTCCCCTGTTCCGTGCGATTTCCCTCGTTCCATATCTGGGAATGCCAAGTACAGCAAACAAGACAAAATACGAAACAATATTTTGGGCATATGCAACCTTTCCCACGCCCTCCGGTTCAAGTACTCTTGCGACGTAAGATGCCGTAATCAGCGGAAAGATCACATTCATTACACGGTATATAATACTATAAACGGCATTTATCGCCAAAGATTGATTCGTATGTCGGTTTCGTTTCATGATTCATGTATTATCCTTTGAGATAGATTTCCTAAGCAATTTATCAAGTGCAAACTTCACTGCTCCCCAAAATCCTTTCAGCTCCACTTTTTTTCTGACTCTGTAAGGAAAGCTATAAATTCTCTCCAGTGCTCTGCCAATCTTTACACCAAACCGTTTTGAAACCCTTGCCCCAAACATATGAGCCGCCAGTTCCTCTTTAGTAAGCCAGGTCGCGCTGTAATGGTGGATGGATCTCGTGTTTTCCGTCAAAGTAATTTCACCCGTTTCATACATCATCGGGCAAAAATAATCCCAAGGATAGATCCATATTCCCGACACACACTGTATTCCCCGTGCTTCATTCCAGCCAAATTCCGCCAGAATATCCGTGGTATATTTCACCACTGTGGTTTGATTATAGTTTCCATCAGAATTGAGAAAGTGCCAGCCACTGTACGCCGAAAGGATCTTCTCATATATCGGGTGCCCCGGTGCCGCAGCCATGCCAAGTCCCGGTGCAATCATGGGGCACTGCGTGTGTTGCTCAAGGCCAAAGAAAGCCCCCCGCTCTAAAAGATCATCGATAGGACGTATCAGCTCAACATCCGTGTCAAAGTAGACTCCGCCGTATCGATACAGAATATCAAAACGCGCGAAGTCACTGACAAATGCCCATTTTCTAGCCTGGTATGCTTCCCGAATATAAGCGCAGGAATTGACATCATAATTAGATTCATTCCACTCAATGATTTCGTAATCGGGGCAATACTTTTTCCAGCTCTCGATACACCGCAAAGCAAAATCCGGCAACGGATTTCCCCCAAACCAGCAGTAATGGATAATGTGGGGGATTTGATCGCACTTATTCATACCATATCCTCACTGAAGTGTGTCAGGCCTATTGATTACCGAGCACTCCAACACGCAACTTTTTGTCATACACAAACGGTACCGCCAATACAAAATAAGCCATATATCCTGCCTCCGTCCGCAGGGAGCCATTATACACCGCGACCAGCATACACATCAGTGCCATGATCCGGCCCAGGCGGCAGTAGGTCACGGCCTCG
>CAYVTA010000184.1:0-2619 GCA_964454355.1 uncultured Eubacteriales bacterium | reverse complement strand
GGCTTCGCCCCTCTCTTCAACAAAACATATCGTTAATGGGTTCTCTTTTATTTTTTCAGTCTCACATCATTGACAAATCTACAGGAAGCAGAAAATTTAAAGTAAGACGATTTTTTTTCTAATCTGACAATTTATCTTTTAAAACAAGAAAATCAACCATTCATACTCTGACAGTTTTTTCGCATAATTTCCTTTATAATTTGATTGAATATGTAAACAGGTGGATTATAAAATGTATAAAACTCGAAAATTCATAAACACAGGCGACAACGAACAATTTATTAAATACGTACTAACGTCATTTTCAAAACAGGCAATATCTGCTTTCGGCGGATTTCTTGCCTCATCTGCATCATTTTCCGGACTTGCCCCCTTCGGAATATCACTCTCTGCGGCAATTTTTCCCGAATACATACCGGCCTGCATCTTAGGTTGTGCGGCAGGATATTTTTATATTTACGGTGCAACGCTCCTAACACTCAGATATCTTGCGGCAGCGGCAGTAGGCGGAATAATATCATATCTCTTCAAACGAAACTTTCAGCGTATATACCACCGATGGTTCAGTGCGGCATCGGGATTTTTTTCAGCCCTTGCAACGGGGCTGATAATCAGTTTATCTGTAACTCTTTCAGCAGATGAAATCATGCTTTACTCTGCGGAAGCGGCAGCTTCGGGACTGGGAGCATGGTTTTTTGACAGTTTTCTGAATATAGACCCATCAAAAAAATTTGCCGCTCGCCTGAACGGAATCGAAACAGCGTCAATTCTTGCAGTATTCGGAACAGCACTGCTTGCTCTTAACAGCTTTAGTCTGTTAAACATCTCTACAGCAGTAATATTCGGTACATATGCAGTCTTAGTATGTTCAACCTACGGCGGGGATAAATACGGGGCACTTTCAGGCATTCTTGCCGGACTCGTTCTCGGTTTTTCAGGTAACGGAAACTTTATAACCGGCGGAATATCTCTTGGCGGTCTGCTCAGCGGAATTTTTGGCAAAGGCAGCAGGTTCATTTCCTCTGTTATCTTTATTTTATCTGTTGCAATCACTGCTTTTGCCACAGATGACTGGATTGCGGCTTCTTACATAATTTACGGTGTAGGAATTGCCTGCATACTGTTTATTTTAACGCCAAAAAAAATCAAAAATGTATTTATGAACGCTTTTACATTGTCAGCAGACGGGGTTTTTCTTTCAGGACAAAGAAGTGCTCTTAAAATGCGACTCTACACCGCATCCGACGGAATGGGCGAGGTGGCATCGGCTGTCAAAGCAATCGGAGGCATTTACAGAAGAAGAATCATTCCGGACGAAGAAAAAATATATGATGCGGTAAGAAAAAATATATGCCAAAACTGCAAAAACTACGATTTCTGTTACAATAAAAATCACAATAAAATAAGGGCTGCCCTTGAAAATACCTTGGAAAATATGAAACTTGGCGAAGAATACGTTGAAGGTGTTGCTCTTGACTTCTGTTCTAATCCGCAAGCCATTATAAAAAATCTTTCACTCAATCTTGAAAAATACAGAAATGCCCTGCGTGAAGTTTCAAAAACAGGAGAAACGGTAAATATCGTTTCAGACCAATTTGCAAGTGTTTCTGATTTTCTTGCAGAAATGTCCGATACTGTGGACTCAACTGAAGAATACGAGCCTAATTTATCCGAGCTTGTAACGGAAGTATTAAAAAATGAATTCGGAATCAACACTATAAGCTGTGGAGTTTTCAAAACTCGTGACAGGCATATTTATTGTGAGCTCAGCTTTGCACCGGGCACAAAATTGAGAGCATCCGACATTAAAGATAAAATCAGCGAAGCAATGGATATTCAGTTTGAAAAGCCCGTAGTTCAAAAGCTTACGGACGGAACTAAGAGGCTTACGATGTGTCAGAAAACAAAATACAAAATACTTTACGGAACGCATCAAATCAGCATAGACGGCGGAGAATGGTGCGGCGATACGTTTAACAGCTTTTTTGACGGTAAAGGAAAATATTATATGGTACTCAGTGACGGAATGGGAACCGGAAAGAAGGCCGCTGCTGATTCGGTTATGTGCAGCTCGCTTGCCTGTGGTATGCTTCGTTCAGGCTTCCCTGTTAATGCAATCCTTAAAATGATAAATGCCGCTATGCTTGTCCGTTCCGGTGAAGAATCTCTTGCAACGCTGGATATAGCGGAAATAAATCTATACAACGGTAACATTACATTCTTTAAAGCGGGAGCAGTTTTCTCAATCGTAATGAAACACAATAAAATGCTTAAAATTGAGAAAAACTCTCTGCCTGTAGGCATACTTCAAAAAATAGAATTTGAGAAAGTTGAATTACAGCTTCATGATGGTGATGCAATTGTAATGATGACTGACGGCGTTACAAGAGAGGCTGTTTCGATGTGGCGTGATATACTCAAATCAGCAACATCCTATGACGGAAATGAGCTCGCAGATATTCTTGCAAAAACCGCACATCTGAATATGCCAAAGGAAGCCGCAGACGATATCACAGTTCTGACAGCAACATTAGTAACAAATGAATAATAAACAATAATTTATTGTATAAGTTTGATTGTGCCACATAAAAGTTTTGGTCGAGCTTTTTCAAAAGCTCG
>CAYVTA010000183.1:0-2622 GCA_964454355.1 uncultured Eubacteriales bacterium | reverse complement strand
CTTCTTCCTTTGTGATGTCTAAAACAATCACCGGCACCTCTGTCATCTCAAGCCTTGTTGCCGCAAGGTATCTTCTGTGACCTGAAATGATTTCATACACATCAGCCTTATCGTCCTTACGCACCATAAGCGGTTGGATAATACCGTTTTCACGGATACTGTCTTCCAACAGCTTCATATCCTCATCGCGGTATTTATACGGATTTTTGAGATTCGGCACAATGCTTTTCATTGGCATTGGTACGATTTCGGTTGTCTGAGGCTTTACCGCCTCTGTTTCTTCTGTTTTTCCAAACAGTTCTTCAATAAAATTTTCTTCTTTATTCATTTAATTCTCCTTCTCTTTCTTGTGATAAAAACACAGTCTTCAATTAAACTGTTTGTTTCAACAACCGCATCAGCCGTCTGTTTCATTTCCTTGCCAATGGGTAAATCTGATAAGCCGTAGTTTCTGCAAAGATTGTTTAAGGTGCTTGCAATTCTCCGTAACATTAGAATAAATTCCATACATTCAGATGACCTGTCTTCCTGAATTGGGTAGCCGAGAATAATATCTCTCAGCACCTGTTCCTTTGTAAAAAAGCTTCTGTTGGTCAAACGGCATATTTTGTTATACTGCTCTTCACTTACTCTAACTGCGATTCTTCTTGCTCTTGTACGCACTGTGCCACCTCCTTTGCTTTTATGATTTCAGGCATAATTTCATTTGTGCTTTTAAGAACTTCACGAAGCATTACTGTATCAAGCATTTTGGTTTGCCATACTCTTTTTGATACAATACTCAACTTGTCACATATGGGAGTTAACAGCTTAATATATCGCTCATAATCCATAGCTAATGTCGGCTTCATTTTGGCGTTTTGAATCTGATATCTGACATACTGAGACCTGCTCATGTTTGCTCTTTCTGCGTCCTTTGTCAGCATTTCAAATTCTTTCTCATTCAGATACAAAAATATGGTTTTTGTAAGATTCATTTTCTCACCTTCTGTCTTTCGGGTTTTAGGGCAGTCCCTAACAAGTGGAATTTGTATGCACAAATTCAATGCTTGCTAAGACTTATGCCACGCTTTTTACTGCTTTTTCGGTTGGTTTGCTAAAGCATTTTTTCATCTCCTTTGTTTTAGATTTTTGCATTAAAAAATCCTCGTACAAAACTTAAAGTACAAGGATATGTATTCAGGTTGATTTGTTTGATGGGGATGTGGTATAATTGTTTTATTAAATAAGAGTTTGACGAGGTAAGTATTATGTGGAACAAATTATATAATGCAGCGGTTAAAGTTCAAAACAGCCGAACGATTTCTCCATTTATAGATGCAGGTGGTGTAGCAGCAGCCATTCTTACAAAACAAGGAAATATTTATGTTGGAGTCTGTATTGATACTGCCTCGACACTCGGAATGTGCGCAGAAAGAAATGCTATTGCTGATATGGTTACCAATGGTGAAAGTCAGATAGATAAGGTAGTTGCAGTGATGCCCGATGGCAGAGTTGGTTCTCCATGCGGTGCATGCCGGGAATATATGATGCAATTAGATAAAGATAGTGGAGAAATTGAAATTCTGCTCGACCTTGACAGTCAGAAAACTGTTAAATTAAAAGATTTAATCCCTGATTGGTGGGGAACACATAAATTTACAGAATAATCAAGAAAACTCAATTAATTAAACTGAATATTTGACCTGCTCTCCTTGTGAGGGCAGTTTCTTTTTATCGAAACCGCCCCTGAAAGTAATGTGAATAAGACCTCCAAAAATGTTCCTGATTTTTAAGAAATATTTAACGAGCCGAAGAAGAAATGCGGTGTTTTATCAGCTTTTCGCTTTCAACCAAGCCGCCTTATATACTTAGAGTTACTACTAACTTAATTAAATAATATTTTTCTTTTCTCGGTTGGTATATAACTTTCAGTCTTACTCTGCTCAGTCTTATTACTTTCGACTTTTACGTAGGCTCAGTGCTTATTTTCGGCACAGTTAAAACATATAGCTTTGCAGGTTTACCTTTTCCTTGATATTTACGACAGAGCAGATTATGTTTTACAAGCTCGCACTGCAGCCTTGTTGCTTTGTCATGGCCACAGCCAAGCACTTCGCTCGTTTCGGCAATAGTGTAAAAAATAAAGACTTCTCCGTTCTTATCACACCAACCGTTTATTGCTGATAACTGCATTCTGTCAAGCATCAAGCCGTATAACAACTTTGCTTCAGCAGATAAGCCTTTGAACCTCTCCGTAAATAACACCTTCGGCATTTTGAAAAAGGTTTCATTATCCAATGTCTTTCATGCTCCTTTTTGATACATAGTTGCAGGAAATAACCACAGCCCTGAAACTCTGCTTGCAGTTGTTTACACATCTTCTGCAAAGCTCGTTGTAGCAGATTCTGTTTCGTTCATTCAGGAACAAGCTCCATTCTGATTTTTTACTTTTTGTCATTCTCGGAATAACTATCACACTCCTTTTTACTGTAGGTTTTCGGGTTGATTTTCAATGATTTTTTCGCCTGTAATGAGTTTTATTTTGCCAATAGGGTAATTCCATTAACTTCACATCAAAAGCCTCTTTTTGCCGTTTCACCCGAAATAGTTCCTGCCCCGGAATCTCACCGCAGCGTTGCT
>CAYVTA010000182.1:0-2657 GCA_964454355.1 uncultured Eubacteriales bacterium | reverse complement strand
AAAAAGGTGTTTTCATGACAAGCATCTGTTGATTCATTTCTGAAGCATCTGCCGGGGAAAACCGCACGAAGAGGTGCACCGTATTTTTTCATAATTGAGTTCTGAGCTGCTGAAGTGTGAGTTTTAAGAAGCTGACCGCTCGAGAGATAATATGTGTCCTGCATATCTCTTGCAGGATGATGCTTGGGAATATTAAGAGCTTCAAAGCAGTTGAAGTCATCAACAATTTCAGAAAAATCTTCAATAGTAAAGCCCATTGTACGGAAAATCTCTTCAACCTCTCTCTGAATAACGGTAATGGGATGATAAGAGCCCATATCAATGTCCATAGGAAGAGTTACGTCATAATCCTCTGCTGAATCAATAAGCTTCTGCTCTTCTTTTTTTACAATTTCAGCAAGAGAGTCGGCAATTCTTTTTTCAATTTCCTGTTTAACCTCGTTAACAGACTGGCCGAAAGCCTTTTTTTCCTCATTGGGCACATTTTTAAGCTGACTCATAAGTCCTGCAATGTGACCCTTTTTGCCTAAAAATTCAACACGAAGCTGTTCAATCGCATCAGATGAATCTGCCTTTGAGAGGCTTTCCTCAAACAATGCACGAAGCCGGGTTGTGTTTTCGTTCATATATATCGTTCCTTTCTTTAGTTACAGAGAATACAAAAATAAAAAAACGCCCCGAAAAAATAACGGGACGGAAATTTAACCGTGGTACCACCCGAATTCGGAAAATCTCTTTTCCGCACTCATCGTCGCTTTAATGCAGCGAATACATCCTGTTTAATCAATGCTTTCACAGGAGGCTCAGACGCTGAAATTCACCATTCATCACACCGAGGTCACTTACAGCCGATGATGACCACTCTCTTTCGGATAAAATGAACGCTACTTACACGCCGTCAACGCACAATATCAAATTACGATTATTCTATCACAGAGAAATATAAAAGTCAACAGAAAAAACATAATTTATCTGCGATAAATTATTGTTTATCTCGGCATTTTTACCGCAAATTCGCTTCCTTTGCCGAGCTCACTTTCGACAGAAACTGTACAGCCGGTTATATTACATATCGTAGCAACGAGAGCAAGTCCGAGACCGTTGCCCTGTGACTTTCGGGAAGTATCACCTTGATAGAACTTTTCAAAAATATGTTCTTTTACTTCTTCGCTCATGCCTTCACCGTCATCGAAAACGGTAACGGTAATATAATTTTCATCAGAGTCATCAATACGAACTCCGAAATGTCCTGAGTTGTTGCAGTATTTAACAGCATTACCGATAAGGTTTATCCAAATCTGACCTATAAGATCTTCGTTTCCGAAGTAAGTGCATTCGGGAAGGTCCAATTCAGGCTCAAGATTTTTTTCTGTCCATGTTTTTTCAAACATCAGAACCGATGTTCTTAATTGTTCATCAAGTCTGTAATATGTTTTTTTCTGAGCACTGTTATCCGATTCAAGTTTAGAAAGTTTAAGCACGTTATCAACAAGTCCTGACATCTGTGCCACAGATTGAGATAACATTTTAAAATACTCTGTTCGCTTCTCTGTTGACAGATCAGGCTTACTCAACAGTGTAACATACCCCTGTATTGCTGACAGCGGAGCTTTAAACTCATGGGAAACATTTGACACGAAATCAGAACGCAGAATCTCAATACTGCTCAATTGAGCAGTCATTTTATTTATCGTCTCCCCTAACTGATACATCTCATTTTTTAAATCCGATGTATCAACTCTTGCTTCAAAATTTCCTTGTGAAACCTGTTGGGTAACCCTTGTTATCTCTTCAATAGGCTGTGTAATTCGCTTTACCCAATATGTAGCAATTCCCTGACTGAGTAAGATAAGCATAACGGCGATAAATATAAATATAATCTCCAAAATACTGTCAGAATCATTCAAATCTATCTTTCCCGAGCCAACAACAAGAAAAATCATATTGGCGAGCATAAGAAGAAGCAGAAAAAAAACAAAGGCAACAATCAAAAGTATACGATTATAAACTTTGTTATACTCTTTCCTTTTTTTTATTAACATTTTCATAAACGCTTACCTCTGTAACCAAGCCCTCGGACCGTAGCAATTTCAATATCACGGCAATCCTTGAGCTTATCACGAATCCTGTTTATGTGAACATCCACTGTTCTTTCCTCAGAATCGGAATCATACTCCCAAAATTCATCCATTAATTGACGCCGTGTAAATGTTCTGTCTGAACAAGACATCAGCTTATAAAGAATCAAAAATTCTTTTTTAGGAAGCTCTATACTCTCATCTGAAAAATTTACCGTATGAGTATCCAAATCAAGAACGGTTCCTCCGATCTGCAATTTTCTTTCGCTCACACTTTTTGCACGTCGCAGCAGTGCAAAAATACGCAGTATCATTTCGTTAAGATCAACAGGCTTCACCATATAATCGTCTGTTCCGGCAAGAAAACCGTACCGTTTATCTTCATAGGTCTCTTTTGCAGATATCATAAGTATCGGCAGCTCCGGATAAAAATCTCTGACCTGTTTTGTCAACGCATAACCGTCCATGCAAGGCATCATTATATCTGAAAGAAGCAAATCAATCTGCTTTTCTGCCATGAGTTCAAGTGCCTGCTCACCATCATAGGCAGAAAGTGCTTCAAAATCATTTGACTTTAAA
>CAYVTA010000181.1:0-2677 GCA_964454355.1 uncultured Eubacteriales bacterium | reverse complement strand
TCTGACGGAATTTCAATGTTTCCCACAAAACGGTAATAAATTACGATTCTTTGAGTTTTGTTTTTGCCCGTGCCCTCTGTTTCATAAACATCAATGCGGTCAATGAGTTCTCGGAGAAGCGGTGTTGTAAGTCTGTCCAGCTGTATAAATCGTCTTACGGATTCCACAAACACATCCTTATCCTTCTTTCTGTCATTCAAGGCTTCAAGATTTTCGTGAATCTTAGCTATCTTATTTTTCAGCTCGCTCTTTTCTATCTCGTATTTCTGAGACATATGCAGAAACCAAGCATCCGCAACCTTGCCGAGAGCATTGTCCTCATAGAGCTTTTCATAAAGAGAGTTATGTTGAAAACAAGTTCAAGATATTTACAAAACTTCTTTTTACTTATGTTGAAAACAAGTTTTTCGTGAAGCTTTTAAAGAATAAGCACGACTTACATTTTCTGCAAGCCGTGCCTATATTAATCAAGCTGACTAAGTTTCTATTTTGAGTTTTGCTGACAACTCTGAATTTAGCTCTTGCGGCACAATGTTGCCGTAATAGAAATTTTCAATAATATTTGACATTGTTTTATCTCCTCGTATTCACTACAAGGAAACGGATTTATTTAATGATAATCACCTTAATCATCGCATATAAATTCCAAACAGATATTATTCTGAAATACCATTATACATCTTGCTTTAATTACTCTCGTTATGATATAATAATTATATCATATATTAATTTGCTTTAAAGTTGGTGAGGAAAATTGAAAGAACTACGGGCAAAAATTCGTGAAGCGTTGGTTTCGGCATTGCCGATTACTCTGCTTGTTTATCTTGTGGCACTTCTTCCCGGATTTTCATTTAACCGTTGGGAGATGATAACTTTCACGGTAGGAGCAATACTGTTGGTTTTAGGTATCGGCTTTTTCAATCTGGGTGCAGATATCGCTATGACACCGATGGGAACACATGTGGGTGCAGGTCTTTCACGACAAAAATCAATGAGTTTGCTGTTAGCTGTATCATTTGTACTGGGTATGCTTATTACTATTGCAGAGCCCGATTTACAGGTACTTGCAAATCAGGTAAGCTCAGTTATGAACGGAAAGCTTCTGATATACACTGTCGGCTTCGGCGTAGGTGCATTTCTGGTAATTGCAATTCTTAGAATTATTTTCAAACGCCGTCTTTCTAAAATTCTCATGTTATTTTATATGCTGCTGTTTGCATTGGCACTAATATTGTCTGTCAATGATAATATCGATTTGTTACCCATGGCGTTCGATTCAGGCGGTGTTACAACAGGCCCCATTACTGTTCCGTTTATTATGGCACTGGGTGTAGGTATCTCCAGTGTTCTCGGTAACCGACGCAGTCAGGAAAACAGCTTTGGTCTGGTAGCACTTTGCTCTATAGGACCAATTCTTGCAGTGCTGGTGCTTGGAATATTTGCCCGTAATGAACTTACTTATACAGTAAATTACGGTGCTGTGGAACAGAATGTCCTGAGAGCGTATCTTGAGAGTGCAGCACATACAGCAAAAGAAGTTGCCATCGCTCTTGGACTGATCGTATTTTTCTTCCTGCTTTGTCAGATTTTCTTTTTAAAACTTAAAATAAGACAGTTGCTGAGAATCGGAATTGGTGTTATTTTCACTTATTTTGGTTTAGTTATATTCCTGACCGGTGTCAATGTTGGTTATATGCCTATCGGATATAAAATGGGTGTTCAGCTGTCCTCATTGCATCCCGTACTTCTGACCGGTATAGGACTTCTTATAGGTATACTGGTCGTTATGGCAGAGCCCGCCATACACGTACTCAACGCTCAGGTTGAAGACATTACCGGCGGATACATCAGCAAAAAATCCATGATGATTGGTCTATGCACAGGTGTCGGAGTTGCAATTGCTTTAAGCATAATACGTATCATATTTGACTTTTCTCTGGTGTATTACATCATTCCCGGATATTTTATTTCTCTGGCACTATCCCTCTTTGTTCCTCCTGTGTATACAGCTATTGCTTTTGACTCGGGTGGTGTGGCAAGCGGACCGATGACCTCCGGCTTTATTCTTCCGTTCGCAATTGGTGTTTGCGTGTCTTTACAGGGAGAAAGTGCGGTACTTCGGGACGGATTCGGTGTGGTAGCACTGGTTGCCATGGCCCCCCTTATTACTATTCAGTTACTGGGCTTCAAAGCTATTGTATCAAATAAGGTCAGAGAAAAACGTGCGATGAAGCGAATCCTGCAAGCAGATGATGAGCATATCATCAATTTCATGTAAGGAGACAGATTATGGCTAACACAATTAATGAATCAGCTATAAAGAAGCTGAAACTGATAATTACTGTAGTGGATCATTCAAAAGCAGAGTTCTATCTGGATATTCTCAGCCAGTTTGAAGTAAACTTTCAGATGGTCTTGGGTGGCAAGGGCACAGCAAATTCTGAAATCATAGAAATGCTCGGACTTAACATCCACAAGGCAGTTATACTGAGTGTAGTACGTGAGGATATGGTGGCTCCGGTCATCAAGTGTCTTGAGGAAAAATTTGAAAGCATCCGTAACGGCAAGGGTATAGCAATTGCGGTGCCGCTGTCGGGAGTTATCGGAGTAAATATGTATCAGTTTCTGAGCAACAACAAACAAGGCAGGGAGGATTAATTATGACTACAAATAATCA
>CAYVTA010000180.1:0-2694 GCA_964454355.1 uncultured Eubacteriales bacterium | reverse complement strand
TGAAATGATGGGACTTATCGGTATGGGTAACAACCCAATGGTTGGTGCTACCGTTGCTTGTGCAGTTGCAGTTGAGGAAGCTTCAAAGTAATAGATAAATAAAGGGTTTTCAGCCTTTTAAGTAAATCACCTGTTCAGACGAGCGGGTGATTTTTTTGCCTTTTTGAGCCGAAAAACTTTACAAAACTTTACAAGAAATAAATTTATAAATTTATAAAAAAATATGGCCTCAGACCACCCGCTTTTGAGTGGTCTGAGGCTGATTTTGTAAAGGTTTGATTTTGTGTGTTACAGAACTACAATTCCGGAACTTACAGGGAAAGAAGGATCTTTTTTTGTAAGGCAAAGAAGTCTGCAAGCAGGTCCGTCAGGATGATTCCTTCCGGCTTCCCATGCTTCAACTGTCTTTACCGATACCCCCATATATTTAGCAAAAAGGTTTTGAGTAAGTCCGGTGCTGTTTCGTATGGATTTGATTTCACTTGAGCTGAATTCTCCGACAGGTTCAATAGTCAATGTAGTTGTTTTAGCCTTCAGATTGCCTTTTTCATATTCTATGGCTTCACTTAAACCTGTTTTGATGTCATCAAACAAACCCATAATCATTCCTCACTTTCTGTATTTTCTTTCAGTTGCTGTTCAAGAATGTGAATCATTTGTTTCAGTTCATTTCTTTCCGCCTGAGTTAAATTATCTTTTTCATTTTTAGGATATGCAGTTATAAGAAAAATTTTCTCATAAACTTCGAAGTCCACATAAATAACTCTTACGCTTCCGCTTTTGCCACGTTTCTCAAAAGCAAAACGCATTTTTCTGATTCCGCCGGTGCCTTGCATAGCTGCACCTACCTTGGGGTCAGCTATCAATTCTTCCTGTAATCGCTTAAGGTCTTTATCGTCGAGTCCCATTGCTTTCCACTTTTTTTGAAAAAACGGAAGTTCAACAAAAGTTCTTGTCATAAATGTAACATCCTTTCCTTTTCAAATTTATTATACCCTATTAAATAGGGTTTGTCAATGGTTTTTTATCACCTGCCCAATTTCGATGAGCAGGTGATTTTTGTTTGTCATATTAAAATAATATAGCTTTTTTCAACAGTTCTTTCTTTGCGGAGATTTTATCTGAAATATCCTGAACTTTTTTGAAATATATCTCTTCTTCGTCTGTGATAACACTTCTGTCATAAATAAGTTTTAGCTTTTCGTGTGAATTGGAGAGTCTTTCAAACTCGTATGAAATGACATCTTTCAATAAAGCAAAGATGTTCATATCTTCGCTTTCGCATGAATGAACTGCTTTATCAAAGTCAAAGAATCTTTCAAAAAGTCTGTCGTGTGCATTGAGCAGAATCTCAAAATTTTCAAAATCTTTTTCAAGTCGGTTAACGTTGTTGTGTAATTCGATAAAATAATTTACGTTTCTCATAGTTTTTATCCTTTCTTAGTTATTAATAATATTTTTTATAGCCTTTAATTTTTCTTCTGTCAGTTCAGTGTTTAACAGCAACTCTGTAAGCGTATTCGTCGTGGTTTTATTGGTAGTAAATCGTGACAAGGTATAATTGAATTCTTCATTTGTCAGGTGCATATATGTTTTTGTTTCCTTGGGTGACTTGTGTCCCATAAGCTCCTGAATGATATGTTCCGGATAATTCTGTGCTCTCAGGTTTGATGAGAATGTGTGTCTGAGGGAGTGGATATTGAAGTCTTCATATATTGCTTCTTCCTTTACCTTTCCTCTTACTACTCTGCTCAGATGCTGGGTGACAGAGTCTGTTATCAGTTCTCCGTCAGGTCGTCTGTTGAGAAAGTCTATCGGATAACCGACACCAATGGTATTGATGATACCGTTTTCAAAATCGTTATCACCTTTTCTTTCGTTGAAGCTTTTATAATCGGTTGGTTTAACGGGCTCAGAACTTTTTGTGTAATGGTACTGTATGTATTTAGGACCGAGCATGGTTTTGAAAAACGTCTGCTTTTCTTTTTCTCTGAGAAGAATTTCTTCAAGTTCCGGTACCATAGGGATAACTCTTTTTGATTCGTATTTCGGGTTTGTAGTGTACCAGCCGAATTCTTCCAATTCGGGATAGGTTCTGATTATTTCTTTTTCACGGGGAGTGAGGTCTTGTAAAGGTACTCTTCTCTGAAGTTGTCTGGTGACGTATATGCAGTGGTTATTGAAATCTATATCGTCCCAACAGACTCCGAACGCTTCGCCACGTCTTAATCCTGCCAGAATACAGAGTTCCATTGGTATGTATGTTGAGGTTCCTTCGGGAAATCTTTTGAGGATTTTTTGAATGATATCATCGGGAATGGCATCTCTTTTCTGCTTGTTCTTCTTTACTGCTGCCTCAATTCTGGTGTTGGGCTTTTTCACTTTTCTCATAGGATTTGAAGCCAGATGGCCGTTGTCTACTGCGTGATAAAATATCTGCGACATCATGTGCCTTAAGTTTTCTATTGTTTCGATTGATAACGCTGTTTCCAGATAAAGAGTATCAAAAAACTTCTGCAACATTTCCTGGTCTATAAGACCGAGGGGAATTTTTCCAAAGACAGGATAAATGTGATTTTTGAGTTTCTTTCTGTAACCTTCCTCGGTGGTTGCTTTCCACGAAGTCTTATTTGTGTCAAACCAGTGATTGTTTACATAGCATTCAAACTGCATTTTTCTGAATTTTGCTTCTTT
>CAYVTA010000179.1:0-2711 GCA_964454355.1 uncultured Eubacteriales bacterium | reverse complement strand
CACATTTACACACACTTTGAAGTATACCTTTGGTGGAGCAACTGCCACGATTAAAACCGGCGTTGGAGCATCTTATAAATGGATAGTTCCGGACTTAGTTTCCAAAATATCCGGAAAGACCAGCGGTACTTGCACCATTACCTGCATGACCTATTCAGGCTCTACACTGATTGGTTCTTCTACAGTGAAGATCATGCTTACTATTCCTGCGGCCTCTCAGCCTTCGGCATCCGCATCTACAGTACAGATGGGTACCAAAGTGGACATATACACCAACCGGAAGTCAACTGCTTATAGACACACACTAACCTATGCTATAGGAGATTACAGTGGAACTGTTGACACAAGTGTCGCAGGTGGCAGATCTTGGACACCGCCTAAAAGTTTGGCAGCCTATACCGGAAATCAGCTTAGTGCTGCCTGCACTATTACCTGTAAGACCTATACAGGATCTACCTTGGTTGGTTCCTCAACGGTTACATTGACACTGACTGTGCCTGATGCAACGGTGCCTACTCTATCTGCAAGCACTATTGATCTGGGAAAACCTATTACTATCTACACACCCAGAGAGGCTGACTGCTATGAGCATTGGATAACTTATCGATTATATGCTTATGGGAGTTCCACTGTGGCATACACAAGAGATTTCTCCGGTGCAATACAAGAATCTTATGAGTGGACACCATCACTCTCTCTACTGGCACAGAAGATTCCCAGTGCGACAAAAGGAACAATCACAATTACCTGCACTACGAAATTCAAAAACAGTGATACGGTGGTGGGAACATCAGACCCTGTGTCCTTTACGGTTACGGTGCCAAATAACAGCACCACGCAGCCAACTGTGACTATGACTCTCAGTCCTGTCAGTGATCTTCCGGATGCTTTCAGCGGCCTCTATCTCGCTGGTAAGTCCAAAGTGGAGGCAACATACGAGGCATCTTCGTCTTACTCGACAATATCTTCCTATAGCACAAGTGTACTCAGTGCCAGCGGAAAAACTAACCCATTCACATCTCCGTTGTTGAGCAACGCAGGAACAGTGGCCGTAACAGGCAAGGTAACGGATAAAAGAGGATATTCCACCATAAAAAAAGCATCGATTACTGTGATTGACTATAGCAGCCCCAGAATTATTCCCGGAAGTGGAAAAAGCAAGATCATCTGTAAAAGGTGCAACTCTGATGGTAAGCCCGATCCCGGTGGTGTGTGGCTGTTGATACAGATCGGCAGAAAGTACAGCAAGGTGGTCTCAAAAGATACTCAGAAGAATTACTGCAAACTGAGCTACCGATGGAAGACGGATGGTGCAAGTGATGACTATTCTGATTCTGTGGAATTGCTGGCAAGGGATGCGCCCTCTGACTATGTGTCTGTTGCACTTTCCGGTATCGTATCGTCCAACACAACAGCCTACACAATTCAGCTTATCGCAGAGGATGATGTGGGAGAGAAGGACATTGTTACAGTTACCGTTCCCACGGCATTTGTGACCTTCCACTCTCCTATAGGTGGTCATGGTTTTACCCTTGGGGGCTATCACGATTCCTCAAAGTATGATGTGTTTGACTGCATCTTTGATGCGGAGTTCCAGGGGAATGTATCAGGCAAAGCACTTGGGCTCGGAAAACTACCCGCGATCCCAGAAAATGCAGACTTCAATGACTATAAGGTTTTCGGGGTATATGGTGTCACCAATAATACCATAGCGCAGACAATTGCAAATATGCCAGTGCAAAAAGCGGGCACACTGCGAATTTGGTCAGCAAATGGGTCGGGAAAAACCACTGGAAACTATGTTTATTTGATGCAAGAATTTATCCCATATAACAATAGTACTGCCTACCGTAGGTGTATGATGCTGGAAAACGATGTGTGGGAGTATGGAGAATGGAAAGAGATATAAGGAGGAAAAACTATGGCTAACTATAATCAGGTCAGTTACGGCTCTCAGGGCAGCGATGTAACTGAGCTGCAGAAGCTGCTCAATAAAAACGGCTATAACCTGAGTGCAGATGGCATTTTCGGTTCAAAGACCCAGGCTGCGGTCAAGGATTATCAGAAAAAGAATGGACTGGCAGTGGATGGAATTGCAGGAACAAACACCTGGGGTGCGCTTACCAAGGATACTGAGCCAACAGCCACCAATACTCAAGTCACCGCACTTGCTTCGACAGCGAATTTAACTAAGCCTTCAACCGGCAGCACAACACCAACTACACAGCAGTGGTCTTATGATCCGTTTAAGGTCAGCGATTCCACTGCAGCTGCTGACAAGAACCGGCAGGAGGTTGCATCTCAGAAGCCCGGTGACTTCACCTACGGATCTTATGAGAAAAGTGATGTGGTGAAGCAGGCAGAGGCACTACTTCAGCAGCAACTTGCCAATAAACCAGGTGCATACCAGTCTTCGTGGCAGTCCCAGCTTGATGATACTCTCAGCAAGATCCTGAACCGAGAGAAGTTTGCCTATGATCTGAATGGAGATGCCCTGTATCAGCAGTACAAGGATCAGTATATGACCCAGGGGCAGCAGGCCATGATGGATACTATGGGACAGGCTGCTGCGCTTACAGGTGGCTATGGAAGCTCCTATTCTCAGTCCGTAGGGCAGCAGGCTTATCAGATGTATCTTCAGCAGCTCAATGATGTGGTGCCGGAGCTGTATCAGCTTGCCCTTGACCAGTATAATCGGGAGGGACAGGATC
>CAYVTA010000178.1:0-2724 GCA_964454355.1 uncultured Eubacteriales bacterium | reverse complement strand
CCAGCACATTCAGCATGAAGAAGTCGCCGACTGTCAGCTGGTCCAGATCGGTAAAGAGTCGTGCTGAGGGCAGTCCCCGGTGGCCGGAGACAACACAGTGGGTACTTGCACCGCCCACAGGGAGGCTCGTCCAGTCTAAATGGCCAATGGCTACCGCAAGAACAGCTTCGTCTGTTCCATGATAAATTGGCAACTGTACACCAATATTGGGAATTTCCACATAGCCCATAATGCCGTTGCCACCCACATTCAGCAACCGAGCATACTCCTCCCGCTGCTCATCACTGATTAGATAAGCGTTGCGTCGTCCGATAAGGGACTGGTTGTAGTTATGGGCATCCTGCCAGATGTGATCGTACTCATCGTTATTCAAGCTTGCCACCTGTTCTGAGTAGCTGGCAATTGCCTTGGACTGAGTAAAGGAATTCCAGTAATCGGCAAAGGAGGGGTACAGCAGCAGGGACAGGCCTATGACCAGCATCAATATTAACATAATGGTAGAGAGGCTGGGTCTTTTTTTCATAGGGCTCTCCTTGCGGCTGTGAAGCCAGGGGAGGGATCCCTCCCCTGGTCACAATGTGATTTGAATTATGCTTCGGTGCTCATGCGCTTCTTGGTCACCAGCAGAACAACTGCTGCTGCGACCATCAGGCCGCCGATGACGTAGAACAGGGTGGTACCCACGCCGCCGGTGCTGGGCAGCTCTGCGCCAGCATTGTTGACGATATTTGCGGTAACAGAGCCAGCAGGCTTGTTAATCGTGAAGTTGGTCAGCTCATCACCGTCGGCATCTACGACCTTCAGAGAGGTCAGTTCAACAGGATCCTTGGTAGTGTCATACACGGGGTGGATATGGAACTCAATGTCATCCGCCTTGTTGTAGCCATCGGGAACGGTGGTTTCCACCAGCTTGTAGATACCCTTGTCCAGACCGTTAAAGCTAAACTCGGTAACGCCCGTGATTTCCTCACCGACAGTCTGCCATTCGTTTTCAGTGTAATTCCACTTATACAGGGTGAAGCCTGCACCTTCCAGTTTGGCACCGGTGCTGTCAATCTTGTTTACGATAGAATCGTAGGTAAAGACGATGTTGGTATCCTTGGGAGTCTCGCCGGGATATTCGGGATCATCCTCGTCATAGGGATCGTTCTGGTATTTCAGAACAACTTCGTTCTTGTTGCCGGTTGCACCGGAGACTGCATTTTCATTCAGTGTACAGGTATATTCCACCTCGATAACAGAGTTGTGGGTAATGGTAACACCTGTCAGGTTTTTCAGGTTAGCAGTTGCGGTAAATCCATCATCTTTAACCTCTACTTTAAACTGGCTGGTCACATCAACGGAGCCGATGGTGATCTTAAGGTCATTATTGTAGGTCAGACCTTCATCCATGGTATCACCGATCTTGTACCAATAGTTGATGTAATGGTCATACTGACCGGACACTCTGGCGTAAATTCGGAAGGGGATGCTATCACCAATGTCGTAGTCGGCATGCTCACCCCAGTGGGATTCGGCGGTGGAGTCATTGTAATTGTAGACTTCCTTATCGATGGTGGGGGGGCTTTCCTTGGTAACGACGGTCACATCTGCATCACCAACGGTATCGATCATGGTCAGAGACCAGGTATCGGTTGCACCGTTGAAATCGGTACCCAGAGCGGTCTCAGCGATCAGGTAGTAGCCCTGCGCAATGCTGGTAAACTTGTTCGTGTTGGTGGTTGCATCTGCTTCCAGCTTGGCTTCCTGAATTTTGGCGTAGACGCTATCGGCAAATGCGCGAATGTCATCTGCATCCAGAGTGCTGATGTAATCTACAATATCGTTCTGCTCAGTCTTACCAGTCACAGTCTGCAGGATCGTAGTATACTTCGCGTTCAGCGTGTATGCATAGTTATCTTCGTTACCGTGGGTTGCGTTCAGCAGTCTGTATGCGGAGTAGGTTGCGCCCTCTGCACCGCCGGTAAAGGTAACGTTACCGGTAGGGGTAGTTGTCTCTGCCATTGCGGGCACAGCCATAGCCAGAACCATGACCAGAACCATGATCAGTGTGCAGATTCTTCTGGTTTTTTTCATGTTTACTCTCCTTTTAAATTTATTTTCCGATTATTACAGGACATATTGCGGCATTACCGGGAACACGAAAGAAAAAACTTCAGATTACCGTCCCCCTTTCTGCCGCTTTCGTCCGATAATACAGATATACACAAGGCTGACTGCCACCATCAGCAGACCGCCGAATGTAAGATAGGGGGTACCCATGCCGCCAGTCTCTGGCAGGGCATAGTACATATCGTTTTCAATGGTTTCCTTCCATTCCAGCAGGTTGCCGCTGGCATCCCGCACTTCAACAGACAAGCCATCGTAGGCGATACTGACTTTATAGGTATTGCCTGAGTCGATATAGCCGTCGGGCACCTTAGTCTCTTCCAGCTTATAAATATGACCGGAGGGGATATTGGTGAAGGTAAAACTACCATTGTCATCGGAAGTCTTCGTAACGGGTTTAATCACTACCGTTCCAACTCCACTACCTGCACAGGTAGTGCCATAACGGGTGATATTACCGCTGCTATCCGTTACGGTGGTGCAGGCTTCACAGCTTTCTGTATCATGGGTCAGTGTGAATTCCGCACCGGACAGGGCATAGCCCAAGGGGTCAGTCTTTTGGAAATTCAGTTCAGACACATAGCCGTGTACTGCCGGAATGGGGAAGTTGACGGT
>CAYVTA010000177.1:0-2729 GCA_964454355.1 uncultured Eubacteriales bacterium | reverse complement strand
TGAAAAAGCTCGACCAAAACTTTTATGTTGCACAATTAAAACTATACGGTAAATTCTTGTTTGAAATAAGAAGTAATAGTAAAAAAGTAATAAGTATGGAAAAGGCTTCGCCTTTTAAACCATTATAAATCGGGTAAGGGCGTAGTTCTTCCTCACTTCTTCACTATTCCTTATTTCCTATTACTTTGTCAATAATCAGGAACAATTTTTCGCCATCAGTATGATAATCACACACAAGAAAACGGCTTTTGTCGTACTGCTGCGACGACGGCGGGACATATAATTATTTTTGTTTTATGGAAACACAGTTTCCTATAAAGCCAAAAGAATGACAGTCCACAAGCGTGAACTGTCATTAAAATTATTTTACTGTTTAAGTGAAATTCCGATTTGTGAAAGAGATACAAGTATTGAATCAATATGAGTCTGAATCTCTTCCATTGCAAGAGTTCTGTCAGGTGCAGAGAAAGAAAGTCTTACTGCGATGCTCTTTGTTGTTCCGTCATCAAACATATCAATAACCCTTGCAGCAGTAAGCTCAGGAATATTCTTGCTTTCCCACGTTTCTTTAATATCTGCATACTTTTTGCCCTCTGTAAGAACAAGAGAAAGGTCATAATCAATTGCAGGGAACTTTGAAGGATCGCTGTACTGCACATCACTTACTTCAATTGCAAAGAAATCATCAAGATCAATTTCAGCACAGACAACAGCAGCATTCTTATCAAGCTTCTGAGCGTTCATCGGATGCAGAGTAAACATTTCACCTATTTTTTTACCGTTATAGGAAACGGCTGCAGTATTCTTGGGATGCTGGTAAGCGTGAGTAATTTCTGTTTTTGCAAAAACAGCATCATCATGCTTAATGTCACGGAAAATGAACTTGAGCATATTAAGAACTTTGAAATAAAGCTCTTTTTCGCTTGAAGTCTTGTCAAACATAACAATACCGAGATGTCTTCTCTCGTTACATTCGCCGTTCTCCTTGTATCCGTCAACAACTCTTCCGCACTCAAAAATACCAAAAGAAGGAGCGTATGATTTATTTTCATAAGCCATTGTAAGAAGAGTGGGAATCATCGAATTTCTGATAGTGCCGTTTTCAGGAGTGGGGATATTAAGGATTCTGCAATTATCCTCAACTTCAATACCCAACTTCTTATACTTTTTACCGTCACACCAGATGTAGGAGTGAACTTCATGAAGATTAAACTTATTTACAAGCAGATCTTTTATCAGTGCATCTTCACTCTTGACCGCCTCTGCCTTTATAGGCTTAAGTGCACTCTTTGTTGTGGTAATATCAAAATTATCATAACCGTAAATTCTTGTGATTTCCTCAATGATGTCAGCCTTGATGGTAACGTCCTTTGTAGCTCTCCATGAAGGAACATCCACACTGAATTCATCATTTTCGGCATTTACACCGAAGCCCAGTGCGGTAAGCGTTTCAATGATCTGCTCGTTTGAGATATCAATACCTGTATATCTGTCAACATATTTTTTGTTAAAAGTAAGGTTGATTGACGGATACTTATTCACATACTGATCTGCAAGCTTTGATGCAACGAAACAATCAGGGTCAATATCTTTAAGAAGCTTTACAAGTCTGCGGATAGCAGTTACCGTCATCTCGGGATCAAGAATCTTTTCATAACGCATTGATGCGTCAGTACGAAGACCAAGTCTTGAAGATGTCTTTCTTACGCAAACACCGTCAAAGTTAGCAGATTCAAGAACTACGCTGTCCGTATCACCAACGATTTCAGAATCAAGTCCGCCCATAATACCGGCGACAGCAACGGGTTCGTTATTGTTATAGATAAGAAGTGTATTCTCATCCGTCTCTCTTTCAACACCGTCAAGAGTTGTAAATTTGCCGTTACCGTCAGGAGTTCCGACACCGATAGAATCTACCTTTTTACCGTCAAAAGCGTGCATGGGCTGACCCATTTCAAGCATTACATAGTTGGTAAGATCGGCAAGAAGATTGATACCTCTCATACCGCAGTAGAAAAGTCTGATTCTCATATCAACAGGGCTGACAGTTTTCTTTATATTGTTAACACGAAGAGCTGAATATCTGTAAACAAAATCACTCTTTAACTCAACGGGGATTTCTTCACCCTCGCTGTAATCATTTTCATCAATTGCAAGAGGCTTTAACGGTCTCTTTGTGATTGCAGAAAACTCTCTTGCAATGCCATAATGACCCCAAAGGTCGGGGCGATTTGTAAGCGATTTGTTATCAACCTCAAAAATTACATCCTTGATGGGGAAAATATCGCAGATATCAGTACCGAGTTTTATATCTCCGTCAAGCTCCATAAGACCGGAATGGTCATCACTTATACCAAGCTCTGACTCTGAACAGCACATACCTGATGATTCATAGCCTGCAACAACAGCAGTTTTGATTTCACCTGCACATACTCTGCCGCCTGCCATAGCAACAGGTACAACCATGTCAAGCTTAACATTAGGAGCACCGCAAACGATATCAAGAATTTTTTGACCTACATCGACTTTAAGAAGATGAAGCTTCTTTGAGTTGGGATGATTTTCGATTGAAATTATCTTACCGGCAACAACTTTTTCAATGTCATTACCTTTATAAATTATATCTTCTACTTCAGCAGTGGAAAGAGTAAAACGGTGAATGATTTCAGCAACATCAAGACCGCTTAAATCAACATATTCGTTGATCCAATTCATTGAAACAAACATTT
>CAYVTA010000176.1:0-2742 GCA_964454355.1 uncultured Eubacteriales bacterium | reverse complement strand
TGGGGTGGCGTGTGAAGAAGTCCACACGGGGTTCGAGGAACTTTAACTTATGGTGTAGATTATGCAATTACATCAGTAACAGGAAATGCTACTGTAGATGGTTCAAACATTACGACAGGAGATAATGGTAGTAAAAATGCAAGGGAACTTGTATTTGAAGTTTCATATCTTGATGAAAATATGAATGTTGTACCAGCCACAACAGTAACTCTTACAGTTAATTCAGCATCATCAGTTGGTGATGATACATATCAAGGTGACCAGAGTGAAGAAACTGACGAAAATGGTTTTTACACCTGGGAAGATGAAGTTTCTGGTATTACATGGAAATACAAAACAAATGATGTAGGTAATATTACATACTTATATACCTCAGAAGATCCTAGCCCATTAATCGATGCTGCAGGAACTTTAAACATTCCTAGTAGGGTTGCAGGACTTACAGTAATCGGTATTGGTGGTGGTACAGAAGATAAGCCAGTAGTATCGATGGGAGATGGAGATTGGACAAATCTTTCACTTCCAGAATCAGTAACAACAATTAATGATTATGCATTTGTAAAAGCAAAACAGCAAAATGCAAACATTATTATTCCATCAACAGTAACAAAAATTGGTGCAAAAGCATTTTATAAATCGACAATTGCATCCGTAAAGATTAATGATATGAAAGGTGAGGTTGGTTATCTTGCTTTTGGTAATTGTTCAAATCTTTCAAATGTTATTATTAAAGGTAACGGACTTACACTTTCTAAGGAAGTTTTTAGTTGCTCAGGAATTACAAATCTTACATTAAGTGGTAATGTAACAATTAAAGAAAACGCATTTAAAAATGCGGTTGGAATTACAGAATTATATCTTCCTAATGGTATTGTGGCCGAAGCAAATGCTTTTAATGGATGTAGTGGAATTACAACATTAGAAACAGATATGTCAAAGTTAGCAAATAATTCGTTCCCAGGTTGTATTTCTATTGAAACACTTATTCTTGATGATAATGTGACAACTGTTGAATATGATTGGAATGGACATACAGCTACTGTAGTCAGAACTGTTTATATCAAAAATGGAAATACAAAATTCCAGTTTTATGGAAATGATGGAACCTATTATAGTTCATATGGAACAAGTGGTAATGTAAGAGTAGTATATGATGAAGGCGTTGATGAAGGTACTGAACTTTCTGCAACCAATAATGTACTTACTGCAATTACTAAAACACTTGCAAGTCATACAAATAAATACCAGGATTATTATAAGGGACAAGCAACAAGTGTTACTTATGTATATGATGGAGCAAAAACAACTGAACAGATAATGGCAGAAGATGCTGCAAGTGATGTTATCGAAAAAACAGATGCTCAAACTGGTATCGAAGTGTCATTTGACGGAACATTACTTACAACACAGCCTATTGATAAAAACAAGGTTAAAGTAACTGCTTTGTTTGGAAATGTTGAAGGATTAAATTATGATCCAGGGGATTTTTATGTAATCAGAACAGAAGAATTTAATTCTTTAAGTAGAAATAATGCTGTTACTGAAGAAGCAGTAGCTAATTTTGAACCACTTACTGCACAGGATATCGATTTACAGAATGGTTTATCAGCTGCGATAGTAGTATTTACAACAGTTTCTGGTGATGCAGAAAATGCAGTATATTCCTCTATCGAAGGAAATGGATATTTCTATGCGACGATATCTGTACGTGTAGAAGAGTATACAGACAAAGATTATGTAGAAGAGACTTATGGTACTTACACCGATATTGTAGAGGAAATCAATGGATTAAATGGCAATATCGCTACAATGGAAGAATCCATGAAGGAAATTATTACTAATATCAATTCAGCACTTGGTACATCATATGATGTTAATGCAGATGATTTAGTTGGTGAATATGAAAAAGCTGTACAGGCACTTTCTGATGCACTTTCTTCATCTGTAGCTGAAAATGAAGGAAATATTGCAGAAGTAAAGGCCCTCATTGATTCGGTAAATACTACATATGGTTCTAATATCACATTGTCTGATAATGCAACAAATGAAGAAATTAACAATGCAATTACAGAAGCACTCCAGGTTATCAGCGATGATCAGAGCGAGAAAAATGAAACAATTGCATTATTAAAAGCACAGTACGTTGAAATTGCACAAATGCTTTCTGATTATATGAGTAACACAGAAAATATGGAAGCAGATGCAGTAGATGGTACTACTATTAATGATATTAAATCTGCTATTGCAGTTGCTCTTGCAGATTTAAATGCTGCAAATGAAGAATTGGCAGAAATTGATGAAGCATTAGAAGCTCTTTATGAAGCGTTAAATGATGCAATGATTTCAATGCCAAGTGTTGCGGATGAAGAGGGAGAATCAGCTGCGGATAAAATCAATTCAATTACAGCTATGATTAATACTCTTTCAACCAGCTATGAAGCAAATAATGCTTATTTAAGAGAATGTATAGCAGAAATCGATAAAGCGTTTGGATATGGTTATTATCCAAAATATGCAGAAAAATATATCTTTTATATTAACAATACTGATAGTGTAGAAAATGGTTTGCCTGAGTTCTTATTCTATGTAAAAACAGATCCACGAACATATCTTGTTACAGATGATATGCTTAATTTTACAGAATATGATAATCAGGAATTGGCTTCACAAACATTTGATGGTGTCGATGGAGTTAAGTATTTTTATCTTGAAGATACAGTAAATGGTTGGAGTCCAATGCAA
>CAYVTA010000175.1:0-2745 GCA_964454355.1 uncultured Eubacteriales bacterium | reverse complement strand
GAGCACCTCCCTCCTAAGGAGGGGGTCGGGGGTTCGAGTCCCTTCTGGCGTACCAAAACCAGCCGGAATCGTAAAATTTCCGGCTGGTTTCTTTTTCGTATACGGGTTGTATATTACGAATATCTGCCTACAAAATCCGCCTCTGAACACCCCAAATTTTCGTGTTCTGCCTACAAATGCCTACAAAACACCGTTTTTCACCTTGTGTTAAGCGGTTTCATGCTATCGCAAACCGTACTATCCGGATGCTTTCGCCAGAAGTGCTCTGACCAAATCGGGATTGCTTTTCACCAGTTCCTCCAGCTGAGATAGCAGCTGCTGGTCGCTGGAGTTTGTATTCTCCCCTACCTTGGAAAAGAAACCGGAATCCATCTCCTGGGCGATCAGTTTTCGGTCCGCATCAAAGCCATGGGCATAAACCTCCGTGACCATCCGGGCTTCGGCATGACCGGTATCACCTTGAACGGCCTTGATGTTGCCTCTCGACAGTTTCAGCTTCAGCGATGTACTGCTGTGGCGCAGGCTGTGGAACACCACAGGGCGCAGATCATGTTTTTTGATCATGTCGGAAAACATCTTATCAATGGAACGTTGCTCATAGGGGCGTCCGTTCAGCTGAGAGACCACAAGATCATAATCCAGGAATTCCTCGCCCAGCAATTGTTTGTACCGCTCCTGCTGTGCTCTTGCCTCCTGGAGCTGCTCTACAACAGCCATAGGCAGATAAATGATTCGGTTACTGCTTTCCGTTTTCGGCTCCTTAAGTACAAGGGATGTTGTTCCTTTCTTAGGAATGACCGTCGGAAACTTGAAAATAACGCCGCTGCGGTTCACCTTATCCAGCGCCTGCAAGCTTTCGTTGCTCACCCGTTTCAGCTCCCGGTCGATACGGATGTACGCTTCACCTGCCGCCACCCGCTCCGGCTCCAGACACACATTCTGCCACTGGAGCCCCAGGATCTCTCCCATGCGCAGGCTGCAGCCTAAAGCCAGATACAGACACAGCCGCAACGTAGGATGTTCACAGAGGTTCAATGCCTGAACAGCTTCTGCATCAGACCAGACCTCGCGCTTCTCCGAACGACATGCAGGCAATGTTACGCCATTCGTGGGGTTGCGATCCATGTATTCCCACTGTACCGCCTTACTGAAAGCACTCTTCAGAAGTCTGTTAATGCGCAGCACAGTATGGGCTGTCACTCGTGCCCCAGTATCCATATGCCCTGATACGATCACTGCAGGCTGGTCCAGCAACATCGCGTAATACTTGTCCAGATCTCGGACAGAAATAGATCGCACATAACGTTCACCAATATAGGGATTGATATAGTTATTGATTAGACCCGTGCAGGAACTATAGTAAGAAGCTCCCCAACGCTTACAACCATAGAACTCCACATATTCGGTCATAAACTCCTTGACAGTCAACTCCTTCTTCTGCTTGATCACACCTTTTTCTGCCCGGACAGGTGCCACGAAGGTCCCGTTCTTTTTCGCCAGGCGGATCTGTGCATCACGGATCAGTGCCTCATCCTCGGACTTAAAAGACTCCGTTCTGGGAGAGCTCTCTCCCGGCACTCTATATGTCACCTGGAAACAATTTCCACGTTGTCTTATTGCCATATGATTCCCCTTTCTCTGTCAATCAGCCCGCCGCGTAAACGGCGGGCTGAACTCTTATTTACTCTTCTACTGCGCCGGATTCCAGGAATTTAATAAACGCCGCTCTGGTAACGCGAATCTGTGTCCCAATGCGGAGAATCTCGAGCTTCCCACTTCGAGCCAACACGTAAGCCGAATGACGTCCAATTCGCAACGTATCGGCGATATCCTGGATGGACAGCGTCATGGGCATGGATTCAAAATCGTTGTAACACATAGTTTTCCCCTTTCTTTTGTTCTGGTTAATACCCTTTATTGTAGTATTGGTGTATGATAATCCAATTTTATCTGGAACAATGAAAAAACTCATATTATTCACTCCAAATTATTCAGATTCTTGTTCGAGGTACTCCCTCGCCAGGCGCTCGTCCAGCACCAGCATGCGGCTTCTGCCGGGCATAGAAGACTTGCATACAAACAGGCGCTTCTGTCCTGCACCACGGGTCTCATAACAGACCTTGATCAGCCCGGCACTGTCCAGGTGCTCATTGATCTTCTCACAGGTCAGGGGAAACAGGACACCAACCTTCTTCCAATACTGTACAACCCGTTTATACAGCTCCCGGTGCCAGAGCCAGAGTAAGTCCCCTGCCCTGTAACCGATATGCTTGCCCGCTTCGTAGTTCTTTAGCTCTCCCGCCACCTGGATCTCCTTGCAGTCCATCATGTCGAAAACTGCCTGGAGGTACATGCACACGGGATTCTGTGACTTGCTGGTACTCTCACTGGCGATGCATGCCGTCAGGATGGCCTGACGCCAGGTGTAGAGCAGCTGCTCTTCGCCACCCGCAGGCAGTCCATTCACCGCCACACCGTAGCTGTGGAGGAGTCGGGCCGTCAGCATCAGCGTGGCGGCGCAGTCAATAACACGGCCTTCCCGGAGGGACTGAGCGAAGTAACTGCGCTCATTTTCAAAATTTGTGCGGATGAACTCGATGATAGCATCTCCGTTCTCACCGGCCCATTTCAGGAAATGGAACATGTGGCTGGTGAACAGCAGCGGATCATCCTGGAACACTTTCAGCTTCTTGCCGTCGATATCTCCCTTGGCAATGGACAAGATCAGCATTCGCAGTTGGCTGG
>CAYVTA010000174.1:0-2781 GCA_964454355.1 uncultured Eubacteriales bacterium | reverse complement strand
ATAAGGGCGATAAGGGCGAACAGGGTATTCAAGGTCCTAAGGGCGATAAAGGTGATAAGGGCGATAAAGGTGATAAGGGCGATAAGGGCGATAAGGGCGAACAGGGTATTCAAGGTCCTAAGGGCGATAAAGGTGAAGTTTTAAATAACATTTTAGACCATATAAAATATTCTGTTAAAAACAACGAAGTAACAATTACGGGTTGTGACATTTCTATTTCAGGCACTTACATTATTCCTGAGACTATTGAAGGTTATCCTGTTACAAGTATCGGCGCTAACGCGTTTAAAGACTGCGCAGAACTTGTGGGCATAGTAATCCCGAACAGCATCACAAGTATAGGTGAAAGCGCATTTGAATATTGTAACGGACTTACAAGCATAAGTATACCTGATAGTGTTACATATATACACAGATACGCATTTTTGGGTTGTAATCACCTTACCAGTATTGCCATACCTAACAAAATTACAGCACTTGTTGATAACGTGTTCTGGGATTGTTCAAGTCTTATAAGTGTAACTATCCCGAATAGTGTTACGAGCATAGGTCAAGGTGTGTTTTCATATTGTTCAAATCTTACAAATGTCACTATTCCAAAAAGTGTTACGGATATAGGCGATTATGCCTTTGATTCGTGTAGTGGTCTTACTGATGTTTATTATGAAGGCTCTGAAGAGGAGTGGAATAATATAACAAAAGGCATTAATAATGAAGGACCTGTAAACGCTGTAATTCATTACAATCAAGAATTAGCTACGAGAGAATATGTGCATAAGTATGCAAGTCCAGTCGGTCAAATTACCGAACAAGGCGGTGAAATTTTTAATGAATACGAAGGCGAAAACGTTAATACCGCAATTGGTGCAGGTTCCCACGCTGAAGGCAGGGGAACAACCGCAGGTGCAAGTAATTCTCACGCAGAGGGCAGAAACACACAGGCTTTAGGTAATGCCTCTCACGCTGAAGGTAATACTACAGTCGCTGCAGGAAATATGGGCGCACACGCCGAAGGCAGAGAAACTTATGCCAACGGCGAATCATCTCACTCGGAAGGTGCTTGGACTTATGCTAATGGTGATTATTCCCACGCAGAAGGCACAGGAAGTAAGGCAATAGCAATTAGGTCACACGCAGGGGGAAATGAAAGCATATCGGGAACTAAAGCATTTGAAATCCAATCAATTGACTTTACTCAAAAAGAAGAAACATCCGATACAGAAGATGAAATAAGCGGTGCAGTTGATACTTTCTATGTATCTTCTTCAGGTAACGATGAAAATGACGGAAAAACAGTTGATACACCCGTTACCACGATTGCTAAAGCGGTTGAATTGGCAAATGCAAGCGGTTATATTGCAGGTGATGTTGTTTCAATTATGCTTGTTGGTGAGTCGGTTGATATAGGAACACTGCCTGTTTATGTTTATGACCTTATTATCGACTCTAATGATGAAGACGTAAAAACTAAAATAACCTTAACGGGTAGTAAAATTATTGCTAACAACGAAGGCGCAAAGACTATATTTAAGAATGTTGAGATTAACCAAACACAACAATGGGCGAATATGCAATTATGCGGAAGTAATGCGGTATTCTCTGCTGATACCAAATTCAGCGGTTCGTTCAACACTTTGACTTTTGGCACGGCTACGGATGGCGGTGCTGCCAAATCTCTTGCAGGGCAGTCAGTTGAATTAAAAAGTAATATACCTGCATTTGTATGCTTAAGTAATGGCTCTTGGTCGGGCAAAATTTACACAGAAGATGTAAATCTTATTCTCGACAATAAAAGCACTCCTACAATTTGCTTTAATACTTATTATGGCGGTGCCGCATCAGGTAAAACTACATTTAACAAGAATGTAAATATCAATATTAAAGATATTGCAAGTATAAAATTTGCTCAAACCACTAATGCAATTTTCGGTGGCGCAGTACAAATTATTAACTCATCCGTATTTTCGGTAACACCTGAATCAGACGAACTTGTTAATATTACATCTCCCATGTGGATTATTACAAACAATTCTACTCTAAAAGACGTTTTATCGTTTACCGAAGAAACAGGCAAATATGCCGTAAAAGAAGGCTATACAGCAACCGCTTATGATATATTCGGTGATGCCATATCTTCAGTAGACGGTGTGCTTGATTTGTCGGCATCTTCAGGTGAATACTCGGTTGATGTCAAAGAAACCACAACTTATGAAGGTACGATTGTATTGTCTTCAATCGAAGGATTAAGAGAAGGGTTGTCAGTATCTATTAAAAGTCTATCCAATCAGGACTTTATATTAAATGCGGGAACAATTCAAACCATTGATATTAGCACAAATACGTTAAAAGTAACTGGCTATCCCTCACAAATAAATAGATTTATGGCATTGGATAAAAAATATTTATTCATTCTCACCGACTCTACATTAGGAGATAACGAACTCGGTGATAGTAGTAGTGCAATCGGCATTCAAACAAAAACAATCGGTAATGGCGCACATACTGAGGGTAAGGGAACTATTGCGGCCGGAGATTGTCAATATGTATGTGGTACATATAACGCAAATAAGCCAAATACCATTTTTGAATTAGGTTGCGGCACTTCTGATAATGCCCGTACTAATGCCTTTGAAGTTTATAAGGACGGGACTATTAGTATCTACGGCACAAAAATTACAAGAAGTCGATTAAGAAAATTACTTGAATTGATAGATTAAAGGAGAGATATTATGTTTAAATTAGCACTTAACGCAGGACACGGTATCAATACAGCAGGGAAAA
>CAYVTA010000173.1:0-2798 GCA_964454355.1 uncultured Eubacteriales bacterium | reverse complement strand
ATTTCCTTGATTAGCCCGTTGTAAGCTGTTATGTTTTGTATTAGCGTATAAATTTTCAGGAATTATTTTCTGATGTTGCTGAACTGTTACTGTAAATTCAGCAACAAAACAAAAAAGTCCGGACAAAAAATCCGGACTAAATTATTTTTTATTAATAGACTATTGCTTTTTATAACTTAGAAGACTATAATTATGAGTAACAATTTATATTTGTAAACGAATAAGCTAATAAAAGAGGTGATTATATTGAAGCAAAGCATAAAAATTCTTTTCTTCATAGTGCCTATAATAGCAGTTATTTGTTTATTGAGTATTTTTTCTTCTAATAAGAACACAAATGGAATAGACAGCATAAAAGACTATGAAGCTGTTTTTCAATCTGTTGATGAGTTAAAGTTCTATATCGGTGATAATAATTTTTATAGTACTCAATCTCCGAAAGATGATTTGAAATCAATTAAAAAGGTTGAAATAAATGCTCAACCAAAGTCAGAAGACAGAAGCAAGAACAGAGACTGTGAATATAAAATCATAATCAATAATGATTTTATAATTTACATAAACAACGATTTCACAGAGTTGTGGTTAGATGATACAAAAAACATCAATATTAATTACACCGGAAACTCTTGGAACAAAGAAATAGAGGAAGGTATCCTGCCTTCATTTTCATATGCTGTTGAAAATTCTGAACTTCTTAAAGACTTATTTCAAAAACACAGTCAACATCTCAATTAATTCCATTCATATCCCTGTTGTCGCAGTACCCCTGCCTCAACGGGGATTTATCTTATAAATTACTATATCTACCAATGTTGAAAAAAAATTATGTTTATATGCTACAATTATTATAAAACATCCCAACCTTTAACAATCTTCCGTGTCTATATATGTGAAAGCAGCTTTCAAGGAGGTCAAAATGAACAGAACAGATGCTGAAAAATGGACAACTGAATATTTAAAGCCTGTATTTGGTTTTGCTTTGAAAAAGTGCAAGAGCATAGAAGATGCAGAAGATTTGTCACAAGAAATCATGGCTAAGGTTTATGTTAATTTGATGAAGCGTGATGATATTGAAGATGTTGCGAAATTCATCTGGACTATTGCTCATAACAGTCAGAGTAATTATTACCGTGACAACAAACACAGCTTCACGGGTGTACCTATTGATGAAGTTGAGAACTATCTGTATGATGAAACGCAAACTGCCGAATCGGCACTCGTTGAACGAGAAGAATTTTCAAAGTTGTATTCTGAAATTGCCTACCTTTCAAAGTTGCAACGCCGGATAGTAATTATGTATTACTATGAAAACAAAAAGCAGGAGCAGATAGCAAAAGAGTTAAATATTCCTGTCGGCACAGTAAAATGGCATTTGTTTGAAGCAAAAAAAGAACTGAAAAGAGGTATGGAAATTATGAGGCAACCCAGCGAATTAAAGTTTAACCCAAAAAAATTTGATATGTGCAGTTTCAGCGGTAAAATCGGAACTAAGGGAGATATATCAAATTTCTTCCACAGTGCTATTTCACAGAATATTGTTTACACCGTAAGAAATGAAGCAAAAACAATAAATGAAATCGCTGATGAATTAGGTGTTTCACCTGTGTATGTTGAAAGTGAAGCAGAGTTTCTTGAAAAATACGGTTTTCTGTTAAAACAGAAAGATAAATATCTTTGCAATATCCTTATATCAGAGCAAACAGAAGAATTAAACCGTTTACACGATGAAATGTATCTGAAAGCGGCAAAGATTTTTGCAAATGTGTTATACGATGAACTTATGAAATCAGATTTATTGGATGAATGTGCCTTAGGTGGTTATAACGGCACACGGGATAAAAATTTTCTTATGTGGGCACTTATACCTTTTATCACTGCCTTTAGCGGCGAAAGCACATTGGATAAAAGCATATCGTTTTCGGATATTTACACAATAAGACCTGACGGTGGTAAGAATATTTGTTATGCAATAGTTGCAACACCTGATGTAAAACCGCCGATGTATAACGAAGAAATGAAAAAATTCAAAGGTCCGTTTTGGAATGGTCTTACTGATAAAATAACTCTTTGGACTGTTGATTCCGAATGGTCGGATGATCGCATTGAAGAAAACTATCAGTTATCCGTTGTTCGTGATTTAACACTGCTCAACAATTATCTTAATGATGTAATCCTAAGTGAAGATGATTATGCTTATCTTGCCGAAAAAGGATATATTTCCGTTAGTGGAAAGCCTGATGAAATATTTAGAACAGCTTTAAGAATTGTATATATCAAGGATGAAGAATCACGAAAGAAACTTTTATCAATCGGCGATAAGATAAAAGAAAAGTATAAGGATGAATTAAAAAAACTAAAAACGCCTTATATAAATGCTGTGCTGCAGAATACACCTAAACATTTACAAAAAATGAGAATGTACGGCTTACAGCATATCTTTTACAGTGATGCATGGTTTATCTTGCATTGTCTTAAAGAGCTTGTTAATAACGGTAAATTGACTTTACCGACAGAAAAACAAAAGCAGCCATTGATGACTGTGCTGTTCAAGCAATAACCAATATTAAATTTTAAACACTTGTTACTTAAGAAGTAGCAGGTGTTTTTTATATTCAAAACCCAAATTCCGATATATGAATATGAATACTGCGTCACATTTTTTGATAACTGCCCCCACAAAGTGAGAGCAGCAAAAAAATTATTTAACGTTTCGTGCAATATCTAACATAACTAGTGAATTTCAAATTGATTCCAAGTGACCGTGCTAATTCTGCTATTGTACTATCGTCGTCATC
>CAYVTA010000172.1:0-2928 GCA_964454355.1 uncultured Eubacteriales bacterium | reverse complement strand
AGCGGTGGATTTCTTTGAGAATCTGCCCAAGATCCGCAGAAAAGCCCAGACCCTTACAGAAGTGGGCCTGGGATATGTGAAGCTGGGACAATCCAGCACCACCCTTTCCGGCGGCGAAGCCCAGCGGGTAAAGCTGGCCACGGAACTGGCAAGGGTCTCCACCGGCAGAACCATTTATATTCTGGACGAGCCTACCACTGGTCTCCACGCGGCGGATGTCCACAAACTCATCGATGTTCTGCAGGCGTTGGTGGACGCGGGCAACACGGTACTGGTCATCGAGCATAATCTGGATGTCATCAAAACTGCGGATCATATCATTGATCTGGGTCCCGAGGGCGGTGACGGCGGCGGATATGTGGTTGCCACCGGCACCCCCGAGGAAGTAGCGCAGGTGGAAGAAAGCTACACCGGACAGTATCTGAAGAGTTATCTGGAAGGATGAATTGTGGTTTATATGAGTAAACAAAAAGAACTGTCATCCTGAGCGGAGCCGCATTTATGCGGCGAAGTCGAAGGATCTTGGCACCGATTGCACTGCAAAAGTAAACGAAATGCGAAGATTCTTCGACTCGCTTACGCTCGCTCAGAATGACATATCTTTTTCTGCTTTGCGTATAAATTATAATTTACAGGGTCAAAAGAATCCCCCGGCCTGGGTTACAGGCCGGGGAGGAAATCAAACTTCTTTTTCGTATACACTGGCAGGCAGGCTTTCAGACAGCTCCAGCAGCGCATGGTCGTAACCACCGGCGTAGTCCACCCGGGACATGGGGCTGCGCAGGAGATTGCCCGGATGTTGGCGGATTTCCATGGTCATGGTGATCCGGGTGCCCTTCTCCGCGGGATGGTCAATGAGGACGGTGCCGCCGTGATGAGCAGCGGTGCAGCGGATCAGAACCATGCCCAGTCCGATGCCAAAGCGGTTATCTTCAATGCTCAGCTGACGCAGATACCGGTGGAATACACTGGCCCGGACGTTTTCGGCAATACCTTCGCCGCTGTCCTGGATGCTCAGCCGCAGAATGTGGCTGTTTCGGGTCACGCTGGCCTCGATGGTGCCGCCCTCCGGGGTGAATTTCACGGCGTTGGAGAGCATGTTCAGAACGGCTCGTTCCAGCTGCTCCTTGTCTGCCAGACAGTAGATGGATTCCTGCAAGGGGGTATAGTCCAGCCGGATGCCCGTGTGGGAGATCAGGGACTGGGCTTTGCGGAAGATCTCGCCCAGTTCTTCACGGATGGCAATGGTTTCCTGCCGGGATACCACGGCATACCGGTCCGCATCGGACATATTGCCCAGGATGCGCATCATTTGAAACAGGCTGCGGTTCATCCGTGCCAGCTGATTGCGGCTTTTGTCATCCTTTTGCAGCGCGCCGGGGGAGAAGATGCTGTTGGCGGAGGCCATTACATTGGACAGAGGATCCCGCAGCTCCCGAGCAGCCAGCGCCATGGAGCGCAGCTCCTGGTTATCGGAATCCTGCTCGATCAGAAAAACATCCACATCCTGCATCCGGGTGACGGAGGCTCCCAGAGCCTTGCCGGACAGGGTAAGCGTCAGATACAGGCAGCCCCCTGCAAATTCCCGGTATTCGCTTTTGCCGGTGAGCAGCAGGGCTTCCACATCCATGCCGGGAGCCAGGAAATAGCTTTCCGCACCCTGGTTGACCTTTACGATTTTCGATTCCTTTACACAAAAACCGGGGCGGATCATCAGATCCAGCATTCCCAGCAAATCTCTTTGTTCTTCCATGATGATCCTCCTTGCTCTTGATAGCATGCGCAGAATGGGAGAAAACTTTCGGGGCGTGTTTCGACAGAATTCGATCTGCCCTCATTTTACCGGAAAACAGAAAAAATAGCAAGGGAAAACCAAGGAAGAGGTGAAATTTTATGCCGGAGACATCCATTCATAAGGGGCACAGGGAACGGCTGAAAAAACGGTTTCAGGAGAGCGGACTGGACAGCTTTACGGACATCCAGGTGCTGGAGCTGCTCCTGTTTTACGCGATCCCCCGACGGGATACCAATCCTATTGCCCACCGGCTTCTGGAACGGTTCGGAAGTCTTTCTCAGGTTTTGGAAGCCTCGGTGGAGGATCTGAAAAGAGTAGAGGGTGTAGGGCATGAGGCAGCGGTATTCCTGCATCTGATCCCGGCTTCCGGCAGATACTATATGGTGGACAAGACCATGCACAGCAAGGTGTTGACCACCATTGAGCAGTGCGGCCAGTATATGCTTCCCTTCTTCTTTGGACGGGGCGTGGAAACCATTTTCTTGCTGTGTCTGGATGCCAAATGCAAGGTGCTGTGCTGCAAGGAGATCGGGGAGGGAAGTGTGAATTCCGCCGGGATCTCCGTGCGGAAGATCGTAGAGACTGCTCTGGCTGCCAACGCAACCTCCGTTGTTCTGGCGCACAACCATCCCAGTGGCATCGCCCTGCCTTCTCCGGAGGATCTGCATACCACAAAACGGGTGGCCATGGCGCTGAAGGCGGTGGACATTCAACTGGTCGACCATATTATCGTGGCGGATGATGACTATATATCCCTGGCCGCATCCGGACGGCGGTTTGATGATTGCCTGCTGATTTGAGGGAGGAGCCTATGGATCATTTTAAGCTTGTATCCGAATACCGCCCTTCCGGCGATCAGCCGGAAGCCATTACCGGACTGGTCAACGGTGTTAACTGGGGACTCCGGGAACAGACCTTGCTGGGCGTTACCGGCTCCGGCAAGACCTTTACCATGGCCTCGGTAATCGAGAAACTGAACCGCCCCACTCTGGTGCTGGCCCACAACAAAACGCTGGCCGCCCAGCTGTGCAGCGAATTTCGGGAGTTCTTCCCGGACAATGCGGTGGAATATTTCATTTCCTACTACGACTACTATCAGCCGGAGGCCTATATCGCCCATACGGACACCTACA
>CAYVTA010000171.1:0-2936 GCA_964454355.1 uncultured Eubacteriales bacterium | reverse complement strand
GTTTATAATGTATTCAGGAGGTGAGCCAATGAAAAAGAAGAGTACAATGGAAGTATGTGCTGAGCTCGGTGTTTCAAGGACTACTTTCAAGGGTTGGGTATATGATATTCTCGGTCGAACACAAGATCCGTATGACAATACAACATTAAAATTCACGGAAAAAGAGATTATCACACTTTGGCAAATTCGCTTTTATAAACAACTAAAATACAGCAACAGCAAAATAAAAGCAATATTAAACGATCCTCATTTTGATATATCGAGAAGCCTAACCTTTCAGATAAAAGAACTGAACAAACAGAAAGAGGAAATGGAAAAACTAATCAAGGTAGCTTCTGTTATGAAAGAAACAGGCATAACACCTACCTCTGTACGATTTGGTTTGGATGAAGCAGGAGAACTGAAGTACGATCATATACTTACTCTATTAGGAACGATGTCAGATAATATGGTTTTACTTTCTGAAAAAGATGCTAACATACCTCAGACAATAACTGAAGAAGATGCAGACAAACTTCAAAAATGTTTTGAAAAAATAATGCGCCTTTCGATAACTGATGTTAGCCCTAGCTATGATTTGGCACAGAAAACAGCCAAGGAAATCCACACGGTAATGAGTAAATACATAACAGAATCGGTGTTGGTTTTTTCTTGGAATATCCTATGCTTTGCTCCCGGCACTGAATACGCAAGAGAAATTGACAACGAATATGGAAAAGGTAGTGCGGAATTTTTATTCAACGTTTTGCAAGCATATTGTAGTTTGAACTCCGATAACGACTTTGATAAAGATTATGTTGAAGCCGTCGATAATATCGAAAGGCTTGGATATAAAAAGCACTCTGCCCGTTCTGATGAAGTGCAAGCTGAGGTGGATAAGTTATATCGCTTTGTCAAAAAACTGAATAGGCAACCCGATAAAATTTGCATTAAAATTTTCCGTAACTTCGGTGAAATGTTTGGGACGGACGAATATAGAAATGCTTTTGATAACGGAGCCAAACGAGGCATTGCGTGGTTTATATCAAGAGCAATAGAAATCTTCTGCGATAATGCAGAAGCAAAAATAAAGGAGGTTTAATATGTCAAAATCTTGGGATTATGCAGAATTATCAAAATTAGCAAAAGAAAATGGTGGACCAGAAAATCTTGTAAATATTCTTGTTGAGTCCGGCAAAAAACAAATGATACCTTGGTTAGGTGTCGCCTTGGCTACAGGTGTCGTTGTAACAGTAGGTGTACAAAAGGCTGTAGCATATTTGAAAGAAAAGAGAAAAGAATCAGAAAAAGAAGCCGAATTAGCAAAACAAGAATTAATTCGTGGTATCAAAGAATATGACGAATCTCAACAAAAACAAGTTGATAAAAAAGAAAGTGAGGATTCTGAAAATGAGTAAAAATAAATTAGATCCCGTTAATTTTTGCCGAATACTTGATCTCTTTGGAGAAGATGCAGCAAAAGATACTCTCAACGATGTCAATGAAGGACGTGTACGTGAAGCCACTCTCGAAAAATATCTTTATGATGATATAAGCAAAGAGGACTATGCCGAAAAGCTCAAAAAAGAATAACCACAAATGCCTATCGTAGAAATACGGTAGGCATTTTCAATGTGCGATTTTAAAATTCGTATACTCGCAGTTTGTTTCTCCTTTTGCTAAACTTTAGGCATAAGGAGGTGCTGATTATGGCACGGTTTATAGAAGAATTTTATTACGGAAATATCGATCCGCAGGCACGAAGTACGAAGAAAAACAAGACGGTGCAAAAGGAAATGGCGGTTCTCACAAAGACCGAAGAACTGCTCACAAACGCTCTGACTGACGAGTCGAAGAAATGGTTTTTAGACTTTGCAAATGCGTGGAGTGTCGTCAATGGCGAATCAAATCTTGACAGTTTTATTATGGGATTTCGTCTCGGTGCCAACTTCGCTTACGATGCTTTTATCTCAACGGAAACACCATTCGAGGACTTGTTAAAGGAATAAAATTAATCACAAAAGCACAGTAGATAGAATGAAAATCCTGTCCGCTGTGCTTCTTTTTTGCTTGTGAAAAAATATCTGTATTATCTTAGCGAGCAGACCGTTTGTACTCCTGTTGTCGCAAAACAGTACTCGTTAGGGACACCCTAATACCTGTCTGCAATTTTCAAAATCGCACATTCGCAAAAATAAATCTCCTTTGGTACAATCAAAGCATCAAAGGAGGTTTTGCTATATGAAAACATTATTCGAACAACACGGTGGCACTTACACAATGCAAGGCGACTACCGCCTACCAAACTTAACCGTAGATAAAACAGATACCCGACCAATCGGCGTGTGGGGACAGCGCCGCCTACACTACTTGAAACACCATCGAAAAGTCCTGTACTATAACCTGCTCACTTCCGGCAAACTCCACTCTCACCTCGCAGACATCGAAGAACAAGCCCATGAATTATTTAACCGCCTCATCACCGACCTCGCCGACAAGGAAGGCATCACCGAACAGCTCAAAGCCACCGACCAAATGAAGTGGGTGCAGAAAATGAACAACATTCGAAGCATATTGTTAGAGCATATTGGTAAAGAGCTACTCTACAAATAGAGAAACAGCACAACCACAAATATGTGTGGTTGTGCTGTTCTTATAGTTTGATTTTAATATTTATAATTTTAAATCTAAGTCTGTCACTTTTGCATATTCTTTAATCATATGATCTCCAGAGCACCATCCTACGGTTCCGCTGATAGCCAAATCAAATGGCAACTTAATTCTTAACACTTTGAGATTTTCTGCTTTTTCAACAGAATCCATAAAGAAAGGGCTATCAGGTTCAGAGTAGAGGAAGAAGTTTCCCTGTAAGACACCGCAACTATCACAATGATTTCCAAAGTAGTTTGAATGTGTGGTTTTTGAATACCCATTATAAAACTTATAATTATCATTGA
>CAYVTA010000170.1:0-2955 GCA_964454355.1 uncultured Eubacteriales bacterium | reverse complement strand
CCTCCTGTTATTTGGTAATTTCATTTTACCTTATAACAAGAGGTTAGTCGAATGTATGGATTTTGTTTTTGGTAGCTGCTACCGAAAATATTACTATCAACCTTTTAGAATGTTTTTGTTTCACTCAGTTAAAAAACGGGCAGCTTCCTTTTTAAGTTCATCACAGTATGATTTAAAAGTCGGAATACACGAGATATCCTTTTTAGGAATGAAGAAAGAATAATCATCCCATTTGCTTCGTTCAACAACTTGATTTAATAGACATTCCATATAACTATGACCAATTAATACAGTCTGCTCAATTTGATATAGAGGAATGACTTTAATGTGGCTATGAATGTAATCACAGATTTCGGAATTAGCATCTAAGCCCTCTTCTTTCAACATTTCAAATACTCTATCATATACCTTGTGCTTTGAAATTGCAGCATCTTCCAATACTACAACCACACCAAAAATATCATTTCTCTCAAATACACTTTGTAATGTAAAATGACCATTGTTTAAATCAAGAATCCTTCGATACAATTGTAATATATCAGTAGCATAAGTATTGGTTTCTTTTTCAATTTCTTCTTTGTCAAATTGACGCATTTTTAAACTAGGGGACAACGCCTTTGTGTCAAACAAAATGGCTTTATCCATTTCTTCTACTAATACATCTGGGGTAAGACGCCGATCTCTTCCAACAAAATATTCAAATTCTCGACTAATCCAAGTGACGGTATTTAATTCTCGATAAATAGAAAATAAGTATTCTTCAATGACTTCTTTTCCAAATCGCCTACGCAATGCATTTTTACCTAATGTGAGTCTGTTGAGCATTGATGCGGTTACTGCGTTTACGACAAGATAAGGGGAAGGAATATAAGAACAATCTAAATCTTCAATTATAGGATACAAATATTGAATTTTAAGTCCATAATAGTAATCTAAAGTTTTTCCGTTGTACTGACCATCCAACAGCCTCTTATATTCATTTTTATCTATACTCAGTTGTTTGTAAACAGAACCAATCGAAAAAGCCTTACTCAACGCAGTATGACATAATTCTCTTTGTAGTAAATTCTGACCTTCCGAGCTGCATGTAGCAAAGATAATAAAAGCAAATAATTCAAACTGGCAGTATTCATTCTCGAACATTTCCTCGAAAGTAGCTTTCATATTAAGCTTATCATTTTTGAAATTAAAAAAGAAATTATATCTGAATAATTTTTGCAAAAACGTACCCTGCACAGGAAATTGCTGCAAGGTTGAGACCATCATAAAATAGTCAGAATACGTGCCGTTTTCTTTAGCTATAGTTAACTCTGGGTGCCAATAATTACGAAGCAACGTAATTATATTACAAAACTCTTCGTCATTCATTTGGTCTTTTGCCTCTGGCGAGTCATAAATAACAGAAAAAGCTGCAAAAGCTTCCAACTCCCAAGGCATAATATTTGAGGTTAACATTAGTTCCGCAGAGACTTCAGACGAAGTCATTATTCGAGAGGAATATGCTTGGCAAAAAAGCATTTTACTCTCAAATGTATAATTCGCTAGATTTTCCAAAAAAGATAAATCGGAGTGAGTTAAATCAAATTCTTCTTTCATATAAAAAGTCCTTTAAATAGCTAAATAGAGCAATCCTTTCCTATTATTAACTTATAAAAAATTATTTGCATTGACCATATACATAGTTCACTTCAGACAAGTACACCAATTTGGATGATACCGCATGGCAATCAGATGGTTTAAAAATAACATAGTTAGTACCATCTTTGACGAGAGAACTTCTAAAGCAAAGCCCATCATATCCGAGATGCTCGATTAATGATGCAATAAACTGAGTTATCAAATAGTCGCCATTTTGGCTTTTGTTAATCTTGGAAAAGTCCCGTTGAATATCATTGAATAAAAAATCCCTACCATTAACTACAGCTGTTGGCTCGAAATCAAAATTCACCAAGTGCAAATCACGAGCGGGTTTCAGCACAGCAACACTGATGGAATCTCGGATAAAAGGTCTTATTTCAGCAATAGCTGTATGTTCTTCCAAAGAAGCGTACAAATAAGAAACACCTTCAGAATTACATCTACCTGCACTTGCTTTTCCTTTTGGTGGAGCAGAACTTCCGTTGGCATCAAACCCTTGGAATCCGGATTCGATACGTTGTTTTATTTCTTTAGTCTCTTGGGAGTTAATAAAATCTTCGTACTTCTTCCAAAGCTCAGCAAGCGTATCACTGGCGATATTCCTTTCTTCAAGCTCTTTCAATTGTTTGGGAGTATACCCGATACTACAGTAATTATTCCATTCGTTCCACAGCTTACTGTCATAATCTATCCTTGCGCGATAAATTTCCGTTCCCAGCGGCAATTTGCACGAATTGCGTTTGAATTCAGCCTCTAAAACGGGTAAGAGCGGATGTTCAAAAAAGAAACGATTATTTCTTTTTAGGCAATCCTTAAAGTATTCCCACATATAGTATTCAATGTTATACCATCCGGGATGTTTATTGTTATTTTGAATATATCGTTCAATGACATCCGTCCAATAAGCATCATCTGTGTATGCTGGAAAATTCATTAAAAATCCTCCTTTGTTGTTTATCTGTTTACGTGCTGCTCCTAAAGAAAACAAAAACCGTATGGAATTACTTCCACACGGTTGACATGGCAGACTATTTACTACCGTTATCATATTATAGCATAAAAAGCATTGGGTTTCAATATATCACTGAGATATATAGCGCCAACAGTATCAAAAAAGATGGTGACAACACTTATGCAATGTCGGTATTTTCGGTAGCCGCTACCGAAAATTATGGTTTGTTTGGCGTCGGGAGAGCATATCAGAAATAAACAAAAAATCCGAACGCTTCACCAATCGGTAAAATGTTCGGATTATTCGTTTCTGGTGGGCAGGGGTGGATTCGAACCACCGAAGTCGTCGACGGCAGATTTACAGTC
>CAYVTA010000169.1:0-2966 GCA_964454355.1 uncultured Eubacteriales bacterium | reverse complement strand
TGCGCCTTGTGCAAAAAGAATTATGGCTGAATTCACAAATCTTTTATACAAGCTTGGTGAAATATCCGGAGAATATATTTTTATTGATGGAACAAAGATAGAGGCTAATGCCAACAGATATACATTTGTATGGAAAAAGGCAACTTCCAAAAACCTGGAAAAGCTTTTAAATAAAATTGCCCTATTCGTAGAGGAATGCGAAACTCTTTACGGTATTAAAGTTGCCTATAAAAATCAGATACAGAAGAGACATGTCACAAAACTACGCAAAAGATTGTATGCCTTGGCGTATGAGGAAGGCATTGTTTTTGTACATGGAACAGGGAAACGCAAAAATCCATTACAAAGAAGTATTGAAACATTGGAAGAATATTTAGCAAAACTCAAGCAATATACAAACAATCTTCATACATGCGGTGAACGTAACAGTTATTCCAAAACCGATGAGGATGCCACTTTTATGAGAATGAAAGAAGACCATATGGGAAATGGACAGTTAAAGCCGGGGTATAACCTACAGCATGGAGTGGATTCTGAATACATCACTTGGTTGACAATCGGACCACAACCTACCGATACTACAACGCTTGTACCATTTTTGAGGGAGACCGAGGAATATCTGGCCTTTAAATATCACAAGATCATTGCGGATGCTGGTTACGAAAGCGAAGAAAACTATGTTTTCATAGAGGAAAACGGTCAGTTATCTTTTATCAAACCATCGAACTATGAAATATCAAAAACCCGTAAATTCCAAAACGACATTAGTCGTATAGAAAATATGGATTATAACGAGGAAGAAGATTTTTATATCTGCAAAAACAACAAGAAACTTATTCTCACAGGAATGAAAACCGAAAAAAGCAAGACGGGATATCGTTCCGAAAAATCCATTTACATTTGCGAGGATTGCAGTGGTTGTCCGTATAAAGCAGAATGTATCAAAGGACGCAATTGCAACACTCCTTTGGAAGAACGAACAAAACATTTGAATGTATCGAAAAAGTTTAAAGAAAAACGTGCAGAAGACTTGGAACGTATTCTCACCGAAGAAGGACAGCAATTGAGAATGAACCGGAGTATTCAGGCAGAAGGTTCATTCGGTGAATTGAAACAAGATATGGGATTTCGCAGATACTTATGTCGTGGCAGTCAAAATGTATTGGCAGAAAGTGTGCTTTTAGCACTTGCCCACAATATCAATAAACTTCACAATAAAATCCAAAACGACCGAATCGGAACCCATTTGTTTACACTCAAAAAAAGCGCGTAAATTTTAGAGTTCTAAAAAGGAATACTTTGACAAACCTTATTAATCGATAAGGTTTCTTTAAGTACACTTTCTTTTCCACATTTGAAGATTCAAAATAGATTTTATCCACAAAAAGTCAAAAATGGACATAAAAAGTGCTGCCGCACTCACGAATTTTTATTCGTTAATGCGACAGCCCCTTTTTATTCGATCTGTTCTATTTCTGAAATATCAGAATCAATCATTAGAGAATAATTCGTGTAATACACAACAAATCCCGGCTTTCCGCCATTAGGTTTTTTGACATGTTTTTTCTCTACATAATCGATTTCCACTTTTTCAGCACCGCGATTTTTAGAATAGTAAGCAGCTAATTTTCCTGCTTCTTCAAATGTTCTGTCCGGTAATTCGTCACCGTTTGTTTTGACAATAACATGTGAACCTGGACAGCCTTTTGCATGAAACCACCAGTCATTCCCGACTGCAAAGTGGAAGGTGAGTTCTTCGTTTTGAATGTTGTTTTTGCCAACGTACATATGATAACCGTCGCTTGATATATAGTGAAATGGTTTGCTTGTGATTTTCGCTTTTTTCTTACTGAATTTGCGGCGAATATAACCGGCTTCCGTTAATTCCTCTTTAATCTGAATTAAATCATCTTCATTTAATGCGATATCAAGGGCATTGCTTACTGATTCTAAATAAGTGATATCTTCTTGTGTTTCTTTAATTAATTTTGTTAATGCTTCAAAAGTTCGTTTTTGCTTATTGTATTTATCAAAATATTTTTGTGCATTTTCCTGTGGTGTTTTTGTGTTGTCTAGAGGAATTGTGATGTTCTCGTTTGTGTAATAATTCAAGCATTCCAATTGCTTTGCATCAGGTGCAAGCCCATAGCCATAGGTGTTGATTAATTCCCCATATACACGATGTTTATCGCGATTTTCTGTGTCACGTAGCTGTTTGAATTGTAAATCGTATTTCTTGCGAGAACGTTCTAATGCAGTCTGGACCACACGACGTAAATCCACAGACTTTTGGCGGATTCGTGTTAATGTGTTTTTGGAAGCATAGTAAGTTTCCAATATATTAGAAATAGAAGTAGCTTGTTCCTCTGTGTATTGTGAAAAGTGTGTGAGTGGAAGTGAGCAGTACTCCTTTGGCTCTTTCCCATGAAAATAAATACGAGGAATAAAATCGTCATTTTTCACATAGTCAAAAAGCAATGTGAATTGCTTGTATAGGTGTAGCAGAATGTCTTTTGATAATTCTTTCGCAGAAACAGAAGAATCGATACCTGATATATAACAGATTTCTTCGGCTACAACAGGACTGATTCCTGTAAATCCTGTATAGATCGCTTTTGAAAGTGTTGTTGGTTTGGAAAATAGCACGTCCTGAAAATCCGTAAAAGTAATGTCTAGAGGATTTTTCTTTTCCATGGTATCCGGGATAAAATAATCACGTCCCGGCAATACTTCGCGGACAGAACTCATCTGTGCAGATACATGTTTAATGCTATCGATAATCCGATATTCTGAATTGCAGAAGATAATGTTGCTGTGTTTACCCATAATCTCCACAATCAAATATTTTTTACATAAATCACCAAGTTCGTCTAAGTGTTCAATCTCAAATTCAATAATACGTTCTAAGGAAGGCTGTTTAATTCCGATAATACGCCCGTTGTTGATGTGCTTTCGAAGAAGCATAC
>CAYVTA010000168.1:0-3041 GCA_964454355.1 uncultured Eubacteriales bacterium | reverse complement strand
GTTTTTTTCAAGCTTCGCCCTCCTTAATACATACTAGCTCTGTGCCGACAGTTCTGCCCAACGAATCCGATTCAAAAATACAGCCGCAAAGCATACACTTGCCCTCTGCTAATGTAAATTTTGTGGCATCGCCGTCCTTTAGGCGATTAATTATTATAGAGCTCTGCACTCCCAAAACAGAATTTATAGGTCCTGTCATACCAAGGTCGGTAATGTAGCCCGTACCCTTTTCCAAAATCTGCAAATCGGCAGTCTGCACGTGGGTATGTGTACCGAAAAAGGCAGTAATTTTGCCGTCAAGATAAAGCCCTAATGCACGCTTTTCGCTTGTGGCTTCAGCGTGAAAATCTACAAAAATATGTGTAGCACCCTCACTTTTTGCACGCTCAACCAAGCTGTCGGCAGCATAAAAGGGATTTTCGGCCTTTAGTAAATCGAGATATATTTTACCCGATAGATTTATAACCGCCAGAACGGTACGCCCCATATCAAAAATGCAGTAACCCTTTCCGTGTTCCGAGGGGATATTGTGCGGGCAGAGCAAAAACGGATGGCTTTCTAGCATAGAATAGACCTCTTTACGTCTAAAGGAATGATTGCCGCCCGTTATAACATCGGCACCCGCTAAAAACAATGCCTCGGCACTCTCCTGTGTAATACCGTTGCCGTCGGCAGAATTTTCGCCGTTTACTATTACAAAATCTATATTTTTCTCACGACGAATACGTGGCAATACGCTCGCTAACATTTTTACACCGATAGAGCCACAAACATCACCTACAGCCAAGGTACGCATAATTACCCCCAAAAACACAAACAATTTAAAAATCACTTTTAAAATATTATAACACTTTATAGCTATATGTACAAGTTAATTTATGATTTTCTGACACAGTTCATTGTAGATAAATCAATGATAGGTAACACTTTTCTCAAAAAAATAAGATGAAAGTGTATTTGAAAAGAATTTGTTGTGTTGTGAGGAGCCGTAGGCGACGAACAACACAACAAATTCAGCGCATGTTACATTACCGACAGATAGTCAGAAAGTACAGCGTTTGGACTTCTATATTTTAAACAGCTTTTTGAAATGTTGTTTGAGATTTTGTTGTATTTGGCGAGTTGCTTTCTTCCGTCCTCAAGACTGAACATTCGCATTTTACTGTAAAACCTCTGTTCATCAAGTCTGTGTTGACGTTCTACCTTGCCGTTATGTCTTGGTGTAGCCACTTGTATCCTGTGGTATTTAATTCCACATTCTTCCAAATATTCTTCAAACAATGTCTTATGTGTTGCTTTCTTTACCAACAAGGCATTTGTCCATTCTGTTCCGTTATCTGTCTGTACTTCTCTGATCGGGAACGGAAACTTTTCTATTAACTTCTTTAAAAAGTCCAATGAACTATATGTGCTGTGTTCGTCATACATTTCCCTAAAACATAACCTTGTACACTCGTCAACTGCCGTATATTGGTAATACTTCTGCCCATTTGCAACACAATACGCAGGAACAAACTTAACATCTATCTGTACCTTTTGTCCCGGATATTCTGCCCTTTGGTATGGTTTAGGTTTGTATCCTTTTCTCTTTTCGGGTGTTTCTTCTAATTTAAGTCTTTTTATTGCTCTGAGCAGACTATTGTAGCACCTTGTATATCCGTTCTCACGAAGCTTATCCCAAAGCATAATCTTATCTTTGGTTCTGCGGTAATATCTTTCAATCATCGCATATTCTTCTGCTGTTTGCTGTCTTGGATGGCTATGTGGTCGGTGGGAACGCTCAATTAAGCTTCTCCAATTTCCGTCATATCGCCTTCTCCACTCATATATTTGTTTTCTACTAACTCTATATCGGATACTTGCTTTTGTTACACCTCTTTTGAAAGAATATTTTATTACCAGTTGACGAAAGTGGGCTTTGGGTGATATACTTTTCATTGGAAAAACAACTCCTTTGTGCCGATGTTTTGTTTAGTCACTTCACATCTTAACACATTTGAGTTGTTTTTTCTATTCCTACTGTTACCTATCTATTGTATCATAACATTGGTCGGAAAATATTTTTATTTTTCCGGCCTTTTTTTCATAGAAATAGGTGAAATCTCTTTACAGCCACCTTTTTCTGCTTTATAATGTAAAGAGAAAAAATGAAATATTGATCGATAAAGGAGGTTGCGTCGATCGATCACCCGACGCGGTTTTATATGCTTGAATTTGAAGAACTTAAATTAAAGCTCGTTGCGCTACTCCCTCAACTGAAGGATATCCGTGAGGCTATCGGGATGGATGGGTTGAAAAAGCGAGTTGCCGAGCTGGAGGAAAAAGCCTCCGAGCCGGGCTTTTGGGATGATGTGGAAAGCTCTCAAAAGATTGTAAAAGAAACCAACCAGATGAAGAATAAAATTGAAGCCTGTGAAAAGCTGGAAGAACAGTATGACGATGTCATGACCATGATTGAGATCGCCTTGGAGGAACAGGATGAATCTCTTTGGGATGATGTCAAATCATCATCCGATGAGTTTATCAGCAACCTTGAAGCAGAGAAGCTCGCAACACTGCTTTCGGGTGAATACGACAGCAAGAACGCACTTTTGACCTTCCATGCGGGCGCAGGCGGTACTGAGGCGATGGATTGGGCGCAGATGCTCTATCGGATGTATAATATGTGGGCAGAACGCCATCGTTTCAAGGTGAAGCTCCTCGACTACCTTGATGGAGAGGAGGCTGGTCTCAAAAGTGCTTCTATTTTGATCGAAGGCTTCAACGCCTACGGCTTTTTGAAGTCGGAGGCAGGAGTGCATCGCTTAGTTCGTGTTTCTCCCTTCGACTCATCCGGCAGACGCCACACCTCCTTCGCTTCGTTGGAGGTCATGCCCGAGGTTGACGATGACATGGAGGTAGAGATTAGGGACGAGGATCTGAAAATAGACACCTACCGTTCCAGTGGCGCAGGCGGTCAGCATGTTAACAAAACCGAATCCGCTATCCGAATCACTCACCTGCCGACCGGAATTATTGTCGCCTGCCAGAATGAGCGGAGT
>CAYVTA010000167.1:0-3112 GCA_964454355.1 uncultured Eubacteriales bacterium | reverse complement strand
TGTCATACAGGCTTATATGCTGCTATATTTCCTACACTGATAACTTTTTTTGTAACCTGCGGCTCACTTCTTATCTGGGGTGTAGGCGGTAGTTGGAGTGTTACGGACCAATACGGAGTTACAACAGGTATTCTCGTTTCATTTATTTCTTATGCCTCTACTTTCTATAATCCTGTAAACTTCTTTGCAAACCTTGGTGACTCATATGAAAATGCAGTTGCTTCGATTGAAAAAATTCTTGACATTATTGATGCTGAACCGGAGCAGGATTTCGGTGAGTATAAAACTGATGAGCCGCTTCAGGGTAAAATTGAATTTAAAAATGTTAATTTCTCTTTTGACCGTTCCAAAAAAGTGTTAAGTAATGTTAATCTTACTATTGAGCCCGGTGATACTGTCGGCATTGTAGGTACGACCGGTTCAGGTAAGTCTACTTTGATCAACCTTATTATGCGTTACTATGATGATTATGAGGGTGAGATTTTTGTTGACGGAAAGAACATTAAAGACATTGATATGGGCTTCTACCGTTCTCAAATAGGTTTTGTTCAACAGGAACCTCTGATGTTCCGTGATACTGTTTATAAAAACATTGCATACGGTTGCGGAGATGTGCATATCGAAGAGGTGCTTCATGCAGCTCAGATCGCAAATGCACATACATTTATTTCAAAAATGCCTGATGCTTATGATACAGTCCTCGGTGAACGTGGTGTAGGACTTTCCGGCGGTGAAAAGCAAAGAGTTTCAATTGCAAGAGCCGTTCTGAAAAATCCGGGAATACTTATATTTGACGAAGCAACCGCTGCCGTTGACTCTGAAACTGAATTTCTTATTCAGGGAGCCATCGAAAGGCTTATAAGAGGAAGAACAACTATTATGATTGCTCACCGTCTTTCAACACTAAGAAAAGCAAATAAAATAGTTGTTGTTGATAAGGGTGAAATTATTGAGTGTGGACCTCCTGAGGAACTTATGAAGAAAAAAGGCAAGTATTATAAGCTTGTTCAGATTCAGTCAATGAGTGAACAGCTTCTGCGTGAAAAGCAGACTGAAAATTTTGAATAATGGGGGTCAAAACATGATATTAAGATATATAGATGGACCCGAAGTCAGATTTACTGTCAAGGATAAAGTATTTGTTGATATGGAATTTTATTATACAGGTGAAGTTTTTACAGATATGGAGCTTCGAAGAATGTTTCCTGTTAGCGGTAAGAACAAATACATAGCTGTTGTTGACGGTGAAGGCAATGAACAGGCAATGATACGAGATATAAATAATTTGGATAAATATTCCAAAGAAGCGGTGCTCAGTTGTCTTGAAGAATATTATATGATGCCCAGAATCCTTAAGTTCACCGATATGAGTGAAAAGTTCGGTATTTGGATGTGGACAGCCGAAACAGATAAAGGTACTGTTACTTTTGAAATAAGAAGTCATCTTACAGCAGTAAAACCTCTTTACGACAACCGTGTTCTTATTAAGGATGCTAATGACAATCGCTATGAAATTCCCGATTATACCAAATTGGACAAAAAAAGCAAAAAACTGCTTATTCCCAATCTTTAATTAAAGGAGATATATAAAAATGAAACTTGTTATTGCAATTGTAAATAATGATGACAGCATGGCTGTATCTTCAGCACTTACAAGACATAATTTCTTCGTTACCAAGCTTTCAACCACAGGCGGATTCCTTATGATTGGTAATACAACTTATCTTATCGGTGCAGAAGACGAACGTGTTGATAAGGTTAAGGAGATAGTTGCAAAATATTCTCAAAAGAGAACTCACACCGTAACCACTCAGAATTCTTTTGGTCACGGTTTCAGAGAGGGCGAGCTTGAAAAGGAAGTTACTGTAGGCGGTGCAACAGTGTTTGTGCTCAATGTTGACAGTATGGATAAATTTTAATGATGATACAAAAACGGCTGTACTGTGAGAAAATATAATTAGTTTTTATTATTAAATAAAATCTCCCGAAGATTTATATTTCTTCGAGAGATTTTTTTGTTATGTGCAAATGTATTTTTCTATGAATTTATCCATTTTTTCGAAATATTCATCCGGGGCAAAAGCAACAGCAGTAGCATGAATTGCATCTTTAACATCAAGCCTGTCCTTTTCGGCAGAACAAGCGGTATACACTCTGTCAAGCATCTCATAGGGAACAAAGTCATCGGAGGTGCCGTGAATAAACAGCGTGGGTGTTGAACTTGCTGCAACTGCATAGACCGGCTTGCATTTGTTGAAATCAAAATTTCCTCTTATTTTTGAAACAAGATTTACAGCGGAAATAATTTTTGAAGCATTAAAACCGAGCATCTGTGTTGCCGTGTGGTTAAATTCTTCAGTACAGTCCGTAAACCCGCAGTCAGCAACAGCACATTTGACATTTTCAGGCAGATTCTCGCCGGTTGCAAGCATTACTGCTGATGCACCCATTGAAACGCCGTGCAAAGCAATTTTACAATCAGGTTCGTTGTTGACAATAAAATTTATCCACGAAATAATATTGTCTTTATCTCTATATCCCATTGAACAATACTTGTTTGTATCTTTCTGATGTGCGATCATATGGGGCAGAATTATGCTGAAACCGTTATTATACAGATGTTTTGCGTACGGTGCTTCAGCCATTGGGTCACCTCTGTAGCCGTGACAGCAGATAGCCCATTTTCCTGTATTTTCCGTATTGGATATTATATCTGCGTGAAGCTCGTTGCCTTGTTTGTCATGAATTACGGTGTGTACGGGTTGAATTTTCTTGTACCACTTGAATCCGTCGACGAAAACGGGGTCATGAAGCATGATCTGAAGCATCTGATCGTCTTCAGCTTTGATAAGCTTCATTACTTTGTTGGAAAACTTTATATTGAGGATGCTTTCATAAATGAGCTCACTGCCCAAAACAACGGCAGAGGAGCAGATGGCAACTGCTGCAATAACAGCTGTTTTTGAACTTTTCATATTTATCACTTCTTTCGTTTTTATCATAGCACATATTCATGCTTAATTCAATAATTAGATAAACAATAATTTATCGAACAAAAAACCAAAATAAACTCAACATAAAAGTTTTGGTCGAGCTTTTTCAAAAGCTCGTG
>CAYVTA010000166.1:0-3156 GCA_964454355.1 uncultured Eubacteriales bacterium | reverse complement strand
ATGTATATTACGGCGGAAGTGAAGCGGATTGGGCAAATATTTCAATAGGTTACGCAAATGAATATTTAACATCCGCAACTATTCATTATAACTATGTTATTGAGGAGCCTGCTACAGAAGAGCCCACAACCGATGAACCTGCTACAGACGCACCTGTAACAGAAGAAAACAACACTGATATTAACGATACCTCTGAATCCGGCATCAGCTTCTTTGACAGAATAATTGAGTTCTTTATGAGCTTTTTTGAAAGAATCCGTCAGTTTTTTGAATCACTTATGTAACAGAATATAGTTTGCACCCTCGAATTTGTGTTCGGGGGTGCATCACTTTTATGGTTAAGTATTAATTTGTTGTTTTCCTGAATGTTGACATTGTTTATATCTTATGGTAAATTAAACAATGATAGGATTGCTGAAAAATTGTTATAATTGCTGTAAAAAAGGATTCCAAAAAAGAGGTTTAATAGTTATGAAGCGTTCAAAGAAAGAAACAGCTAAAAGATATATAGTATTGCTGATAGGGCTTTATTTTATGGCACTGTCCGTTCGGTTGTCAGTTGCAACAGGTTGGGGGACGTCGCCTATTTCCACTCTTCCCAATGTCTTTGCATACAGATTTCCCGAGGTTTCCTTTGGCGTTATAATGTTTATCTGGAATATGGCTTTGCTTGTAGCTCAAATCATTGTTTTACGTAAGGATTTTAAACTTGTTCAACTTATGCAGATTCCGTTGTCTTTTGTCTTCAGTGCGATGCTTGATTTTAACCAGTATTTGCTCAGTTTCTTTAATCCTGATGGCATCGTCGTAAAAATAATAATGCTTGCAGTCGGCTGTATTCTTCTGGGATTGAGTGTTTTTATAACCGTAAGAGCCGATGTTATTATGAACAGTGGCGAGGGTATAGTAAAAGCAATAGCAGAAAAGTCACATTTTGAGTTCGGATATGTTAAGGTTGCTCTTGACGTTTCCTATGTTGTAATAGGAACGATTTTATCTTTTGTCTTCTTCGGTACCTTGCAGGGAATCGGAGTAGGTACAGTTTTCCTTGCCGTTTGTACAGGCTTTGTTGTGAAGTTTTTTACGAAAATACTTGGCACCAAAATTGACAGTTTTTTTGAAAAAAACTGACAGACTGATGACAAACCCTCGATTCACTAAAAATCGAGGGTTTGTCATCAGTCTGAGCCGAGGTCAAAACCTCGGATTTATTACTTCTTGGTGCCGATGGTGGGACTCGAACCCACACGGTATCACTACCAACGGATTTTGAGTCCGTCGCGTCTGCCAATTCCACCACATCGGCATATCTGCCGATAATTATATATTATTTTTCTAAAAAAATCAATAAAAAATATATTTTTCATCAAAATGCATAAAAGTATAACCTGTAATATGTTGAATTATTCAAAAATATTTAACACTTTTAGTTTTTTTTAAAATCATCTTGAAAAAATATCATAATTAGGTTATAATTATTACAACTGTAAATGGCTGTATTTTTGCGAATGAAATATTGAATATTTTGCAATGATATTGCCGAAAAATTAAAAAATAATTAAGGAGTTGAGAAGATGAAGCTCATGAAAAAAGCTCTCAGCGTGTTCATGGCAGCAGTTATGCTGTTTTCTGTCATGTCGATAAGTCTTGTTGCTTATGCTGCTGATGCTGATCTGACAAGCTCGTACAGATCATTGGCTTACAGTTTCTTTAACAAAACTACTGATACATCTCTTGGTTCAAATAACTATGTTATTACCAAAGATGATGCGGGAATTCCGTCATTGACGATTCTCGGTGATCTTAATCAGTATTCTACTTCAACCGGTTCCGGTTCATATGAGTATGCTGCAGATGATGGCACTCCTATTCGTTCTATATCTTATACGCATAAGGTAACTGCGAAGGATGACGGTAATTACACCATCAGAAATGCAACAAATACACTTCTCGGTATCGTTGATAAAATTATAAGCTATGAATATGGTGTAGGTCTTTATACCGTTCCCATGATCATTGAAGAAGTTACCAACGAACTGATGTATTACAAGGGTGATGACGGTGAGTATCTTTTCCTTGACGGTTATACATACTACACAAACACTGTTGGTGATGTTGTAGCTCGTTCTGAGGAGAAGACATACTATGTTGAAGATGATGGTGACATTGTTTACAATGTAGTTATGGTAGAAGATACTGATGAAGCGGCTGCGGAGCTTCAGGCAAAGATCGAAGCAGGCGAGTATTCAGCAAACACTCTTCTTGAAATCTGTGACGTTGAAACAATCATCAAGTATATGTGCGGTAATTTCACAAGCGTAAACTCAGGTAACTGGTTCCATGATTTTGAGTTCTATGTTTACACAGATGAAGAAACAGTTCTTCTTTCAGAAGGTGAAAACCTTAAAAACTCCAATCTTACCATATATGAGACATCAATTGTATGGACAAGTGACAGACAGTATGATGAGTCCGGTCTTAAGGCTCAGTATTATAACCTTGGTTATACAAAGACTGAAACTTTTTCTACCAGCTCAATAAGAGTTGATCTCAAAAAGCTTGACTCACAGCTTAATACATATTTTAACACGTATTATGATGCTAACGTGCTTGATTATGCAACAAACTCAGTACTTATCAATAATTATTATCCCGACATTATCAAGGGACTTGATGTTTTTGAGAGTATTTCCGACGCAGCAAAGATAGCTGTATTCGGTCAGCGTGCATACAGCTACGTTAACCTTGTTACACAGCTTACTCCTATTGTAGGTACTGTTAATGCTGACGACTACACACCTGTTCATACATATGAAAAGTATACCGACAGGTACGGTAAAAATGTTCAGTTTAAGGTTACCACAGAAAACATTACTTCTCTTGTAAGTAATATTGATGCTCTGCTTAAGAATAAGTCTATAACTCATGTTCTTGCTATGTTTATGGATCTTTCAGAGTATGGTGTTGACCTTGATGCTGACGAAAACATGACTCCTCAGGAAGCTATTGTTAAGATTATTGAAAACATGGTCTTCAGTGATGATATCGTCAATATGCTTATTGAAATGGTTTACCCCATGATTACAAATCTTCTTGACGAACTTCTTACCGATGCTTTCATTAACAATATGCTTGAAGGTGTGTGGAGCAGTCTTG
>CAYVTA010000165.1:0-3175 GCA_964454355.1 uncultured Eubacteriales bacterium | reverse complement strand
ATCGAGAGAGTCGGCAGAGACAAACACTATCACATTAAGTGGAAATGTCAATGTGACTGCGGTAAAGAAACTATTGTACATGGATTTGCTCTCAAAAGCGGAAATACCAAGAGCTGTTCATGCTGGAAAAATGAAACCGCAAAGATAACCCGCACAGTTCATGGGAAAAGTATGAGCCGTTTACACAAAGTGTGGGCTGGCATGAAAGAAAGATGCAGCAACCCTAACAACAACCATTACAACCAGTACGGCGGTCGCGGCATTACAATCTGCAACGAGTGGCGTGATGACTTTGGCAAATTCTACGATTGGGCTATGGCAAACGGATACGACGAAAATGCCCCGCGCGGACAATGTACAATTGACCGCATCGACAACGATAAGGGGTACAGCCCCGATAACTGTCGCTGGACCGATATGAAAGTACAAAGACGCAATCAAAGAAACGCAAAGGAGATAGTAAATGAAAGACATTAAACTTATCAGCTTAGAGTTAAGCAATTTTAAGAATCACCAACATTTGAAGATCGACTTCAATGGCAGAAACACAGCCATTCTTGGTGACAATGGCACAGGCAAAACCTCTGTATACGATAGCTTCATGTGGTTGCTCTTCGATAAAGATTCCAAGGGCAACGGCGGCAAAAGCATTGAGGTCAAGCCGCTCGGCGAGAACGGCGAGGTAAAAGACCACAACGCGATCACGGAAGTGGAGGCGGTTCTGCTTGTTGACGGTGAGGAAATTTCCCTTCGCCGCTCGCTCAAAGAGATATGGACTACCAAGCGCGGCCGCAGCGAGCAGACCTACGACGGCAACAGTTCCGATTATTACATAAACTCCGTGCCTGTGAAAAAGAACGTTTTTGCCGACAAGGTGAACGAGATCGTGGACGAGGACACATTCAAGCTGCTTACCAGTATCAGCTATTTCCCGAACGATATTTCCTGGCAAGACAGACGCGCGGTTCTCTTTAAGGTTGCAGCGGTTGCCGACGACGCGCAGATCATGGCGACAGACGAGCGGTTCTTGCCTCTTGCCGAGGGCATGGGAAAGCTTTCCGTTGAGGACTACAAAAAGAAGCTTGCCGCCGAGAAGCGCGGATTCGTAGTCGATAAGACCGAGATCCCCGCGCGTATCAGCGAGTGCATGAAAACCATCAACGACGTGCAGCAGATCGACTTTGCGGGAACGCGTGCCGAAGTGATCGCGCTGACCGGCAAAAAGGACAGGCTTGAAGCGGAAGTGATTGCCATTGAGCATGACAACGCCGCAGAGAGCAAGCGCATGGAGATCCGAGAAGCGCAATTCGAGCTGAAGCAGCTTGAGAGCGAAAACAACCTGTACCGTGATTCTCAGGCCAAGGGAACTGTGGATATGGCAGCTTTGAAGCGTGACCTTATGCGTTATCAGACGGAGCTCAAAACCAAGGAAACCGCATTGACAAACCAAAAGAACAGACTCCCTGACCTGAACAATAAAATCGAAGCTTGCCGCGAACGTTGGCACGCTGTAAACAACGAAACATTTACGGGCGGTATTTGCCCCACTTGCGGCCAAACGCTCCCCACAGCGCAAATTCAGGCAGCCAAGGACGCTTTTGAAGCGGACAAGCGTCGCCGCCACCGCGAGATCGAGAATGCGGCCAACACGCTCAAAGACTCCAAGGCAGACGTTGAAGCGAGAATCCGCACGCTTGAGGACGAGATCACCCTCGTTAAGACCTGTATTGAAGCAAAGCAAGCGGAGATCGACCGCGCAGAGGCTTCCCGCGTTGAGCCCGTAGACATGGTGGGATATGCGGACAAGCACAAGGCTATTACCGATAAGATCGCGGCTTTGAACGGCGAGCTTGCGGACATGATGATGAATACCTCCGCTGTTCGTAGTGATCTTGCGCAGCAAGTGTTGGCGGTCAAGAGAGAGATTGCCGCACGCATGGAGGTACTGGGCAAGGAATCCTTGCTTGAATACTCCCGCCTCCGCGTGGAAGAGCTGCAAGAGGACGCACGCAACGCTGCTGCCGCTCTTGAAGTCATTGAGAATATGCTGTATCTGATCGAGAGCTACACTCGCTACAAGACGCAGTTTGTTGAGGACAGTATCAACAGTATGTTCCGCGTTGCGAAATTCCGTCTGTTCCGTGAGCAGGCAAACGGCGGTATTGAGGACCGCTGCGATGTCGTGTATAACGGCGTCGATTACATCAACCTGAACAGCGGCGCAAAGATCAACGCGGGCATTGACATCATCAATGTTTTGTCGGCTGCTTACGGTGTGAGTATTCCGCTATTCGTTGATAACGCCGAATCCGTAACAAGACTGGAGCATTACAACAATCAAATTATCCGACTGGTTGTGTCGAAAGAAAATGACAAGGAGCTGAGAGTAAACTATGAAAATTAAGGACAGAGCAAAACCGAAAGTACCGCCGGTAGAACCGGGCGTTTATATGGCCGTTTGTGTTGGAGTTGTGGATCTTGGTGAGCAGTATTCGGAAATGTACAAGAGTTATTCCAACAAGGTCAAATTCGTGTGGGCGTTGCCGAGCGAGACAATCGAGATCGAAGGCAAGACCGAAGAACGACAGTTGAGCAGAGAGTTCTCTATTGCAACAAAGAAAAACAGTAAGCTGAGGACATTCCTCGGCGGTTGGAACGGCAAGAACTATTCCGACGAAGAATTCGTGGAGCTTGATCTGTTTGATCAGATCGGAAAGGCTTGTCAGCTGAACGTGGTATTGAATGATACCGGGGAATACGCAAACGTGGATAGTATCATTCCTCTTCCCAAGGGCTTCCCTGCCCCCGTATCAAAGACAGAGTTCTTTACTTGGGACATGGACGCATGGGACGATGCCGTGTTTGAGAAGCTTCCCGCATGGACGCAGGAGCAGATCAAGAAATCCACGCAATATCAGAAACAACATGCTCCTGATACAACGATCGAAGTGAATCAGAGCACCGGGGAGGCGTGTCCTATATGATCTTTAAGTCATTGGCTTCCTCGTCACATGGGAACGCCTACATCGTAAGTGACAGGAATACCCGCATTCTTCTCGAGTGCGGGGTCTCCCACAAGCAATTACAGAAGCTGACCGGCTTTACCCTTTCGGACTTCAAGGCTTGCCTTGTCAGCCACGAGCACAAAGATCACTCCATAAGCGCTGAAATGCTC
>CAYVTA010000164.1:0-3253 GCA_964454355.1 uncultured Eubacteriales bacterium | reverse complement strand
AGGGCAACGCCCTTTGTCGCACTCCGCAGAGTGCGAAACTCCTTTGCTTTAAAAAAGCGCAGGAGGGGAACAAAAACAGTCCTGCGTGACTGTTTTTGTGTGGGGAACCCTCGCCGGGGGTTCCCCGTTACATCACCGATAAATTATTGTTTACTGCTATAATATAAAGCCTTTTTTATCAGAACAGATTAATGGTCAAGAATAAACTCCCGAAGTCAACTGTGTACTGACAACGAGAGTTTTAAATTTTTTCTTATTTGTGGATAAATGCTCTGTCGATAATTACGCCCAATCTTGTATCAAAGAAATCTTTTTTACGCTGTTCAGCCTTTGTTGCGGGCTTTTTGGGAGGCGTTGCATCAATGAATCTTTCAATATTGCCGTCATCGCAAATAAATGCCTGTGTCATGCATATACCGCCTCTGCCCTTAAGCTGAGCTCTTACATAACAGCTTATTTTATCACTGTGGTCGCAGAGCTTAACAGTGCAGGTCAGCTTACCGTCAGCTTCACTTGTCACGCTTTCGATAATTTCACCGTCTGCGATCCATTCAATAGCTTTGCAATTGATACCTGAAACGGTAATTTCATCCTCACCGACTTTAATATCGGTAACAACGGGATAAGGTCCTTCGCCTACAAAATCCTCACCCATTTCGTTCTTTGCATATCTTGCAACGGGGAAGAATGTACCGTTTTCCATCGCTGTACGAAGATTTTCAAGAGAATATTCGGGAAGAATAAAATCCATAAATGCAGTGTCGATCTCTTTTACTCTGTGAGCGTCACTGTTGCCGAAGCCCCATACTGAACGCTTGCCTTCGGGAATAAGTGTTTTCAGCAATTCATCCCAAAGGATTCTGTCACTGCGGTTAGGGCCGTCGTACATATTAAGAACCTCAATACCCAGACATGAAGGATATCTTCTGAGCAGGTCTGCAAAAAATCTGACATTTTCCTTCTTTTTCGCATTTTCAGGATGCTTCCATGCCTGAAGCCAGTCAGTAGGATGATTGATATGTGAAAGACCGCCGCTTTTTTCGATTTTTGCAATGGGTATTTCATAATCGTTTTCCTTGCCGCAGATACCCTGGCAAGCATCATCCGTAAAATAGCCGTTTACATGGTTTTTCACAAGTGTGAACATATTTGCTTCAATCGCATTCGGAACACACTTAAGACCTCTGCTCTTTGTACGCTTGCCGGCATTGGTTTTGTATGTGCCGTCGAGTATTGCATGATACTGCTCGGTGGTAGGATGCTGTCTTTTACCGTGCCAGAGATTCTGAAACAGGAAAAGAGGAATGATAGCAGGGTCCTGATCCCACTCTTTGCCGAGTATACCGTGTTCAGCCATTGCAAGAATGTCGAAGTCATTATCATAAAATCCTTCGATTATCTCTGTCATGGTGTTGTTTGCATCACTGTAGGTGGAATGAGTATGAAGGTTCGTTTTGTAGTGCTTCTCGCTGTCACCGATAAGTGACATAACGCTTTCATAAGGGTTAGTAATCTTATACTTCATTTACTGCCACCTCAGCATTTCTCTTTTCTTCAAGCTCTCTAACTATTCTTTCCTTCTCCTTGCCTGAAATGCTGTAGAAGAACATGGGGATGGAGCAAAGAAGCATACTTACACCGGGAACGATGGAAACAAGTGAGAACATTGCAAAATTCTGGCTTCTTGTAAGATCTGTAGCAGCAACGATAGCATCGGAGCTGAGCATAAGTGAAGGATCGATGTCTATAACCATATACATAATGATTATTCCGCAGGTAGCAATTGCACTGCCGAACTTGTTTATGAAGCCCTGGCAGGCTGAACCCAGACCGTTGTCTCTGAAGCCTGTTTCAAGCTCAAGATAATCAAGACAGTCGCCTATCATTGCATTTGAAACGCTGTTGATAACACCCAGAGGGATACAAGAAATAAGAATAAAGGGAATGCAGATATAAAGGTTTGCGGTAAACCAACCGATAAGTGTTGTAAAAATACTTGCAGCAAAACCTAAAAGACAGGTTGTGATAACAATTTTCTTATAATCATACTTCTTCATGAGAGTAGGCATAAAGAGCATTGCACCGAACATACCTACGATAGCACATACCTGGAAAATCGTCTTTACGGTTGAGATACTTGCATCAATTGCCGCTGTTCTTTCAGCAATGGTAAGTCCATCGAGATCAGGTCCTATGTAAAAGCCGTATCTTGCAACGTGGATAGCAGCAGCCTGAACCATGTATCTTCCGCTGGAAAGAATACCCATTGCAACTACGCACATAAGGGGTTTGCAGGTAAATATTCTCTGAAGACTGGAGGGCTCGCCGGGCTGACGCTTTTTGATGGGAGGTACAACTCTTTCTTTAACGTGGAAGTAGGAGTTTGCATACATGATTGAACCGATAACAACAACTACTACCGCCATAACAAGATACTTGGTTTTGTTGTACTCAATAGCATTTGAAGTGTCAACGATTTTGGGAAGCACGAAGCCTGCCACAAGGAAAAGAACCTCAGGCAATGCAGAGCCTATGCCGTTAAAGTTCTTTGTATAAGAAATTACATAGCCTCTTTCCTCTGCGTTGGGAGTCATAACATTGGGAAGACCCCAGAAAGGAACATCAGCCATTGTGTACAGCATACCCCATGCTACATAAACGACAGCAGAATAAACCATGAGGGAATTTTTTGAAAGATTCGGGCTTAAATACATAAGCACAGTAAGAATAGCGATAGGAGCTACCGCATAAAGTATGTAAGGCTTCATTTTACCTAATTTTGTTGTTCTTCTGTCAACGATCATACCCATAAGCGGGTCATTGATCGCATCCCATACTCTGGCAAGGAGCATGAGCAACATAACGAACATCAGCGGAAGCTGAAGAACATTAACATAATAGTCACTGATGTAGCTTGACATCATTGCATAAATCATACCTTGACCCATAGAGCCGATTGCGTACATATTAAGCTCTTTCTTGGGAACCAGATATTTACTTCTGTCTCTCATAATTAAGACACCCTTTCATGTTGATGATAATAATTGTATCACATCTTATTGAATTAGTAAATACAATTAAAAAAATTTTTTGCAAATATATTGCATATATATTCCATTGTCTGTACAATTTGTCGATTTTGTTTTACAAAAAAAACGGCCTTATAAACAATGATTTATCGTACAAGTTTGATTGTGCCACATAAAAGTTTTGGTCGAGCTTTTTCAAAAGCTCGTGGGTTTCAAAAGGGCAA
>CAYVTA010000163.1:0-3271 GCA_964454355.1 uncultured Eubacteriales bacterium | reverse complement strand
GCAGCGGAAGTGGTTGGAGGTTTCAATCACATCATCCACATTCACAGACTCATTCTCAAAGCCAATGGTATTGGTTTCGAAGATATACCGGGTCTGGTCGTGGGTAAGGCGGCTGCCCTCAATATGGTTTGAATTATAAGTTAGGTCAATCTGAATCTTATGATAGATACCTCCTGTCATCTTAGTTGCCTTCTGCTCCCGCAGGATCTGCAGCAAGGAGGGGATATCTTTCTTTTTGTTCACGCGGTCCGGCTTCTGCGCGTTTTCCGGAATGTACCAAGTTTTGCCGATAAGCTTTGCATCGGCAAGTCTGCCGTGGGCGCAGTAATTGCGCACACTTCGTTCAGAAAGTCCCCACTTTTCAGCCATTTTTGCAACAGATACGTATTCCATAGTTACCTCCTGGCAAATTTTCTTGCCAGTATTATACCACATTATCGGCAAAATATCAACCATAATTCGTTTGTAAGTGCAGCCGTTCTTTGCCGGTACGTGGATACATCGGTCGTGTTGGTGCATGTTTAAATCCGGTCTCCCATGCAACAAAAATACACCCCTTTGATTAGGGGTGTATTTAACAAGGCAATTAAACTGCCTCTACGATTGCCTGTGGCGCCATTACGCCACTTCTTGCTTCTAATATCTTAGCTCTGACAGCAATGTTTTTGCGATAATTCGGACTAATTTCAGCCAGTGCAGCAGTATATTCACTATATATTTCTTTTATGCGTTCCACATTACCATAATCTTCAGCCTGATATAGTTGTATTTCCTTCGCCTGAGCCGACAAATACATGAAATAACCAAGCCGTACAGACGAAACATCTTCTCCAAATTCTAGTGCACGCTTACAAACACTAACAACTTCATCATATTTCTGTTGCTCAAATAAAATATCAGCATATCTCAGCGAGCACTGAACTGCAGAAAACTTGCCCCCAGTAATTGCGTTCTTAAGAAGATCGATAGCTGCAGCCTCGTGTTTATTGGCCTGCTTAGAATCGTTTTTATCTTTTGACATTTTGGACAACAACAATCGCGCCTCATATTCAGCCATATAGCTCTTTTCTTCATTAGGGTAATATTGCTGATATTTCTGCGAAATATCCAATATCATATTTAATCCATTTGCTATATCCTCTTGGCTCTGGGTCCAGTCTCTACGGGCTCCCAAATAGTCAATCAAAAACGAAAACGCCCTCCATGTCCAAGTAGACATTGGCCTTTCAAGAAGTGCTTTCATATGGACTTCGCACTCCTCGTATTGTTTACAACTTGATCCATAGTGAATGGCATCTGCGAGTAGATCGGTATTATAAGGGTACTGTGTTAGACCCATTTGGACGATTTGAAACGCAGTATAATTATCATCCAACTTTGCTGCCACTACCGCATAATTATGATACTCATCAGGTTCACCATAAACTTCAGGGCTCTTCTGCACTTCTGCCCAAACCTGCTTGAATTGCATAGGGCTTACCTCGGCAGTTAATCTATACGCTTCTCCAATCGAAATAATACTAATGCTTTGTTCGCTCATTAATAATTAGCCTCCCTTTTTTTCAGAATCGCTCAAATTAAGATTTGTAAGTAGTTTTGCTCGGAAATCTTTATCACTTTGAATAGTGGATGAGTGTTCGTTTTTTTCTTTATCATTTTCATCATCCGAAGTTACATAGTGATTGCTTGTAATCACATCATGGATACTACTTCGTTCTATATTTACTTTGTGCTCATCCTTGTCACATTCTGCATCTTGTGTTCGCTTATTAATTGGTATTGTTTCTGTCTTGTTAGTTGTCTGCCAATCAAGATTTCCAAAAACATCTTTTGCATATACAAAGACGGACACATTTAAAAGTAATTGATCAGGACGAACACATGTTAATTCTCCAATAGAGTAGCTCATTTCATTATATCCACTCGGATCAAGGAACAGGCCGCCCACCGTAACTTGATATACGTTTGATTCTTTAGAGAGTTTCCCTAAACATGTTTCATAGGGGGCTCTCACACTTTCTCCGTGTGGCTTATGCATATGCCCACACAGATACAGTGGAATTTCATTCTTTTCCGCGTTTATGCAAACCTTTCCAGCAGCCTCTTCAGAAAGAAAACTAATAGGGTGATGACCAAAAAGAATCGGTATTGAGTTTTTGCTTCGTGTTGTCTGAATTGCCTGCTGAGCTTGAGCACTTATAAAGCACAAATTATTTTTATCATTTTTTATTGTGCCTAGTTTCTTGTTCACTGCAGTATCATATTTTTTATAGGCGTTCAATGCCTTTTGGGTATTAAGTGTAGAATGGTAATTATGAAATTCCGTAAGTGCGTTTTGCAATTCCTGGGCAACATCATCTGAATCAAATTCCTGTGCCGCCAACAATGCCGTATTAACGCCTATAAAACTAAATTTATTCTCACCATCCAAGATTTCGAAAATACGATATTCATATTCATAATCAGAGATATATGTATCGTTTCCACACAAGTCTTTCATAGCCGTATCAAACTGACCAAATGTTCCTTGGGTTAACAGTAAATAATTATCATCAGAAGTTGATAACTGACCATTGCTTAAAATATTTGCAGGGGTAGAAACAAGATTTTTTCTGTGGAGGACATGATTATTCTTACTTACACGATATGCTTCTCGTAAAACATCATGATTACCCGGACAATAAAACAGCCGTGTCATAGGTTCAGTATCAGTCCACTCCCATCCACCGGCTAAACTGCATTCCCTATAAATGTCCTTTAATATTGCTTGTGCGTCAGTTGTTTGAGATGATGTCCACGCACCGCGATTAAATAAGTCTCCGGTAAAAATAATGCAATCAACCGGCTCGTCAGACAATTTGCTCTTAAGATCCTTCAAGAACCTGTTCATTAAAGCTTCAACTTCGGCAGGAAGACCATCTGGACCAATATGAAGGTCGGATATATGGAGCCATCGCACATAATCATCTCCTCTCTATGTATAATAGGATACTTTATTAATAGCCGAAAGTCAATATTTACATGTTATTACAGAAATCCCTTATTTTTGATTCTAGATTGGTACAACACCTTTACTCCCTCTATAATCATAATCAAAAAACACTAATTAATAATTATACATAAGACAATTCATAAGGCAATTCTGCTCATTTTTGTTGAATTACTAAAAAAACTGTGGTAAACTAGGTATGCCAAACTAAGTTAATATATAAAATGAGAGTATTTTGCCTTAGGGGTGTTATACCCTTTTGCAATTTTGCTAAGAATTTGA
>CAYVTA010000162.1:1892-3299 GCA_964454355.1 uncultured Eubacteriales bacterium | reverse complement strand
CACATCTATTATATCATAAATCTCTTCAAACTCAAAGAAAAACCGTACTTTTTCTCAAATAATTAACCGGTTTGGCAGGCCCTTTTCGGAGGGCCTGCCGTCTTGTTTTAGCGGGCTGTTTGGTTATCAACCCACTCCAGGAACTTATCCCTGGGCACGATCATACGCTTACCGATGCGAATCAGAGGAAAACCCTCAGAGTGCATCAACTCGTACGCGCCTGCACGGGAAATCTCCAAATACTTGGCGATTTTATCTGCATTCAGCATACAGGGCAGCTGATCGTTGGAATAATACTCGCGAGTCATAACTATCACCTCCTATTACAATAGATTTGGACAGGAAAGCCGGGCAGCCAGTCCGGCTTCCTTCCGTTTTGTGCCTAAGCTACAATAAGAGGAGCAACTGGCTAACCTACAGTCCCTTGGGCTTCTATGCCCGTATGAAAGACTGTTAGCCATCCTCTTGTTGTAGCGTTCGATTTGAGCAGGTTGAGCCTACCCGTAACATCTGAGAGTTCGTGTCACAAAATAGTTTGAATCGGCAACAAAAGAAAGATGGATCCCAGTCGCACATCATTTGATTTGGAGGCATGCGAATGAACTCTGTTGGCATCGATGTTTCCAAGATAAGAGTATGATTGCCGTCATGCGCCCCTTTCTATTGCTCTTTTTCACCACAGATATCACAGAGACGCCCAGTCACAATAGTTTCGGTATATGCTTCCTTGTCAACAACCCATACTGTTACGGTTTCATATACCCAATCCTCTTTCCATTCATATCGATCTCGAAGAAAGCCGGCGTTAAGTTCCTCGCTGTGTGTGCTGTCAAAATGAGAATAATATTCCTCAAGCGTGTCCGATCTGTTGGAGCAAACAAAGCACATAGCCTTCTGTACTTTTTTTGCATCCTGCACATCTTCATAATGGCCTTGTTCCTCATGATGAACCGTTTGGGTAATGTTTGTCCATTTATGCCCTGCTGCACTACCTGTAGTTGCACCGCAACTATTACAGGTTTGGGGTTCTGTGCAAGTAGCAGTGCTGTATGAATGTCCCAACGCTGAGCCGCTTGTTCCGTCGCAAATGGTGCAGGTTTTAGGTGTTGTGCAAGTAGCTACACTGTATGTGTGCGCCAATGCCGTGCCAGTTGTTTCACCGCATTTTGTGCAGGTTTTTGGTTTGGCACAGGTTGCATCTGTATAATTGTGCGAACACACAGCAGGAGATTGTGTCTCAGGAAGTTGTGTTTCAGGAGGCATCGTCTCGGGAGGCTGTGTTTCAGGAGGCTGCGAGGTGTTTCCGTTGTCGGAGATATTTCCACTATCGGAGGTGTTTCCGTCGTCGGAGGTATTTCCACTATCGGAGGTGTTTCCGTCGTCGGAGGTATTTCCACTATCGGAGGT
>CAYVTA010000162.1:0-1792 GCA_964454355.1 uncultured Eubacteriales bacterium | reverse complement strand
GTCGGAGGTATTTCCACTATCGGAGGTGTTTCCGTTGTCGGAGGTATTTCCACTATCGGAGGTGTTTCCGTTGTTGCCGGAAGTATTACTGATTGCCGCGTTGCAAAGCATGATTACTCTCTCGGCCTTCAGGTAACCACTGCTGTAGTCTTTAAGCAAAGAGGATAATTCCTCACTTGCATCAATATATTTTCCTTTAGCGAAAAGATCGATTGCTTTTTTATATTTTTCTGCAATAGAAACGCTAACGCAGGCCTCCTTCAGTTTTACAGACGATTTATAATCTCCCAGAGCAACTAGTTTGCTCGCAGCCAACCAGTATTCCTTGTTTTCTATTAACTCTATTGCCTCGTTGTAGGAGCCTTCTTTGGTGTTGTCAGTGCTGGGATCCTCGTTCCAATCATTTAGAAGTAACATAAGAGTATATTGATCTTTATCTTTGGTATAATGCATTCCTCCTTTGTAATAAGTGTAATATCCGGAATAAGAACATGATTGAAGTACTACATATACATCCTCTGTAATATAGTTTCCAAAACCGTTCTGAGCAGTAACGGTAATGAGAGTACATACACGTCCATAAGGATCATATTGAGGACTACGTGAATAGCCTTCCAGCGTAGCAGTACGGGGATATTTTATATAATCTTTAAACGAATCAAATGCGCAATTCGCAATCGTTTCGGCCGAAGCCGTGCTTTTTTTAGAAGTAGAATTTGACGATGTGGCAGAGGATAACACTAATTCCAAAGATTCTTGTTTTTCTGAAAAATTACTTTCGGCTTCTGCTATAATGGATGATATTTCATATTCTTGCAGGTACTTATGATATTCTTCAAATTTCTCCTGCATTTCGGTTGTTGGATAAATAGAATCCGAAGAAGTTTTATTTAGCGGATAACTTTCTTGACTAAATAATACTCCGTCTTTGTTTACCCATAGACCGGAAATAGTTGACTCTTTAATATCGGCTGATATTGGCTCTGTAGTAATCTCAATATAGGGTTTGCCAAGCAATGCATCAAGGTCAAACTCTTCCCAGTTCTCATTGGGGAAATTTTCCCAAAAGAAATTTTCATCTGTTATTTTTGGGAAAATATCGTCAACATTGAATTTAAATATACTGATTCCGTCAATTATAATTCGCTCTCCACTATGTTCGTTTGATCCGGAATAAGTACCAGTCATCTCAGATATCATAGCTTCAGGCGAATCGAAATTTTTTCCATTTTGATTTTCCCCACATGCAGATAAGCACAATAGCAGAACAGACGCTATCATTATTGTAATCATTTTTTGTGTTTTTCTCATTTCTATCTCTCCTTGTGTGCAATATTTCACGTTCTATCTCTCCTTTGCGTATTATGAGGTCGCTCTCAACTTATTTTAGTAAATTTCTTTACTAAAGTCAATAGTAAATATCTTTACTTTGCTACACTATGGAAAACTACCTTAGGAGTGATGGCAAGGTGAGATCGTTTACGGATATTCTCAGAGGGATTCGGGAGGATCGGGATTTGACCCAGCAGCAGATAGCGGATGTTCTTGGTACTTCTCAGACTATGTACGCACGATATGAACGGGGTGCCAACGAGATGCCCATCCGGCATTTGGTGACCCTTTGTAAATTCTACAATGTATCTGCGGATTATTTTCTGGGTACTCAACCGAAGCCACAAAAGGACAAAGGCAGCAGAATAAAATAGAACGAACCACAAAAAACCACGCCTGTCTCAACAAACGAGACAGGCGTGGTTTTTTTACATCAGCGGTGCGAATAATCTTAAAATAT
>CAYVTA010000161.1:0-3304 GCA_964454355.1 uncultured Eubacteriales bacterium | reverse complement strand
AAAAATTCCCGATATGCGTCAGCATTATCGGGAATTTTCGCCTTTTCTTGTATCCAAAATTTATATTTTAAAGTGCTTCGCAGTTTCGTAAGAACAGAAAATTTCTTGTATTGAAGCCAAAAATGCAACATGGATATCGCCTTGTGAGGCTTTTGGTGAAAATACAGGGAATTTTGTTTGAGAAACAAATACTGCCTTACGGGTAGTCGGCGTTGCCAAACTTCTTCTTTTTTTATAAAATCATCTAAAAAATTACTTATGAACGAACTTATGATAAAGCTCCCATCACGCCTACAGCATCGGGAGATGCGAGCAATTTCCAATGCTCATATGTATTTGCGGCAACTGAATCGTCGCAGATGTCGCAAAACTCACAAACAACTGATTCAATGCTGTCAGAAATTGATATATCCGGTCTTATTATCATTCTGTATCTGCTTCCGTCTGTGAAAAGCTCACTTTTTGATATTTTTCCGCTGGTTGAAAGGATCCTTGCAAGCTCCCCAATATTATCAATATTGTCTGAAGCACATATAATTCTCGCACCGGTCAGCTTAACAAGTTGTTTTTTTCCGTTTTTTGAGGTCTTTTCATCATTTACGGTGAAATAAATCGTACAGCCGCCCTCACTGTCGGGGACAGCTTCTACCAGCATCTTCTGAGTCAGATAAATATTTCTGCCCAGCTCATGTCGTGCTTCGTCAAGCAATGTCCAAAGAACTCTCCGAGTTTCAATGTTTGAATAATCAAGTTCCTCATAGGTTATGTCAAGCTCACGCATATCTTCATTTGTTAACTTAACACAAATCCTGTTATCGGTTTGTGAAATAATCATTATAACAGCTCCTCTTAAAGTATCTACTACTATGATATTCTACGGACAGACTATTTGCAATGACAAAAATTTTCCGTCGGACTTTTTCGCCCGACGGAATTTTTAGTTTATAATTCAAGCTCAGCTAAAACCGGATAGTGGTCAGATATATATCTGCCATCGATTTTGTCTGTTATTGTATTGCATGACTTTACTTTAAAGCCGTATTTTACAAACACGAAATCAATCATTTCAGAAGGGTGAGCGTCAAAGCCGTTGTAAGTTTTAATATCATTTGCATTTGCATCAAGAGCTCGTGCATCTTCAAAGCCTGCAGATGTAATGGTTTTATACGCACCGGAATCAGGATTTACGTTGAAATCACCTGTTACGATGGTGGGAATGCCTTTGAACATATCTGCTCTGTCAGCAATAAGCTTTGCACCCTCGCTTCTGGCTACATCACCTACATGATCAAGATGAGTGTTGAAATGGGCAAACTTTTCACCTGTCTTTTTATCCTTGAGGACAACATAAGAGCAGATTCTTACGCAAGCCGCATCCCATCCCTTGCCTGGTTTTTCCGGAGTTTCCGACAGCCAGAAATTTCCTTTGTCGATAACATCATACTTATCCTTTTTATAGAAAACGGGAGAAAATTCACCTTTGTTTTTTCCGTCATCTCTGCCTACGCCCACATAGTCATAATCCTTTTTGAAAGCCCATATCAGATAACGCATCCATCTGTAATGAGCTTCCTGAAGACCAAATGTGTCAGGGTCATACTTTCTGATAGTATCTCTTACAAGAGGTCTGCGTTTTGTCCATTTGTTTTCATCCTTACCTGCACAAAGTACATTAAATGACATAACCTTCATAAATCTGTCTCTCCTATTCAATATAAGCCACAACAGGATAATGGTCAGAGGGAGCTTTACCGTTAATTCTGTCTGTAGCAGTTTTTACTTGTTTTACTTTAACTATGTTTTTAACAAAAACAAAGTCTATCATTTTTGAGCTTTTTCCAAAATTGTGGAAGCTGTTGATATCATCAGCGTTTTCGGCAACAGTTCTTGCATCTGTAAAACCGTTTTCAAGCATGGTTTTGTACGCCTTTGAATCCGGCGTTACATTAAAATCACCCATGACTACTGTTTTTATGTTTTTAAAAGCCGCTGTCCTTTGTGCAACGAGCTTTACACCCTCGCACATTGCTGTTTCGCCCACATGATCAAGGTGTGTATTGAAAACAGCGTACTCTTCTCCTGTTGCTTTATCCTTCAATACTGCAAAAGCACAAGTTCTGTTTTCAACAGCATCCCATCCCGGACCGGGAATATCAGGAGTCTCTGATAGCCAAAAATCACCTTTATTCACAATTTCGTATTTATCCTTTTTATAAAAAACAGGTGAGAATTCACCTTTGATTCCTCCGTCATCTTTGCCAATGCCTACATATGAGTATGTATCTTTAAATTGTCCGGCTATATAACGCATCCAGCCGTAATGAGCCTCCTGTAAACCAAACACATCAGGTTCATACATTTTTATCATGTCTCTTACAAGTGGCTGTCTTTTGCACCAATGATTTTCTTTTACGCCGGCACAAAGCACATTAAATGTCATAACTGTCATTTATATTTCTCCTCAAGCTCACAAACAGTCAACTCATACCGTTGTTTTTCTTTCTTTCCGCCGCTTTTTTTGAATAAATACAACCGCAGTAATCCTGCCGGTAAAGGTCGTAATCTTTTGACAGCTCAATTGAACGTTTGTATCCATTCTTCTTTTTGAAATCAGAGAAAAGGTATTTTACTGAGTAAATATCGCCAAGCTCAGAACCGATGGAATTAAGCTTTTCTGCATTTTTATAGGGGCTTATGGAAAGAGTTGTAGTAAAATAATCAAAATTGTGTTCAGAAGCATATTCTGCTGTTTTTTTAAGACGTAAGCGGTAACATTTGAAACATCTTGTGCCGCCTTCATCTTCATTTTTAAGACCGTTTGCAAGCTTTTTAAAGCTTTCAGGGTCATAAATACCTTCAATAAAATGCACATCTTTTGCAGAAGGCATATCTGCAAGTAATCGCTGCACTTCTTCAACACGGCAACGGTATTCAGCTTCGGGGGCAATGTTCGGATTGTAATAAAAAAGGGTAATTTCAAAATACTCAGACAAATACTCAAGCACATAGCTTGAACAGGGTGCACAACAGCTGTGAAGCAATAATTTAGGCCGTATCCCTGTTTTTATAATATCATCTATTTTTTTGTCGAGCATCTGTTGATAATTCAAAATTCGCACCTCTTTTATACAATTATACAACAGCTTCACATAAATAACAAGCGTTATACACAAATTAAAAAATAATTAAATAAACCCCTTGATTTTGTTATCAAGTTATTATATAATAACAAAGCATGAATTATCGAGGTGTGGCTCAGTTTGGTAGAGCGCTGCGTTCGGGACGCAGAGGTCGCAGGTTCAAA
>CAYVTA010000160.1:0-3314 GCA_964454355.1 uncultured Eubacteriales bacterium | reverse complement strand
AAGTGCCTGCTCACCATCATAGGCAGAAAGTGCTTCAAAATCATTTGACTTTAAAACATCACAGTATATACCATTCATTCTTATATCATCTTCAGCGACAAGTACCGTAAACATAATTATCATGCCTCCTTAATATATTAGTATAAATTCTATAAAAACATTATAAACTTTGTATTAAATATTTTTTTGTCAGAAGTTTAACAAAACTTAATATAAGGCGATTATTATACATAATATCGTCACAAATCACGGACGAATAAATTTGCTATCCTCCGCTTTTTCTGCTCATAAAGTGAGATCCCTGTCGATTATCGGCGGGGGTCTTGCCTTTTATACACCACTCAAGTCAAAGGGTGGTGTATATTCTTTTTTTGCAGATGAAAAGTCCTGTACATATCCGTTTTCCAAACCTACAAGATACATATAATCAACAGCCCTTGCATACTCCTGATGCGACACAGTCCTTTTAAGATTTGAAAATTCACAGTTCTCATTGGGCGTATACTGACTCATAAGACTGAAAACAACATTATTGTCAAACTCATCAGCGACCCAATCAATAACATCAAGGGTATTTTCAATTTCACCGGGCAGCATTAGATGACGCACGATAACACCTTTGAGCATAATTCCCTCTTCATCAAAAACTGCTTCACCTGTTTGACGGAACATTTCCCTGATTGCAGCTTTTGCAACGGACGGATAATCCGCAGCTCTTGAATATTTCTTTGCAATATCCGAATTGAGATATTTAAGATCCGGCAGATAAATCTGAACCTTACCCTCAAATTTTTTTATTGTTTCAACACTGTCATAACCGCTTGAATTATATACTACCGGAACTTCAACAGGCTTATTCAACGACTCTAACACCTTTTGTGCATAATGAGAGGGCGTAACCAGATTAATATTGTGAACACCTGCAAAAATCAGCTCGGAATAAATTTCCCTGAGACGTTCAACAGTAATTTCTTTACCAAATCCGCCGGAACTGATTTCATAATTCTGACAGAAAACGCATTTGAGATTGCAACCGCTGAAAAACACTGCACCGGAACCGCCGTATCCGCTGATACAGGGTTCTTCCCAAAAATGTGCCCCTGCACGAGCAATTTTCAACGTATCAGTAACACCGCAAACACCTAATGTTTCGCTTCTGTCAACATTGCATTTTCTCGGACATACATTACAACGTGCCATTCTTACCACCAACAAAACCGTCGAACAAAGCCGACGGTTTACTTTAAATTACTCAGCTATCGCTTCTTCTTTAACCTCTTCAACCTCTTCAATTATCGAAGTACAATGAGGACAGCGTGTTGCTTCAATATCAATTTCAGTACAGCAGTAGGGGCATTTCTTTGTGGTGGGAGCCGGTTCCTCCTCTTTTTTCTTTCCTAAAGAAGTAAGCTTATTGATACCCTTAACAAGCATAAAGAGAATAAAAGCCATAATAATGAAATTGATTACTGCAGTAATGAAGTTAGATGCAAAAGAACCGATATCGTTCCAAGTGTATCTTGCACCTGCCGTTATAAACTGCAAAATAGGATTGATAAAATTATCGGTAAGAGAAGTAACGATATCCTTGAACGCAGCACCTATAATAACACCTACTGCAAGATCAAGAACGTTTCCCTGCAACGCAAATTCCTTAAATTCTGCCAAAAGTTTCTTTATCATTGATAATTCCTGCCTTTTCTTAAAATTTCAACTATATTATAGCATAAGAATCTGTAATGTCAAATTATTTCATATAAATAATTTCATCCGTCATATCTGTTGCACAAGGTCTTCTTTCAGGAAGTGAAAGATTGTAAATATCCGTAGCGACCGATTCTTTCATAAAAATTTTTTTTGCTCCGTCATCAAGGTATTTCACATCCCCGTATTTCATTACAATAGGGAAAAAGTACTTGTTTTTCATTTCTTTGAGAATCTGTCTTCCGTTGTCGTTAAAACCGAGAACCCTTATATAAGGAGGAAGGGAATTAACATCAGCCGTTGTAACATTCAGAAATGAGGAAAGAACAATTCTTCGTATCCTTGCATGAGCGTAACGCTTTGTCTTCACCTTTTCGAACACTTCATTCAATGTAACAGACGAGCTGACAGCATCGAGGATTCTGTATTCTATGCCTTCTGCAACATCAGGTACATTTGCAAAATCCGCAGGCTGTTTTTTTCTTAAATCAGCTAAAATTGCTGTTTCAAGCCGAGAATAAAGCGACGGAAACTTATCGCTGTTTTTTGCATCACTTAAAATATCAAGAGTTGTTTTGGGAACGAAGTCTGAATAATCCCTTCCCGTCTTTATAAGATTCCTGATATTCATTGCAGAGGTCATACCGCCATCCGATGCAGTTGAATCGTGATTTACAGACTGTCTGACAATGCCTAAGGGTTCAATTGATGACTTAAAAGACTGCAGCGACCTTATATACTCAATCGCAAGAATATTGTTGGGTTTAAGCATCATTTCTGTGCAATCCTCACCCAAAACATTGTTTACAACCGCACTTCTTGCCTGAGCATAAGAGCACATTTTTTCGTCATAGTAATTCTTGATTTCTCGGCTGTAAACCTTATCATTAAGTATTCTGGCAATCCGATTTAACGCTGTAATGTCCCCTGTCTCACAACCGAACGAAAGATAATCAACGATTCCCGCCTGTGCGGCAATATAAACTGCCCCTCTTGCAAAACGTTCAGCAGATGCAGTTGCCCATGGCACAGGCAATTCAACAACAAGATCTGCTCCTGCGGCAAGAGCCATTTTTGCCCTTTCTCGCTTCTCTATCACGGCAGGCTCGCCTCTTTGAACAAAATTACCGCTCATTATAACCATGACAAAAGAGTTATCTGTAAGCCTTTTTGTCTGTTCAATATGGTATTTATGACCGTTATGGAAAGGATTATATTCCGCAATTATAGCCGAAACCCTCATAATTTTAAATATCCTTTCAAAAAAATGTTGAAAAATTCGTTTTACAGGTATATAATACAATATTGGATGAAAAGTATCAAGATAAAATTTCCACGGAGGTAACTTTTTATGAAAATTCTTGTTATCAATGCCGGAAGCTCATCTCTTAAGTATCAGCTTATTGATATGGACGGCGAAATCGTTATTGCAAAAGGTATCTGTGAAAGAGTAGGAGCACCTGAAGGTCATTTCGAGCTTAAAACCGAAAAAGGTAAGTTCGAAAAAGACGTTGCAATGAGCAACCATACTGAAGCATTCCTTGTTGTTAAAGAAGCTCTTACAACAGGTGAATATAAGGTTATCGATTCTCTTGATGAGATTTCCGCAA
>CAYVTA010000159.1:0-3404 GCA_964454355.1 uncultured Eubacteriales bacterium | reverse complement strand
TACCTCCTGTTCTTTGGTAACACCAACAATACCACAAGTTTGAGAGAAAGTCCAGACCAATGATGATCAATTATCAAATATGTAACATCTTTCACTAATATCTTTTTGCTTAGTAGTCAAAATATGGTGACTAAAATAAAAAAGGGGCATCTCTAAAAGACATGCCCCAAAAAGATAGAATGTTAATTTTTTATATGTTTTTCCAAAAACGATTTAATGAAAAAATCATCACACATATTGTGCGCCACCAATTTTTCTTGAATAAAATCCACATCCAATGAATTAAAGTCGTAGGATCTAAATTCTTTGAAAAATTCCTTGACCTTTTTCTTGAATTTTTCAAGAGATCTTTTTCTAAAAATTTTTACATCCCTTGAAAAGTACGCATCAGAAGCCAATGTTGCAGTTGGAATAGCGAGTATGTGTAAAGCTTCAACTTCTGTTCCATATTCAGTTTCAAACCAACTACCGTGTTCTTCCATTTGACCAGCTTCGTTCTTGGTGATTACGCGCCTTGTCTCAGCAACCTCGCTCTTGCATTCAATTAATGCATAACGATTCGCAGAAACACACCACAAAACATCAGGACCTTGTCGAATCTCTTTGTCAGGTCTTTGCGAAGAATACCCAAGAAGGCGTCCAATTTCAAAAAAGGCATATTCAAACTTTTCCGCTTCGACACCAAATGATAGATTGCTTAGTTGCTCATCGAGGTGGATGCTCAATTCCGAGTAGTCAATATGCTTTTTTAGTGCACCTAGTATTCGCTGATTCCTCGACACATTTGTTTCATGCTTCAATTTGTTATAAACAATACCATCGATAGGCTTAAGTAGTTGATTGTTTTTTGTAAATGCAGCAACCTGCAAAGCATTAGATTTTGTTTGGCTAATATGAAATTGATATTTAGCAGCAATCTGCAAATACCAGCCCTTTTCTTCATCTTCCTCGCATGAATTTGCAATATCCTGTACTACAGAAAAAGCTTTTTCATAATTTCTAATAGCTGCATAATCAAATGCTTCCTTTTCTTTTTGCAGAAGGGTGTACAACTTATCTTTCGAGATCGTTTCGACACTCAGATTGTCCATTTGATCAGCATAATATGCTTTCCAGCCTTCATCTCGATTTAAGCATTGATCAATAGTAGAAAACAACAAATGGGCCTCTGATTGCGGTGATGATGTAGATAGGTCCTCCTTAGCCATATCGACAATTTGGAATCCGATTTCTATTTGCTTTCTTGTTTGAGGAGAAAATAATTTTTGATTAGTTATACTTCTTATGTATTTAATCAAGTCACTTCCCATAATAAGAATAACACTATAATCTTTTTCGCCTCTTACGCTTCGTCCAAGCCCTTGTTCGATTTTTTGAATTGTTTTTATCCGGATTATCTCACTTGTAGAACGGCACAATTCTTCATATCGATCAGACAAGGAATCATAATACGGTACAGAATCCATAAGCAGAATTCTACACGAACTATCTGGCAGATCAATTCCATCATATCGATTAGCAAACACCAAAGATTTATTTTTGTGATTTTCTTTGAAATCTTTTATTGTTCGGTACATATCATTTCCTTGTTTGTTTACAATAATAGCACCATTTTCTTCATATTTTCTTGATTTTTCAAAACTTGGTGTAAGAGCCACGATTCCAAAATCATGTTCGGCCGTTAAAAGATACCTGATTATCTGTTCGCTATCGGTGTTTTCGCAAATGGAATCTGGAATAAGTATCATTTTTTCTCCAGACCATGTATACTCTTCATCAACTAAGGGCTCTTTTACGGCATCAATGGACAAGCCCAACCCTTTTATGAAAAATGTATCTTCTTGTGTCGTTGCAGACATAAGAATACGGTGTGCTGCTTTATTGAAAATACCAAACGCATTAATAGGCAAGCACATAGGAGAAATTTCTATTTTATTGGCAGAGACAAATACAACACAATCTACAAGTTGATCTTTTAATATTGGCCACGCAAATTTTATATTATTGTCATCAGTGTTTTTTGACAAGATAGCCGTAACTTCATCTATGTGATTTTGCCATGCCCAATATGGAATAGGCATAACTACATTGCTTTTTTTGTTTATAAGATCTTGATATGTGCCTTCCCCTTGTGCTCGCAAATCTCTCTCAAACAAACTCATGATTTGAGTATATGCTTCGACATCATTATTCACTTGAATGGTACAAGCCCCTACCATAGAATCTATGCACGCATGTGAATCATCTAAAATAATGCATCCTACATTCATAGATCTATTTCCTATTCCAAAAATAGACAAGCCATTGAATACTTTCTGAACGTATGATATTAATATAGATTTCCCCTGCACGAAATCATTGGGAATTTCGCTCGATTGTGGCGAAACAATGCAAAATGGAATTCCAAACTTTGTAGCTTCTGCGCAAGCTTGTTGCATCAAATAAACATTAGGACATACATATATTGCGGGCCCTTTCCCTGCATTGATATATGAAAGTGCCATCAATAATCCAATTAACGTTTTTCCCGCGCCAGTATGAAGTTTTACAATTAGATCTTTATTGTCTTTCTTTTCAGAAAACCATTTTTCGAGAATTCTTGTTTGAGCTGGTCTCAAAGGGCCAGTCATACTTGCTCTATCCAATGAATTGTAAATTTCAATTGGGTTGACTTTTTTAGATTTCGCGGTTGAGTTCAGTCTTTTTGAAAAATCAATCATAGCCATATCTCCTATCTAGGTTCGTTCCAAAATATATTATTTTCTACGCTTAAATCAAGACCCCATTACAATGATCCACTTCATGCTGAATGATCTGAGCCGTCCAGTCGGTGAAGTTTTTCGTGCGTGTTTGCATTTCTAAGGGGAAACCGACAAGCTTCTTGTGCCATAATCAGCGGGCTTTGCCTCATTGAGAATGTAGAAAACATCCTCCAAGTCCTTGGCATCAAGCTCCCCTTCGTATACGCAATCGTAAATCTGTGCGGGGATTTTTCCGTTTGATCTTGCGAGTACCGTTTCCAAGTCTTGATAAGCCAGATATCTTCTATCCAACTCATAGTTAATTTGATAAATTCTAACCTTCATTTTTCCTCCTCGGGCACCGCCAATGTAGCGATGCCCTTTTCGTTTTACTTTCTCTCAATAAATGCGTAGCCGCAAATCGATTCCGTGATGTCCATCGACAGATCGGTAACGATCACTGAGAACCACTCAAGCTCGCATAAGCGGTGCCTGCACTTTTCGAGAACGATGTGTTTTTCTTTTCCGAGCATTTTAACGGTGTCAATTACCACACGCGTATCGGTGTCAGACTCACAATAGATCCAGTTGTCCATCAAACCGGTATAGGCGTGTTTGGTTTTCTCATCCGCTAATCGCTTTCTCCACTCCTCGTGTGAGAGC
>CAYVTA010000158.1:0-3490 GCA_964454355.1 uncultured Eubacteriales bacterium | reverse complement strand
CCCGGACATTGACAGGACAGATGTTGTGTTTGTTGGTGATGCGATTGATAGTTTTGAAATTAAAGTCGATTCAGAAGGAAATAAATTTGTTGATGTTGATCCGTCCTTATTTGATGCTCGTTCCGGTGAATCGCATGCTCAGACAATTGCAAGGATTATTAAAGACCGCTTTAATAACTTGATTGAGGTAAATGGACAAAAAATAAAAATAAACAAGACTACCAATGACGAATGGAGGCATTCAAAATCTGCAAATCATTTAATGAAACATGATTCACAGATTTATAATGACAAACTTAAAACAATTCCATTTGCTGATGAAATTATTATCGTTGCAAAAAACTGGATAGGCGAAAAAATAAGTCATTCAAGAAAAGATGATATAATTGAGTTTGCAAGAGGAAATGTGTACTACAGAGTTGGAAAAAATGGTTATGTCGCTGATATAATTGTCGGAACGAGAATGAATGGTTCTGCTGTTTTGTATGATATTAAAAATATTTATGCAAAAAAAATAACAGATGTTCCTGTTACTATGGCGAGTAAAAACCCCCAACGTAGTGCAGGTACATCTGTCAAAGAAAGTGTAGCACAATCTGACGATGATGTCAAGATAAAATTCAGTCTGCAGGAGACAGCGAGGGCTTCGGAGACAAGAAAACAGCTGCTGAAAGAGAACGGTAATCTGAGAGTTGCGAATAATGTGTTGCGTAACGAGCTGAAGCTGACAAAGGGTAAGACGATCAGCATGATTGATGCTCAGAGTCTCGCAAGGAAGATGATAAGGGAATTTTCTTCCGATTACGACAGTCAGGCTCTTGCTCAGAAGCTGTATGATATATTCAGATGGTATGACTCTGAAGACTGCAATGCAGATTACGTTGTTGATTACATTTCCACAATTGCAAAGGATGTAATTGCACAGTCATCAGCACGTGACACTTCTCTCTATGACGAATATGAAGATGCAAGAAAATGGGTCAGAAATATGCGTTTTGCTCTGCCTGAGCACGTTCTCAGACAGCTGAACGAAAACCATGACGGAAAGTTCAGACAGAAGACCTTCGGAAAGATGCAGCTTGTCAGCAAAGAAAAAAATCCCGATGCAATGTACCTGAGTGCAATGTATTCAGAGCTTGCAGAGGCATACCCGATGTTCTTCAGCGTGGAAGACAATGAGTATGAGCAACCCGTTAAATTGATTGAGTTCTGGGAGAGAATACAGCCTACTTATCAGAATCCGTTGACAGAGCTTGGATATAAGGACAGACAGGATGCTGCCGTGGGATTTGCATATAAGACCTTTGAAAAATATATGGAAATGCCGCATCATAAGACTTTTGCTGATAAGAAACAACAGGAATACAAGCGAAATCTGAAGGCTGCAGAGGATAAATTCAACAGGAAGATGGAAAAACGTCTTGAATGGCAGAAACAGTATTATATAAATGCTCGTGAAAAGAGCTCTGAGGGACGGAAGAAAGCTTATGTTAAGAAAAAGATTCAGAATGTAATCAAAGACCTTAATAAATATCTGAACAGAAGTTCAAAGGATAAGAATGTTAAGGAAGATTTACAGGAAGCAGTTCAAAGTGCGCTGTCTGCAGCAGAGGTTCTTTTCAGTGAAATTCCATTAAATGAGGATATTGTCCGCACAGGAGTAACTTCATATACAGCCAGAGAGGGACAATTTCTTGATGAATATGTGACATTGCTCGAAAAGAAAGAGAAATATGAACAGGCATTTCTTCTTCTGAGAGAACAGGAGCTCACTGAAGAAGTGTTGAATAAAAAAGAACATCTCAACAGTCTGCTTGATGCCGCAAACAAAAGACTCAGATATCTTGATAAGTGTCTTAATGATGTCTTTGAAAGAGAAAAGATAAGACTTGAAAGCTCGACTGTTGATGAAGCCCTTGCAAAACTTTCATTCTCGTATACAAAAATAAGGGATTCTGAATACACATATGTATCGAATTCCTTTGATGAAAATGTATATAATCAGATAGAGAAGCTTCGTGCTGAAATTGGCGGTGCAAAAATTGCACTGATGAGCATTGAACAGCTTAATGATGTATATGAAGTTTACAAAATGGTGCTTCATACCGTCCGTAATGCTAATAAAATATTTACATCTGAAAAGAATAAAAACGCTGAAGAGCTGGGCAAGACTGCCATGTCTCAGATAAGGAAAGTCGGCGGCAATAAAAAGCACAGAATAGAGGTTCTTGATGCTCTTAAGCGCTTCGGATGGAATGAACTTAAACCAATTTATGCATTCAGATTAATTGGTTCAGATGCACTACAGGAAAGATATTCCGCCATGCGAAAAGGTGAAGACACATACTACCGAGATGTTGCTCATGCTAAAGATTTCTATTCTTCAATGAGAGAAAAGTATAAGTTTGACGAATGGAATCTTGAAGAAAAATTTGAATTTACTTCAAAAAATGAAAAAAAATTTGAATTGACTCTTGAACAGATAATGTCTATCTACGCTTACAGCCGAAGAGGTGAACAGGCGCTAACACATCTTACCCGTGGCGGTTTTGTTTTCAGTGATGCTATAACAGTTGCAAAAGAGGAAAAAGGAAAAATTATCAAGTATAAAGTTGATGACGGTTCCGCATACGGACTGACTGTTGAAACACTCGGACAGATAAACCATGTGCTTGATGACGATAAGAGATCTTTTGTTGAAGAAATGCAGGAATATCTCTCTGATGTTATGGGTGATAAGGGTAATGAGGTTTCTCTGAAAATGTACGGTGTTAAACTGTTCAAGGAGAAGAATTATTTTCCACTTAAATCATCTGCATATTACAGAGGTTTTGACGGTAATATTGAGGGTGAAGCCACGCTCAAGAATGCGGGATTTTCACAAGCAACAATTCCAAAAGCAAACAATCCCATTGTTCTTGATGATTTTATCAGGGTGTGGAGCAATCATGTTCAGGATATGGCAATGTATCATTCCTTTGTTCTTCCGATCGAGGACTTTACAAAAGTGTTTAATTACAAGACACTTCCATCAGAGGACGGCGAATCTGTTTCACTTAAAGCTACATTACAGGGAGCATACGGACCTGCCGCAGAACAGTATGTAAGAAGCCTGTTGACTGATATCAACAACGGTGTCAGAACCCAGAACGGAACTGAATTTGTAAACAAAATGACGGGGCTTGCAAAGAAAGGCGCTGTATTTGCTTCGATGTCTGTTGTGATTCAGCAGCCTTCAGCTGTTGTAAGAGCTATGGCACATATAAACGCAAAATATTTTGTTAATGCTTTTCCTGAATCTGCAAACTGGCACAAGGTTAGTAAGGAGTATGAGGAGCTGAAAAAATATGCTCCCGTTGCCGGCATAAAAGAAATGGGCTATTTTGATACGGGTTTCGGCAAAAGTACAGCTGAATGGTTAACTGAAAAGGAGTACAGGGGGTTCGGAAAGAAATTCAAAGGTTTTTTGAAAGACGGAAAATACAGAGAT
>CAYVTA010000157.1:0-3554 GCA_964454355.1 uncultured Eubacteriales bacterium | reverse complement strand
GTTCTTCGGAAACCGCTATAACCGATCGCAGACCGTATGCGGTTGTGACTTATACCGGATCTGTTGATGTGTCTGTGCAAACAACATATTTGTTGGTAGGTGGAACGAAACAAGTAACTTGTACCACAATTCCAACGGGGTTGGCCGTTTCTTGGAGTAGTAGTAACACATCTGTTGCAACCGTCAGCAGTTCGGGGCTGGTTACCGGAATATCGGAAGGATCCGTTACAATTACTGCGACATATACCGATACTGTGACAGGAATTCCATCGTACGATTACGTAGTTTTGACCGTTGTGGATTCGCTTGGTATTAAAGACGATACCGGGTATTATATTATGAATTACAGCAGTAAAAGGTACCTTTCGTTAGAAACTTCCACGGATACGAATATGACAAATGTATACACCCGCCAAAGAGATGCATCGATTCTTTCTCGATGGAAAACGGAAGAGCAAGCGGATGGCACTTATCAATTGATAAGCGTTTATAGCTTCACCGGAAAGTGTTTGCGCGTTTCCGGCACAAACGTTGTCATATACACGGATATGGGCGGAAGTTATTTGAACTTTTCAATATATCGTATAAATACAGGAACATATCAAGGCTTATACTATATAAGATACGGCAACTACTATGTCGCTCAGGATTCTGATTATAATGTGTATTTGACTACAACAGCAAGTAGTAGTGCTGTATGGTCATTTATGGCTGTCGAGAAGAGAGGTGCAGATCTGTTTAGTTTCAAATATTCAGGTTATGATAGCACGGCAAATAACGCATTGTACGATGATACCTTTAGCGGTCTAGGATATGATACATACTCCTCGCTGGTTAACAAAACTCCTGAAACGGCATATTCGTATCTGTGCTACTCTGATGATATCTTTGTTTTCAGAGGACATGGAGGAGCTGGACGCATTGCGTTTTATGATGAGAATGGATCATGGTTAGGTCGTATTGCAGTTAACTCCTATGTTTGCTCAAATTCTAACAGTAGGCATATTGACTCTTGTATCGATAATCAGTTGGCGACGTTGAGGTGTGTTCTGTATATAGGATGCAGCACTGGTGTCGATTTCACGCATTCGACGGGGACCTATAATTTGGTTGATTCAACATACAAAAAGGGTGCACGGTTTGTTCTTGGAACGAGTCAAACAGTTTACCCTTCAGACTCCGACGCTTTTTTGAAAGGCTTTTTGGAGGCGCTTAATGACAACTCCGATATTGCAAGTTGTATTCAAGTGGGACTTGAAAATGCCGGAAACAATGTCTTATATGAAAATGGTTCTAGAGGCCAGTATCCAATAGTGATTGTTGGCGACACCATTCAATATTTGAATCATTAATAGGAGGGTATCATAATGAAGAAAATCGTAATATTGATTATTTTGGCCACCTTGACTTTGAGCGTGTGTTCATGTGGGATCGATTCGAGGTTGGATGGCAATTCTGTGAATGCGTCCGACGCTGAAGAAAATGATGTTAAATCGGATAAAATGTTTTTGATTACATTTTCTGAAGGTGTTTCACAAGACACTTTTAAAAATTTTAAGGATTCGGCAGAGTTCGGATTGAACATGTCCTTAGAAAGAACACAACTGACAGATGTTGAAGCTGCGAAGAAACATCCTATGGATGCGCAAAAAACATTGAATTATTCCTATAGCGAAGTAATTTCACAGGATAGTACGGCAATAAAGGAAGGAACGTTTTACAGTGTGTATGATTTCTATGTTTTGGGTGACGAAAAAATAGCATTTTTGCATGATTCTGACACTGTGTGTTTCTATACCAAACCGTACAATCCTGATGAAGGATATCCCATAATGTCTGAAGAGAGAGTAAAAGAAATTGCTGATGATTTTCTCTTAACTGTGATTTCTGAACCGTTTTTCTCTAACTTTGAATATGAAGGAGCATTTACTGACGTTTTGGGAAGATACGCGTTGTTGTATAAAAGATATGTTTGTGGATATCCAACGGATGAAACCATTTCGATTTGGATTGATAGATCCGGCGAAATATCTGGATACAATGGGTATAATGTGAATAAATATAATACACTGATAACTGACATAAGTGCAACGGCAATCGAATTGTCAGCAGATGTACTGTTGGCTGAACTTAAATCGCTAGAATTAACCGGTTTTATGTCAGCACAGCCCGAGTTAACAACTAATTCTGACGGTGTAGTGTTTGTAAGTATAAAGTTTTCTTACGAATCTGATGGCATGACAATCGGAGCGATAGCATATTCGCAAATAGACTAGTGCTATCTATTGGCTTTCTAAAGCAGCTAATTCCCTATAATAAAATCCCGCACAGAACAAAATGTGCGGGATTTTTGCGATATGATGGGCATATCAATGCTCTGTGGTAAAAGTCCGTCGAGGCGTGGTTCCCGACGAACTCAAAAGCGACTCCCGAAGTTACATCGTGAGATGTAGGCGAGAAAAAGGGATAGCGAAATCGTAGCCTGACGGACAGAAATTCGGCACAAAGGCGTAATAGGCGGATAAGTTTTCGCCTACTCAATTTTTTGCTGCTTTGGCAAAAAACAACCACAGTTCCTCGTTTCGTGCTCCGAGTTTCTCGTTTCGCATTTCTCACACCCTTTGGAATAAACATTCATATTTACTCAAAACACAACATCTTATATATAAAAACACAATATATAGTGTTTTCTCCTATTGACAAACACGAAATCGTGTGATATACTCAATCTCGCTGACAAATAAAAAAGAAACGTAAAAGGAGCATGAAAATGTATCAGGTTATTAAAAGAGACGGAAAAATCAATGATTTTGATATTTCCAAGATCACTCACGCTATAAAAGCGGCTTTTGACGCACAGGAAAAGAACTACAATATATCGGTTATCGATTTTATAGCACTCAAGGTTACCGCAGATTTTGAAAGCAAGATAAAAGACGGTCTTGTATCCGTAGAGGATATTCAGGACAGCGTTGAATCCGTGCTTATCCAGTCCGGATACGGCGACGTTGCAAAGGCATATATCCTTTACCGCCGCAACAGAGAGAAGCTCCGTCAGGTAAAGAGCTCCGTGCTGGACTATAAAAAGCTGGTTGACGATTACGTAAAGGTTGCGGACTGGCGCGTTAAGGAAAATTCCACCGTTACCTATTCCGTAGGCGGTCTTATCCTTCACAACTCCGGCTCTATCACCGCAAACTATTGGTTGAGCGAGGTTTATGACGACGAGGTTGCTTCCGCTCACATCAACGGCGATATGCACATTCACGATCTTTCCATGCTTACCGGTTACTGCGCAGGCTGGTCCTTAAAGCAGCTTATTCAGGAAGGCTTGGGCGGCGTTCCCGGCAAGATCACCTCTTCTCCCGCAAGCCACCTTGCAACCCTCTGCAACCAGATGGTAAACTTCCTCGGTATTATGCAGAACGAATGGGCAGGCGCGCAGGCGTTCTCCTCCTTCGATACCTATCTCGCACCCTTCGTTAAGGTAGATAATCTTAGCTATGATCAGGTTAAAAAATGCATAGAATCCTTTATTTACGGTGTTAATACTC
>CAYVTA010000156.1:0-3602 GCA_964454355.1 uncultured Eubacteriales bacterium | reverse complement strand
CGTGAAGGCGGCAGAACAGTTGGTTCAGGCGTTGTTACAGCTATCAACGAATAATATTCGTTAATTGAACTCAATTAAGGGTGTCGGTTTTCCGGCACCCGTTTTTTATCGGTTTATAAACATTGACATAAATTTTTTTATGTGTTAATATTTACCTGTAAAAAAGAGGTGTGAATGAAATGTCTGAAAATCTGTCAAAAAAGCGAATAATATCATACGACATAATCCGATGTATTGCAATTATGGCAGTTGTTATGATTCATTCTTCTGCAAGATTTGTCGAAAGATTTGAACCAGACACAACAAATTTTTTACTTGGCAATCTTTTTAACGGTATTTCCCGTTTGGGCGTACCATTGTTTGTAATGCTTTCGGGAGCGTTGATGCTTCGTGATGGTAGAGATTGTTCAATCAAATCTATGTGTAAGCAAGCTTTGAACATTGGAATTTTATTGTTTATCTGGTCCTTTATGTATGCGGCAGCTTATGAAATTGCGATCCCCCTGATGAAATCCGAAGTAGTTTCGCTGATTGATTTTTTCCATGCTATTATTTTTGGAAACTATCATCTGTGGTATCTTTATATGATTATAGGACTTTATCTTATAACTCCGATATTGAAAGGTTTTGTAAAAAAAGAGAACGCAAATCTTGTTTTATGGTTTATATTGCTGTCGGTAGCGTTTGAGTTTTCGATAACTTCATTGAATTATGTAGTATCAACATTCACATCTTTTGATGATACTATTCAGAAATTTGTAGATAGTTTTAAGCTTGATTTTGTATGTCAGTTTGTTTCATATTATCTGACTGGCTGGTACATAACAAATGTGGAAATAAAAAAGAAACACCGCACAATACTGTATGCGGCAGGAATAGCATCACTTGTTTATACAATTGTCGGTTGTGCATTTTTCACTCGATTCGACAATGAGGCAAATAAGATACTTTATTCGAATCTTTCATTAAATGTATTTTTATATAGTGTTTCCGTGTTCACATTTATTTACTATGCTTTCAAGGATAAGGAAATAAAGTACGGAAAAAAGGCAATAGTGTCTTTATCAAAATATTCATTTGGAATTTATCTTATTCATGAGGTTTTCATAAAGCTTGCTGTTGAAATTTTTGGAGTAGATAATGCATTACTTCAGATACCGCTATTCTGGATAATTGTATTTTCCATATCGCTGCTTGCAACATTAATAATTTCAAAAATTCCTGTTTTGAAAAAGCTTGTCCGAGGTTAAATACGCATTTTTCCTTAAAAAGGAGCTGTATTTTTTTACAGCTCCCTAATTTTATTTATACTGATAAACTCTTATATAGCCTACAATAAAGTCAGCAACTTGTGTATCAGGTGTAATTGAATCAGCAATCCAACTTTCTGTGTGAACACTTGCAACAAATGACCCGGTTGACAAAATCATAGAAATACAATAAATAAAAGATTTGATAAATGAAATCAATCCAAGCATAGAATGAAACTGCTGAATATTTATATTATTATACCGGTATACTTAAAACACAAAGTCAAATTTATTGACAAAAAAAACAAATAGTATTATTATATATGTATTCAATTCCCGATCGGAGGAAAACTTATGCATGATTTTTTGAGAATCGTTACTGCTGTTCCCGACCTTAGTGTTGGTGATGCAAAGTACAATGCAGATAAAATTATTGAAAAGATGGCTGAAATAGGTGCAAAAAATGCAGATATTGCCGTTTTTCCCGAATTGAGTATAACAGGTGCAACCTGTCAGGATTTATTTTTGCAGAAAACACTTATTGACGAGGCAGAAAATCAGCTTGAACGCATTGTCAAGGAAAGCAAAAAGTATGATTTTGCACTTGTCGTAGGTTTACCAATGGTGATTGAGTCAAAACTTTTCAACTGTGCGGCAGTTATTTCAAACGGTAAAATCTGCGGCATTGTGCCTAAAACACATATTCCGAATTACAATGAATTTTATGAACGCAGATGGTTTTCTTCAGCAGATGAAATTGACTCCGATTTTGAAATTCCCGTGGGAAATAACCTTGTTTTTGAATATAAAGGTGTAAAATTCGGTGTTGAATTGGGTGAAGATGCTTTTGCTCCCGTTTCAACAGGAACAAGACTTGTTTTAGCCGGTGCAGAGTTGATATTAAATCTTTCTGCAAGTAATGAAATTGTGGGCAGACGTGAATACACGACAGAAACCGTAAAAAATACATCTGCAAGAAATATTTGTGCTTATGCTTATGTATCGGCAGGCGAATGTGAATCTACACAAGACGCAATTTATCCGGGGCATTCTCTTGTCGCCGAAAACGGAAGTATTATAGCTGAAAATTCTAAAATTATTGACTCCGATTACATTCTTTGTGCTGATGTTGACATGGGTAAAATACGTGCTGACAGGTTAAGAAATAAGACTTTTGGTGAGTGCTTATATTTTGCTCAGGATATGCAGAAAGTAAAGATTTTTACAGAAAATGATACACTTAATGCAGACGGAAATTATGCAAATGTTCGCAAAAGTCCGTTTATTCCTGCTGATAAGAATGAATGTGAAATGCGATGCATGAGTATTTTTGAAATGCAGACCGCAGCACTGGCAAAACGTCTTAAAATAACCGGCGGAAAAGCTGTTATCGGCGTTTCGGGTGGTCTTGATTCTACTCTTGCAATCCTTGTGACTGTTAATGCCATGAGAAAGCTTGGCAGAGATGCATCTGATGTTATTGCAGTTACTTTGCCTTGCTTCGGTACTACGGACAGAACCTATAACAATGCACTTGAGCTGATGAAGCTTTTGGGCGTAACAGCAAGAGAGGTTAATATAAAAGAAGCTTGTACGCTTCATTGCCGTGATATTGGTCATGATATAAACAAGCTGGATGTAACTTTTGAGAATGTTCAAGCCCGTGAGCGAACTCAGATACTTATGGATATTGCCTGTGAGGTTGGAGGCTTTGTTATCGGTACGGGAGACCTTAGCGAGCTCGCCCTCGGTTGGTGTACCTATAACGGCGATCACATGAGTATGTACGGCGTTAATGCAGATGTTCCCAAAACTCTGATAAGTAAAATTATTGAAATTATTGCAGAAAAGGATATTTTTGACGGTTGTTACAATGTTCTGACGGATGTTATCGCAACTCCCATAAGTCCCGAGCTTTTGCCTCCCGATGAAAAAGGAAATATTGCACAGCAGACGGAGAGTCTTGTCGGACCTTACGCTTTGCATGACTTCTTCCTTTTCTATGTGCTTCGTTACGGATTTGCACCAAAGAAAATTTATGCACTTGCTTGCAATGCGTTTAAGGATAATTTTGACGGTGAAACTGTGCTTAAATGGCTTAAAACATTTTACAGAAGATTTTTTGCTCAGCAGTTTAAGCGAAGCTGTATTCCTGACGGTGTGAAAATCGGCAGTGTTGGGCTTTCTCCCAGAGGTGACTGGAGAATGCCTACAGATGCTTCGGCAAATATTTGGCTAAAAGAGCTTGATGAAATAGGATAAAATTAAGACGGCAGGAAACCTTGCCGTCATTTTTGATAAACAATAATTTATCGTATAATTTTGATTGTGCCACATAAAAGTTTTGGTCGA
>CAYVTA010000155.1:0-3627 GCA_964454355.1 uncultured Eubacteriales bacterium | reverse complement strand
TTACGAAGGTTTCTCCAAATCTAATCCATGCGACAGCACGACCTTCACCGGCATCCCCGAAATGGACTTCATCACTTTCATTCCACGATTCAATAGTAGGAACTGTCAATGCAATCTCCTGCTTGTTGTCAAGACCCTCGGTGGTATAATTTATACGCATCGGGTCACTCAATCCAACGGTTTCAATTAGCTCATCATACTCTTCGGCAGTCAATTCTTCACGAAGTCTCCTTTTATAATCCCTATCTATATACTTCACCTCCTCAATCACAATCTTGTTCTGATTGATGAAGTCCAGAATCTCATCCTTGGTCACAGACTTCTTGTCAAGACCCTTCAACCAGTCCGAAAGACCCAGCCACTTGTCTTCTGCGGCTTTCAGACCGCCATTCTTCTCAATCATCGCAAGCCACTGCTGCGGAGTACCCTTCTCCTGCTTGATTCCTTCAACGGCTCTCTGTGCATTGCTCACGAAAATTTCCTGGTTTTTGTTGGCGATGCGGAAACGGATACCGTTGCTTTCCTTCTGGACAAGTCGCTTGCGTGCAGCTTCATCACCTTTCTTGTAGGTAGCTACTTCAATACCATTGTTCTTCAACCCTTCAAGGATATCCTCACTTGTCTTCTTCGGCACAATCGCTTTCCTTACCTCACTTAATGGGACTATGCGTTGTGGTTTGGCTTCAAAATAGCCGATGGCAAATTCCTGAATCTCCTTCACAATTTCTTCAACCCGTTTAGCGTGTTCCATTGTAAAGTTAGGATAATCCGCTTTCATGCCTTTATAAATACCCTTTGCACTCTTGTCCTTGGCAACAGCATTGGTAATATCTATTTTAGCGTCTATTATACTACCAAATTCGTTCTTTTGCTTTTCGGACAAGAATTCATCGCATATTTCTGCCATACGGTCAGAAATGCTACTGCTCCATTCATCGTATTCTCCTTCATCAAGCCTTCTAAGACGTTTCTTTCCCTTCTCACGTATCTCTTCAATAGAACTATACGATTCAGCAGAAGCACCCATAATGTTACTATCAAAGAAACCGCCACTACCGCCTTGTTCATTCTCAGCAAGCATATGTCGTAATATGTTAGCCGGAGTAGCATCATCGTAAAGCTGATTCCATGGTCTTAAATTGCCCGAAGGAGTATACCAGTCTCTGTCGTTCCGGATACCATATTTCTCTACAATTCCATCAAACAGATTGTCAACCCACTTGTTATAGTCGGCATTATTGGTTTTTACCTTTTTATCAATGGATTCTCTTAATGCAGCCTTATCTATAATTTGCTTCAAGCCACCATGTTCAAGGTCATATTCCATTCTTGTAGCTGCACTGATAAGAGTGTCGAAATATGAAAATTTCATTTCCTTTTCTCCAAAGAGCTTTCTTGCAACATTACGTTGTTCTTCAGGAATAGAACTTAACTTCCTTTCATCTACAACCTTCTTAACAGCATCTACAAAGTCTGAATTATTCTGATAGAAGTCAAAACCACCTTGCTGAATATCAGAAACCTTCAAGCCTCTTTCCTTGGCCATTTCTATAATTGTTTCAGACATATCGCCATAGTCCTTCATCCTCATCGGCACTTTCACCTTCTTACCATTATCAAGCAAATAGGCGTGTTTCATATACTGCTCATTGTAGTAGCCTTCTACACCCTTATTGGATATATTTCTCTCTATATTATCAGGATGCATTTCAGCCGAAAGCGAATACAATTCAGACAAGGCTCTATTATCAATCAATCCTCTTATCTTGTCCCTAACTTTCGAAGAAACCTTATCGTTTATTTTGGCTGCCATTTGAGGGAATCTCGGTGTCCACGCATCACCGCCATAAACCTTATTTCTTCTGTCGGACGGATTGATGGTTTCCTTATCAAACAGCAAGGATATTTCTCCATAGCCTTCATGTCCCATATCAGCTTTTGTAATAGCAATACTTGGCATGATAAGACCGCCAACATTCAATACCTTGCGCAAATTGTCCTCGGATATATTATGCACGGCTACAAGTTCATTCTTGTCTTTTACACGGAATCTTGTATGCTCAGCAATCTTCAAATCGTTCTCATTGAAGATAACATAATTCTTGGAACCATCCAAGTTCCCACCTGAGAAGAAATTGGCAGGATACGCAAACCCGGTATATCCGGCATCAGAAAGCAACATACTTATCTGCTTGGCCGATTCATTCCCGTCCTCAATATTCACGAAGTTTTGAAGCGAGTTATATACACGTCCTGCTTCAACAGCGTCCAACCAAGAATCCAGCCTTTTCAAAGATATTTCTTCGCCATACTTGGCTGCATAGTCCTTGTATATCTGGCTGTTCAGCATAGCCTCTTTGATACGCTTCTTGTTCTCCGTACTCAACGGCTTGTCCCATTCAAGGTAGTTCGTACCGTCATTGTCAGGAATATCAACGGTGTAAAGATTACGATTAAGGGAAGCAATCATATTCTCCTTTATACGGTTGTAGCTTTCTTCCGACAAAGCATTTTCAGCATCCACCAAATCCTGTTCATAAGCCTTTATAACGTCTTCCGATGCTCCTTCTTTCTTGAGTTCTTTCAGATAATCCTTTGCATGTCTGATAGCCCAATTCCTTCTCTTACCTTCACCTTGTGCAAGGAAATCATCATAAGTTCCGTTTTCTTCTATCCAACGGAGTGCATTTGCAGCCAACGGACTATTCTTGGCATACATATTGGCATATTGCTTTCCGATAGATTCAACTTCCGTAACATAAGTTCCCCATCCGAAAGACTGATTACCTTCTCCGGTACCCATAAAACTATGGTCGAATTTGTCAAAAGATGCTGCGGAGCCGTGATAAACAGTTCGGAAACGAGTTTTTTCTTCCGGAAGTGTTGGATTTTCAAAAGTTTTCACTACATTTGTAGCGGAAACGAGTTGTTCTCTAACTTCCACGGAATTGGACTGTGGTTTAGAAAGCAATTCGTTTCTTTGCTTTTCTATCCATTCAGTCATTCTTGCTTTATCTACATAAGTAGCCAAATCATTGTTTAACCAATCAATAATACCATTAGTATTCTTTGGGTATAAACTACGAATCTGATTTACTTCAATACGTTTCTTATTCGGTCTAACACGGAGAGCTGCAACAAAATTCTTTCCACCATGCTTCAATTCAGTAAGAATTACATTGCTACCAACTTTTGTCGCACTGACAAATACCGCCAAAGGATTATGAATTGCTTCAGGAAGATTCTCAACCTCACTCAGTTCAAACGGATGGTTATCTTGCATAGATTTATCAACAAGCCTGCTTGCTGCAAGTTCTATAGGCAAGTCTTCGATTCCTGCACTTCTCAAGACTGCACTTGGAGAACCAAGCTGATAAATATGGCCTTGTGGTAATGTTCCATCAATCTGTTGTTGCAACTCTTCATTAAATGTTTGGTTGATTTCTTCTAATGTTCTGAACCTTGTACCTTCCCCACCAACATTCTCAGCAGTGTTGTTTTCGGCCAATCTCTTATAAGACAACTTTATAGCGTTGGCAATATCAGCATTGGTCATTTTGGGTTCAAGACCCATCGCCTTGAGGATTTTCTTGATAAGTTCAGTAAACTTGCTCCATGCAGATTCAG
>CAYVTA010000154.1:0-3729 GCA_964454355.1 uncultured Eubacteriales bacterium | reverse complement strand
TCTTCGAGCTGCAGCATACAAAGGTATGCAAAGTGAGAAAAAATGTGCTGTGTGCGTAAGATACGCAAAATTACCATACTTTCCAGGGAGCCTTGTCCTCTGCCCAAAGAGATTCAAGAAGGTTTTTATCTCTGAGAGTATCCATACACTGCCAGAAACCGTCATGAGGATAAGCCATAAGCTCGCCTCTTCTTGCAGCTTCCTCAAGGGGATACTTTTCAAATACTGTGGAATCACTTTCGATAAGGTCAATTATTTCAGGCTGCAAAACCATAAATCCGCCGTTGATAACGCCGCCGTCCTGCTGAGTCTTTTCTCTGAATTGCTGAATACAGCCCTGTTCATTAATATCAAGAACACCAAAACGAGCGGAAATTTTAATAGAAGTAAGAGTTGCCATTTTACCGTGAGCTTTATGGAACTCGAGAAGCTTACCGATATCAACATCTGAAACGCCGTCGCCGTATGTAAGGAAGAAAGGTTCATCACCGATGTAATCCTTGACTCTCTTTACTCTTCCGCCTGTCATGGTATTAAGTCCGGTATCAACAAGTGTTACCTTCCATGGCTCCGAGAAGTTTGAATGAACAGTCATTTCACCGTTGTTTGAAAAATCAAAAGTAATATCACTTCTGTGCAAATAATAATCAGCAAAGAATTCTTTAATAACGTGCTGTTTGTAGCCGCAGCAGATAATAAACTCATTAAATCCGTAATGAGAATATTGCTTCATAATATGCCAAAGAATAGGCATATCTCCGATCTGAATCATGGGCTTGGGAATAAGATGGCTTTCCTCACTTATTCTGGTACCGAAGCCACCGGCAAGAATTACAACTTTCATAGATTATTACATTCCTTTCTTTAATTAATTATGTTGCTGATGATAGTAGTAAATACAGGAATTGTATAAACAATACAACAAGCAACTAACATACCGCCGAAATAAACTTTTTCAAATATTGTCAGGAATTTATTTGAAGCTTCATTCGAAAACGGCTTTTTCTTCTCAATAGTGTAAATAGCAACAGCAAATATTGCGGCCATTATCGTTATTACTGCACCGAGATTCATACCGTAAGGCAGATATTCCATTTCTATGACATTTTCACCCTCATTGAGTTTAATTGCCATAAAGGAGCTCATTGCAATTTCAATTTCAGCTTCCTCACCGTTAACCTTACAAGACCATCCGTTATCGTATGTTACGGGAAGGAACATATAAGTGTCATCATTATCAACAGTTACGTTTGCAGTAAGACTTCTTGCACCTGTTTCTATTTCAGCACAGTTATCAGCGTTCAGATCGCAAAGCTTGTCCAGCTTCGTATAATCAAAATAACCGACTGTAACCTTAATATCACTACCTACATTCTTCATAGCAATAATGGTGATGTCTATGTCCTCATCTGTTCTGACACCCAAATCGATAAGTTCATTATGGAAGTTATTGGGATAGTTATAATTAATATCATCACCGAGATAACTCAGATCAACCTTTTTTCCGTTGATGATAATGGAAACAGCACCTCTTTTTGATGTTGAGTTTTCAATATCAACATGGAGATAAACGTGTTTTGTGCCTTCCACATGAACAGTTGTCTCAAAATCATCAGAGCAGTCAAGAGAAAATCTCTCTGTTGTACAAAGCTTATTTTCACTGTCACCTGTAAGTGCCGTATAAAGCTCATTGTTGGTAAGGAATACATCGTTGTTTTCAACTATATCGATATCCATAAACTCCTGATCAACAAGAAGTCCGACAGGTAAAGTCATATTGCTTTCGTAAAGATGACTGTCACCAATATCGTACATATATGTATACTCGTAGCTGTCAAGCTCAAGCTCACTGAAGGTATACTTGATATTGAGAAGAGCATCTGACAGAAGTGTTCCGACACTGTCAAGAACTCTTGTATATATCTGTGAATAGCCTAATGCTTCCATCGTGGAGGTCATATCAGAGGAAACAAGATGAGTAAAGTTTGAAAGAGCAGGATAGCTAAAGAACAACGGATAGTTGCTGTTAAGACGGATATCCATATCTTTAATTCGAGACAGATTATCGTTTTCAAGCTGCAAATCTTCAGCCATTTCAAGTGAATCTTCAATAAAATCAAGGCTGTACATACTTGATCTCTCACTTGTGTCCGAATTAGTGCCGAAAGAAACATTGGCAAGCAAACCGATCTCAGTAAGAAGCACACCTGCAATCAGGACGTAAGAAACTTTCTTTGCACCAATGAACAAACAAAGCACATAGAACACCGCAAGTGCAATGAATGCAAGGAACATCCATTTATCACAATCTGTCTGAACAAGCTTGTTATACTTGAGTCCGCTGACGGTTGTAACCTCATTGTAAACCTTTGTTATAAGCAAATAAATACCTACTGCAGCACAACCTACAGCCGGCACCACTGCTGCAATTGTCCCTTTTCCCTTTATTGAGAAAAGCATATCTTCTGAATTTTGCAGAACGAACGCCGCAACACAGACAAGCATAAATATGAGCATATACATATATCTCAGAGGGAAACCTACATATGAGCCCAGATGCCAGATAAGATTTATATTTTCAAAAAATACGGGAAGTCCCAACAACAGAACAGAAAGTCCGAAAAACAGGCACTCTTTTTTATACTTCTTGAAGTTGACACCAAGAATTACAAGAAATGCAAGAAAAATTGAGGAACAAAGCAGAACTATTGTAAGCTTTGTAGTTGAATATGTCGTGTCCGTAAGCAATATTTTCAATATAGAATCAAGAGTTGTTTCTTCACTTTTGATTTCATATCTTGTTGAACGGAACATATAAAACACTGTAGGAACATTAATTACCGCTGATGCCACAAGTGCCAAAACCGATGTTACACCAAATCTGATAATGGTCATTTTTCTTGTGTTTTTCGGCTGAATCAAAGCAAGATACAAAAATCCGATAAACAGAAGGAACATGAAAACCATATAAGATATGTATATGGAAAGCAACAACGTATAAGTCAGTATAAGGAAATAGGGCATCCACTTGCCTGTTCTGAACATATGCAACAGTGCTGTAATAAGAAACGGGAACATAAATGCTGCATCGATCCAGCCCATATTTGTATAATAAATCATTATGAATGCACTGAAAGCGTAAGCAATACTTAAAATTACCTGCCAGTATGGTGAAATTTTAAATTCTCTTCGGATAAAAAATACCATTGAAAGTGCTGCCATTGTAATCTTAAAAATAATAAGAAACGGAATACCGTTAACTATCTCGTCACGGGGACACAGCAACGTAAACAGAACTTCCCACGGTTTTATAACATAAAAACCTGTAGTGAGAACATGAGTACCGCCGGCTGTCTCCCAATTAAAAAGCATTGACTTTTCAAAAAATGAGTGAAGATAATCCCAAAAATATGTATAGCTTGAAACGGTCTGCTGAACCATGTCATCACAGACAACACTCCCTGCACCAAAGGGATATATCCCGTTTACTGCAAAAACTATAAGAAGCATAACAACACTGAATATTCCCGTTACTGCATACGGCATGATATTCAACAACGTGTCCTTTTTGTTTACTGACCGCAAAAACTTCATCTCCAAATAACGTGTAATCAAAATTATACAGACTAAGAATAGCACAGTTTGCAATTTTAGTCAAGTTAAAATCAAAATATATTGTAAGCGAGCGTATTTTTATTTTTTCTATTGATTTTAACAAAATTTTATGGT
>CAYVTA010000153.1:0-3735 GCA_964454355.1 uncultured Eubacteriales bacterium | reverse complement strand
GAACCCACGGTACCCGCAAAGGTACGACGGTTTTCAAGACCGTTCCGTTATGACCACTTCGGTATCTCTCCATAAATGCTTGATAATGATATCACAAATTTGTGTGATTGTCAATACCTTTTCTCAAAATTTTATAAAAAAATACTTCCTTGCGGGTAGTCGGCGAACTACGGCACCTTCCTTTTTTGGAGGGTGCCGCACAATCTGTCACTCTGTAAAATTAATAAATTCAATATACTGATCTTCCGCAAAGGATTTAAGGTTGTAAAGAATCAAAATATCCGTTACTTCCTCATCAGATATGAGTTCGGGGATGATTCCCAAATAATATCTCATATCAACAACTATGATCTTCTCAAAATCTTTTGAAACATAGGGCAAAAACGCATTTGCATAGGAATCTTTTATAAGTAGGAGTGTTTTACTGTTCTTATTTTCAGTTTCAACAGTCACTATACTGTCATTACCACCAAGGAAATACAGATATTTATCCTTTTCGTTCAGCATTTCCGGATGGTAAATCGACTCAAACACTTCGTTACTGCTGTTTGTAACAGTCATTGTTCCTATATAATCCTGCGAAGGAGCACTCACCATATCTGCTTGCTGAAAAGCAAACATACCAAATCTTGAATAGGTTGTACCGTAAAATTCTTCCGTCACGATTTGAGTATCAATATCGTCAAGAGGCAACGCTGTTTCACCTAACGCTGATTTATACTCACAATAGGCATAATACGCACCGGTATTTGTCCAGTGGTGATCGGTTCTGTAATAGAGGTATTCATCCTTGTGTGCATCAAGAGCAATGCTCACATCAATATAACCGTCCAACGTCTCCTGTGCCCGTTTGAGCATTGTATCACCGTCTGCCGTAACAGCAAAAGCAGGTAATTTTTCATTCAGAACAGTCGCCGCAGTAGGGGCAATAATGGTTTTAACATCGATTTCATATTCAGACTCGACAAAATCCTCAAATATTCGTACTGCATCAAGATTACTCTCAAATCCGGATGCACTTTCTTCATCAAAGCTGTCTATAAGATATCCGTCCTTACCGTTATAAACCCCATTATTTGAAGTTTTCAGAGACATTGTTTCTGCAACAGATTTTATGCTGACCCATGCATCTCTGAAAACAAAATGATCAGCAATGTATTCTGCAAAATCAGAAGTAAATGAACCGTCTTTAAGTCCTTCCCATGAAAACTCAGGAAAAACCGCAAGTGTTCTGTTTTCATTATCAGAAAACTCTTTTTTTTCTGAAAAAATATTACCTAATGTGAGAATAGCAAGCAGAACAGCAAAAACAATAACAAATACTTTATTTTTCATTCGCTCCGCCTCCTAAAATCTGAAATAAATAAAGGGGTTGTATGTGCTGTCAACAAGATAAGCCACGGACAGCACGAACAATACAACATACCAAAGTATTTCAACGATACTCAGCAATACCGTATGATCCGAAAGCTTATTCTTTATACCGTTTCCGACTTTTGCACCGATGGGTGTAGATGCAATCATAAGAACAGCAAGCAGAACGATGTTTGAAGAGAAATTATAAGCAAAGGATACGTCTGTAAGACCGTTTGCACCGAACATACTGCCAAAGAAAGACAGTAGCTGAGATGTATCCTCAACAGAGAAGAGCACCCAACCAAACACAATAATGAGAAGCGTGTATATATGTCTTAAAACAGACGGGATTTTGTCAATGACCTTGTTAAGAATGAACTTTTCAAACAATAAGCAGAGACCATAATAAATTCCCCACAGCACAAAATTCCAATTTGCACCGTGCCAAAGTCCTGTAAGAAGCCAAACAACAAAAATGTTTCTTATTTGCTTTACAGTGCCTTTTCTGTTTCCGCCCAGAGGGATATAAACATATTCTTTAAACCATGTACTAAGAGAAATATGCCATCTGCGCCAAAACTCCGTTATACTTTTTGAGATATAAGGATAATCGAAATTTTCAAGGAATGTAAAGCCAAAAATATGCCCCAAACCTATTGCCATATCGGAATAGCCTGAAAAATCAAAATAAATCTGGAATGTATAAGCTATAGCACACAACCATGCAGAACAAGCGGAAAGAGATGCATCCTCACTGAACAGCTGTGACCAGAGATAACCTATATTATTTGCAAGAATGACTTTCTTTGCAAGACCAATAATAAAACGCTTGATACCCTTTGCTGTTTTGTCGAAGCTCACCTGTCTGTGATTTATCTCCTGTGCAACAGTTGAATACCTTACGATAGGACCGGCAATAAGCTGCGGGAACAGAGAAATGTACAAACCGAAGCTAAAAAGATTTTTCTGCACTTCGGCTGTATGCTTATAAACATCAAAAACATAAGACATTGCCTGAAAGGTAAAAAACGAAATACCGATAGGCAAAACTATATCGGCAGAAGGAATGGTTGTACCAAACAAAGCATTAATATTATCTATAGCAAAATCGCTGTACTTAAACACACCGAGCATACCGAGATTTACGATAACGCTCAGAACAAGTACAGCTTTCTGCATTTTTTTGCTGTTCTCCGTTTTGTAAATTCCCAATCCGAACAAATAGTTCAAGACGATGGAGAAAATCATTAGCAAAACGTATATCGGCTCGCCCCATGCATAAAAAACAAGGCTTGCGAACAACAGCATAAAGTTGCGTAAACGGGAAGGGGCGGCATAGTATAAAACTATTACCGCCGGCAAAAATATTGTCAAAAATTCAAGACTGCTGAAAACCATTTTAATATCCTAATTAAAAAAGTCCTGCAATGAGAGTCTTTGCTGCATCATTATCATTTGAAACACAGAAAATAACATACTCATTGTTTGAGAAAATTATGGCTGACTCAAGCTTCGCAACTTCCTTGGGAACATAATTTTCATAGTCTTCGATCTGTGTATTTCTTCTGGTTTCCATTGCGGAAACTATTGAAGACACAACATCACTGTTTGAAGGCTTAATTACCAAAATTTCCTCTGCAACAGCAGCGGATGCAGCGTAATAAGCTGCTTCACTTACATCAGAATCAGAAATACCGAAAAGAGAAAGTGCTCTTGCGGTTGAGCTTTTTGAAAGACGCTCCTCGAAAAGAGAAGTTTTATCCGCAACTGTTCTTGCAACATCATCAGCACTTGAAATACCAGTTCTTACAACAGTTGTTGTCTCTGCAACAGTTGTCTTCTCAACCTTTGTAGTTGTTTCTGCCACTGTAGTCGTTTCTGCAGCAGTTGTTTCGGCTGAGGTTGTTGTCTCTGCTGCCGTTGTAGTTTCTGCAACTTGTGCAGAAGATTCTTCAAATGATTCTGCTTCTTCAGACTCATTTTCGTATGAAACGACTTCATTGGAAGCATCCTCATTCTGATTTTCGTCATTGCAAGCAGTGAGTGCAAAAAGGATTGCAAAAACTACCAATATCAAAGCTAATGTTGATTTAATTTTCATTTAAAACCTCTCCTTAAATTTCTATTTTACATACTGCATCTATGAGCCATTCGCTCCATATACCGCAATAATTTTTTGTAAGATGTATACCGTCCGTTGCGGCATTTGCAGGAAGCAAACCGCTTGAGTCAACCAACACCGGAGAAGGATCAATATAATAAATACCCTCTTCTTGTGCTACTTGCTGAATAATACTGTTTTTGCTTTTTACCATCTCATTTGTAACACTGTAACCGTTTTTCTTTGCCACAGCTTCATTTATCGGCAAAACTGCATGA
>CAYVTA010000152.1:0-3780 GCA_964454355.1 uncultured Eubacteriales bacterium | reverse complement strand
GATGCAAGAAAAATCCTTCGTAAATCAGCAAAACTTGAAGACTAAACAAAAATTTCCCGAAGAACTCAATCTTCGGGAATTTTTATCGAAAAAAATAGCCTGTAGTTGCGTAAACAACGCTTCTGCAGGCATTATTAATTTTTGTGAATCAGACAGTTCTTATACGGTTTTTCTGTGCGAACTTTTTATCTGAAATAAAAAGATAACTGAGCCCTGTCAGAACTGAAATAATAACAGGTATAAGTATGAATTTAAAGTCGACCAATGCAAACATATCAAGAATTACGCATATTGCCGTAAACAGCAGCATTATGATACCACGCACAACATTTCTCAGATAAAAATGATTTGCTCCCAATACGCCCAGCAGAATTGCAAGGGCGGCTGCCATATATTTGCTCCTTACGGGATGATTGCTTCTGCCCTTTGGGTTTGCAAGCTCTGTACCGTAAGCTGTTGTCGGAGCTGATAGTTTTTTGCTCATTACATCACCTTAATTCATTATTTAGCTGAATAGTTTGGAGCTTCCTTTGTGATGAAAACATCGTGAGGATGGCTTTCTACAAGGCTGGCACTTGTAATTTTGACAAACTTTGCTGTGTTCTGAAGTGTCTCAATATCGGGAGCACCACAGTAACCCATACCGGACTTAACGCCGCCCATAAGCTGATAGACAGTGTCGGAAAGAAGTCCCTTGTAAGGAACACGACCTTCAACGCCTTCGGGAACAAGCTTCTTGTTGTTCTGCTGGAAGTATCTGTCACGGCTGCCGCAATTCATTGCTGCAATGGAGCCCATGCCTCTGTATGTCTTAAACTGTCTGCCCTGGAAGATTTCAGTATCACCGGGAGCCTCTTCACAGCCGGCAACAAGAGAACCGAGCATTACACAGTTTGCACCTGCTGCAAGTGCTTTTACGATTTCACCTGAATATTTAATGCCGCCGTCGGCAATAATCGGAATACCGTGCTTTGCTGCTTCACAAGCTGAATCATATATAGCTGTAACCTGAGGAACACCGATACCTGCAACAACTCGTGTTGTACATATCGAGCCGGGGCCGATACCGACCTTGACTGCGTCTGCACCTGCATCAATAAGTGCCTTTGTTGCTTCAGCCGTTGCAACATTACCTGCAATAAGAGATACGTTGGGGAATGCTGCCTTGACCTTTGAAACTGCATTAAGAATGCCCTGTGAATGTCCGTGTGCGGAGTCGAGAACCAGCACATCAACGTTAGCTTCAACAAGAGCTGCTGCTCTTTCAAGAACATCGCCTGTTACGCCGATAGCTGCAGCACAAAGAAGTCTGCCGAAAGAGTCACGAGCTGAATTGGGATACTGAACAGCCTTTTCAATATCTTTGATTGTGATAAGTCCTTTAAGGTAACCGTTTTCGTCAACGAGGGGAAGCTTCTCAATCTTATGCTGCATAAGGATTGTCTTTGCTTCTGCAAGTGTTGTGCCTATATGAGAGGTAACAAGATTTTCTCTTGTCATAACGTCATTGATCTTGACGTTGAAATCAGTCATGAAACGAAGGTCACGGTTTGTAAGGATACCTACGAGCTTACCGCTGTCATCACAAACGGGAACACCGGAGATGCGGTAATTGTGCATAAGATCGTTAGCTTCGTAAACATAGTTGTCGGGATGAAGGAAAAAAGGATCTTTGATAACGCCGTTTTCGCTTCTCTTAACCTTGTCGATTTCTTCCTTCTGCTGTTGAATTGACATATTTTTATGGATAACACCGATACCGCCTTCACGAGCAATGGCAATTGCCATTCTTGATTCCGTAACCGTATCCATTGCTGCGGTCATGATGGGTGTATTGAGTGTAATTTTTGATGTAAGCTTTGTTTCGAGCTTGATGTCAGCGGGAAGAACATCGGATTTTGCAGGAATAAGCAATACATCGTCAAAAGTAAGTCCGTCTTTTGCGAACTTTGCTGAAGTGTCGGCGAGAACTCTGTTGTCAAACATTAAATTCTGATCTCCTCTCAATAATATATTGCTACTTATTATATCATGTTTTTGCCTGTTGTTCAACATATTTTTTAGAAAAATAATTGATTTTGATGCCAAAAATTAAGGAAAACAAACTCTAAATATGTTTATTTTATAAAAAATTTACCAAACAGTGCAATTTTTTTCGGAAAATAATAAAAACTTAGAAAAAAGCTCTTGACAAATTGACGCAACTACTGTAAAATGATAAGCTGTATTATAATGGATAGGTGTTCGATTGACGAGAATATATCGCTAAAATTATAGCACAAAAATCTTAAATTTCAACACCAAAATTTTGGTATTATTCCGGTTTTTCAAAGGAAAAGCCGTTCCAAACGGATAAAAAAAGAACGGAGTGATGATTCATGGTCAACGTTAAACCTGTAAAGCAGGGAAGCAAGACAAGAATGAGCTTTGCTCACATCAATGAGGTTATGGATATGCCCAACCTTATTGAGGTGCAGAAGGACTCTTATCAGTGGTTTCTTGATAAGGGCCTGACAGAGGTATTCAGAGATATCGGTGAAATTACGGATTATTCGGGTAATCTGTCATTGGTATTTGTTGACTACCGCATGAATGACGAGCCTAAATACACTGTAAAACAGTGTAAGGAACGTGATGCAACATATGCAGTTCCTCTTAAGGTTACTGCAAGGCTCATTAACAAACAGACAGGCGAGGTTAAGGAAAATGAGGTCTTCATGGGTGACTTCCCGAAGATGACTGAAAGCGGTACCTTTGTTATCAATGGTGCTGAGCGTGTAATTATTTCCCAGCTTGTTCGTTCTCCCGGTGTTTATTTCGATATGTCAAGAGATAAGACCGGTAAAAAGCTTTTTGCAACTACTGTTATTCCCAACAGAGGTGCATGGCTTGAGTACGAAACGGATCAGAACGACGTTTTTTATGTCAGAATTGACAAGACGAGAAAAATCTGCATCACTACTTTCGTAAGAGCAATGGGTGCATTCCTTGAGGATAATATTCTTGATTCAAACTCTCAGATTGACGAATTTTTCGGCTATGATGACAGAATCAAGGCAACTCTTGAAAAAGATCCAACAAAGAATACAGCGGAGGCTCTTCTTGAGGTTTACAGAAAGCTTCGTCCCGGCGAGCCCCCAACACTTGATACTGCTAAGTCATATCTTGCAGGCTTGTTCTTCGATGAGCACCGTTATGACATTTCAAGAGTAGGCAGATACAAATATAATAAGAAGCTCAGCATGGCTGACAGACTTAAGTACAGAGTACTTGCCGAAGCAATTGCTGATCCCTCAACAGGCGAGATTCTTGCAGACGCAGGCGAGAAGATTTCAAGAGCAAAGGCTGAAGAAATTGAACAGGCAGGCGTTGATACAGCTTTTATCGATGTTGACGGTAAAACTGTTAAAATTATATCCACCGGCATGGTTGATATTCTTCCTTATCTTCCCGACGGTATCACCGTTGATATGCTTGAAGATATAGGCATAAATGAAAAAGTAAGCTACAAGGCTCTTATGTCTGTTCTTGATGAGTGTGCAGACGATGTTGATTCCGTCATGGAAGCACTTGAAAAGAACGCAGATCTTCTTATTCCGAAGCATATCGTTCTTGAAGATATGCTTGCATCTATAAACTATCTTAACTGTTTGGGCAGTGATGTCGGTACTCTTGATGATATCGACCATCTTGGTAACAGAAGAATCCGTTCCGTAGGTGAGCTCCTTCAGAATCAGGTTCGTATCGGCTTTACACGTATGGAAAGAGTCGTTAAGGAGA
>CAYVTA010000151.1:917-3786 GCA_964454355.1 uncultured Eubacteriales bacterium | reverse complement strand
ATGTTCGTATAAGGAGTGTGAACCATGGCATTTGCAAGTGAAGCGGCTTTTGAAGAAGCCTTAATTAAAGTCCTCTCCCAGCACGGCTGGGAATCCGAGGTTATCCGCTATCCCACCGAGGAGGATCTGCTTCGCAACTGGGCGGATATTCTCTTCCAGAACAACAATACCATCGACCGACTGAACGATCAGCCGCTGACTGACGGCGAAATGCAGCAGATCATCGAACAGATCGCTACACTCCGTACACCGCTGAAACTCAACGGCTACATCAACCACGGTTCTATCTCCGTCAAACGTGATAATCCCAATGATACGCTGCATTTCGGCAAGGAGATCTCTCTGAAAATCTACAACCGCCGTGAGATTGCAGCAGGGCAGAGCCGCTATCAGATCGTACAGCAGCCGAAATTCAAGGCGGCGAATCATATTTTCCCGAAACGCCGTGGAGATCTGATGCTTCTGATCAATGGCATGCCCGTGTTCCATATCGAGCTGAAGAAAAGCGGGATTCCGCTGACAGAGGCTTGCAATCAGATTGAAAAATACGCAGCAGAGGGCGTTTTCAGCGGACTCTTTGCACTTGTGCAGGTGTTTGTTGCCATGAATCCCGAAGAAACGCTGTATTTTGCCAATCCCGGCCCCGATGGAAAGTTCAACAAGAGCTATTTCTTCCATTGGGCAGATTTTGACAACGAGCCTATTAACGATTGGGATAAGCTTGCATCTTCGCTGCTTTCCATTCCTATGGCACATCAGCTTATAGGCTTTTATACCGTTGCTGATGAAGCAGACGGTGTGCTGAAGGTCATGAGAAGTTATCAGTACTATGCGGCAAACAAGATCTCCGATACAGTTGCTACCATGAACTGGGACGGCAAACACCAGCTTGGCGGTCATATCTGGCATACCACCGGCAGCGGCAAGACCATGACAAGCTTCAAGTCCGCACAGCTGATTGCAGGCTCAAAGGACGCTGACAAGGTGATATTCCTGATGGACAGAATCGAACTGGGCACGCAGTCCCTCAAGGAGTACAGAGCCTTTGCAGAAGCGACGGAAACAGTGCAGGAAACCGAGGATACTGTCACACTGATCGGCAAGCTGAAAAGCACTGATCCAGCCGATACACTGATCGTTACCTCGATTCAGAAGATGAGCAACATCAAGGAGGATGCCGCAAGGCTGAACGGTGCAGACCTCGAAGAAATGCAGTCCAAGCGGCTTGTGTTCATCGTTGATGAGTGCCACCGTTCTACCTTTGGTGATATGCTGCTGACGATCAAGCAGACCTTCCCGAATGCCGTGTTCTTCGGATTTACTGGCACTCCGATTCATGAAGAGAATCAGAAGAAGCTGAATACAACGGTTTCTATTTTCGGTAATGAGCTGCACAGATACAGCATTGCTGATGGTATCCGTGATGGTAATGTGCTTGGTTTTGATCCGTACAAGGTGATGACGTACAAGGATATCGACCTTCGCCGTGCAGTGGCATTAGAGAAAGCCAAATCAGCGACAGAGGACGAAGCAATTTCCGATGATGCAAAAGCTAAAGTATTCTATCACTACATGGATTCTGCTGCCATTCCTATGGCGGGTTATACCGATGATAATGGCACATACATTAAGGGTATTGAGGATTATATCCCAACCGCCCAGTATGAAACGGATGAGCATCGTGAAATGGTCGTGGATGATATTATCACCAACTTTACACGCCTTTCCCGAAAAAAGAAGTTCCATGCCATTTTTGCAACAAGCAGTATTCCCGAAGCGATCCTTTACTATCGTCTGTTCAAGGAACGCTGTCCTGATATGAAGGTAGCTGCACTTTTTGAACCGACCATTGACAACAGCGGTACGATGGCGATTGAGAAAGAAAAGGGCATTGCAGAGATGCTGACGGATTACAAGGCGAGATATGGCATTGAATTCACGATTCCTACCTACGGCAAATACAAGAAGGATGTTGCCGATCGCCTTGCCCACAAGGGTGTATACACTCGAATTGAAAAGGATCCCGACCAGCAGCTCGATATTCTGATCGTTGTTGATCAGATGCTGACAGGATTTGACTCCAAGTGGATCAATACCCTTTATCTTGACAAGCTGATGCGGTACGAAGGCATTATTCAGGCATTTTCCAGAACGAACAGACTGTTCAATCCGTTAGAAAAGCCTTTCGGAACGATCCGTTATTACCGTAAGCCCCATACGATGGAGAAGAATGTAGAAGCTGCATTTAATCTCTATTCTGGCGACAGACCCTATGGATTGTTTGTAGAGCAGCTGGAATATAATCTTGAAAGAATCTGCGACATTTACGAAGAAATCGCCCAGTTGTTTGAAAATGCAGGAGTATCGGATTTCACAAAGCTGCCGGATGATTCTGCAGAAAAGGGACAGTTTGCAAAGCTGTTCAAGGAACTGAACACCCATCTGGAGGCGGCAAAAATTCAGGGCTTTGTCTGGGGCATGGAGTACGGTGATCCTGATGCCGATGAAGTGAAGATTCTGCCCGACAAGGATACTTATAATGCACTGCTTCAGCGATATAAGGAACTGCGTAATCCGGTTGAACCGCCGGGGACAGGCAGCGATGGTGATGATATTCCTTATGAGATTGATACATATCTGACGGAAATAGACACAGGCCGCATTGATGCTGCGTACATGAACTCCAGATTCAAGAAGTATATGAAACTGCTTGCTGGGTCCGATGTAGATGCAGAAGAATTGCAGCGGACGCTGAATGAACTGCACAAGTCCTTTGCAGCACTGACACAGGAAGAGCAGAAATATGCGAATATCTTCCTGCATGATGTACAGAGCGGCGACATGGAGTACGATCCGGAAAAGAGTTTCC
>CAYVTA010000151.1:0-907 GCA_964454355.1 uncultured Eubacteriales bacterium | reverse complement strand
TGATTATCTGGATGAATATATGGTCAATGCACAGATGCAGGAGATCAGGAATCTTGCTGCGGCCCTTGGTGTTGATGTGCAGAAGCTGTCCGATATGATGAATTGTGCGGTAACAGAAGCCAATATCAATGAATTCGGCAGATTCAGTGATCTTGTCAGCACAGTTGATAAGGCAAAAGCGAAGGCATATTTTGAGTGGCTGGAGGAAAAGCCCTTGTCCATCCTCAAGGTAAACAGCAAAGCCAGCAAGCTGCTGCGTAGTTTCATCCTTGCCGGAGGCTTTGAGATTGACCTACCGACAGAAGAATGATTTATAATTTTAAGAGTCAAGAGAGATCTTGGCTCTTTTTTTATAGGTTTTACTTACGCTGATGAAGGGTGATGAGGTGGTCGAGGGACTTGAAGAAGTCCGCAATTCTCTTTTGTTCGTCTAAGGTAGGAAAGCACATTTTGAATTCAAGCATTTCATCAATTTTGAGAACTCTGTTTCTTCCTGCACCGCCAGGAGAAGCAAGCCAAAGATGATGTTTAAATTCTTCATCCATTATCACATATTTGTAAAATGGTGGATATTGATTCTCACTAAATGAAAATTGTGGAAATCTATGTGAAACCAGCTTATTTGCGTCGTTTTCGTCTGTGATTGCAACAGCATGTTCCCAACCAAAAGTAATATTTACTATGAATTTATCTGCTGCAACTCTATGCATTTGTGCTGTTTCAAGTTCTTTTCCTGCTTCGACATAGCTATGAAATGTTCCTTTAGCATGACTTCTAATGCCTAATCTTTCATATCCATTGTGTGGAGTTGGAACGGGGTCAGAGTATAATTGCACAATTTCTCCAAACTCACGCTGTTCCCAAGCGTTTGTAAACATCCTCGTCTCTGTATTTCACTATAGTTTGG
>CAYVTA010000150.1:0-3897 GCA_964454355.1 uncultured Eubacteriales bacterium | reverse complement strand
GCCTCTTCACCTTTAGCGAGTGAATAGACGATAATTGTCTCATAACTGTTTGACATCGTTTGCACCTCCTTATGGACTCCGGCTCCCATTAACCTATTTGAGAGCAAGGAAATTTATGCGGATACATCTCAACGGACATACCGCAACAGTTACGAATTATAACACCTTTCCCACAATATGTCAAGAGATATTTTCAAATGCGGAATTCAAGAGATATTTTCAAATGCGGAATACTCATTTGAAAAGCGGCAAGTTGAAAATGGCAAGTGGCAAGTTTCGGGGCGTGAAAATGCACAATAAAAGAATAAACTTGTTGTTTGTGGTGCATGCCTTTCGAATGCGTGGGGAACGTCTTTTCGAAAAGAGGTAAAAAAAACAATAACTTGGTTTTTCTATCTTTACTTTATTCAAACAAAAACAATCAAGAAAAAACAAGTCGGACAGTCACAAATTGCTTGAAATTAAATCAAAATCCAGGGATGAAATGCGAGATTTTCTCTTCTCCCTCTGCGCAACGGAAACATCCAAGTGCCAAGTACTTTGTAACTGCACTTTCTGCTACAACGAGCCTTCCAAAAGAAAATGCAAAGAAAAGCTTGAGGAATATCTTAATCGAGAACTTTGTATGAAAGCATAAAAAGTTATTGGACAGTCAAAATCACAAACGATTTTGACTGTCCAATTTGTTTAATACTTATCTGTAATTTTTTTATATTCAGCTAATTTCCTCAAATTATTAATAATCAACAGTATGGTAATTAGAATATGCACTTGTAGTATTACTATTATACGCTTTTATTTTGTATTTGTATATTCGTTCATTTTTATAGGATTTGTCAACATAAAAAGTATTTTTGTAGCCTTTTACGGTTGCAATTTTTTTATACTTACCTTTACCGGTTGCTCGATATATATAATAACCCGACGCACCTTTAACCCTTGTCCAAGAAAGTTCAACATTTGAATTTTCAGACCACCAACATGTTGACTCAAAAAATGGTGCTGCAAGATAGGTTATTTTAGTACCTTTCGTATTATAATATGAGACTACAGAACCACTACGTGCACGTACTGTATAATAGTAAGTTTTACCACTTTTAGCGCTGTAATCTATATAATATTTATCTGATGTATAATCAATTTCCTTCCAGTTACCACCTTTGGTTTTTCGGTATATAACATATTCCGAAGCGCCTTTTACTTTATCCCAAGTAATTTTAACGCCATACGTATGGTTAGCAATACTTTTAATTTTCGGCACGGTAAGTCTTTTAATTGATTTTGAACTTGATAAACTTGAATTACCTGCTTCATTTCTTGCTCTTACAGCATAGTAATATTTAGTTCCTGACTTGGCAGTTTCGTCTGTGTATGATGTCTTGCTTGTCGAACCTAAATATTTCCAATCACCACTCTTGGTTTTGCGGTAAACTCTATATTTGTCTGCACCACTTACCTTACTCCAAGTAATTTTCACACCTTTGGTAACATTTGAAACCTTAGAAAGCTTTGGTTTACTGCATTTAAGCTGAGAAACCTCCACTCTTTCAATAATTTCATCGCATTCAGTACATTCTTTGTGCTTTGAACCTGCTTTATAAACAGTCGCTTCTTCATCAATTATCCAATCGCTTGAACTGTGACCAGCTACAGGAATTACTGTCTGAGCAACTATTATAGTATTACATATTGTACAATGACTTCCCTCTGTTTTACCTTCTACGGTACAGGTAGCTTTAACTGCAGAATCTTTTATTTCTGTGTGACCTGCAGCAGGAATTGTTGTTGTTTCATTAAAACCACAAGTTGCACAAGTTCGGATTTTACTTCCATTTGTTGTGCAAGTTGCTTCATCTATTGTTGTCCAATCCCCATAATTATGACCTGTTGCAGAAATACTTGTTACATCTGCTTTTGCACCGCATACTGTGCAATGATGGGATTTTGAACCTGATACGGTACAAGTTGCAGTCTTATCTATAGTCCATTCTGTTGAATAATTATGACCAAAAGCAGAAACAGTAACTGTTTCCAAAGTCTTGTTACAAACTGTACAACATTTTTCTTTTATGCCATTCTCAGTACAGGTTGCATTTTTAGTGATGATAAAATCAGTGCTAATATGTCCTGCAGGGGCAATATTTTCGTTTTGAATACAACCACATTCTGTACAAAAACGAGAATTGATACTTGGTTCTGTACAACCACCATCAAAAACTTTATCCCAATCACTGAATCTATGTTCACAAATATATGGCGAACCACAATCGTTATAAAACTTTTTGAATATAGTTCCCTTGAATAAGTTTTTACCTGTAACCTCAGCAACAGAAAAATCACCATAATCTGTTACTTCAAGAGAATAATCCGTACCTTCTTTTAAAAGTTCACCATTATAAGTAACATCAATTACAGATTCACCATCCATATATCCACTCGTAATTATTTCACCACAAACGGATAAATTATAAGCTTGCTTAGTTAATTCCACACTTCTTTTAATGCCACAAGCGTTTGCAGTTATGGTAATTGTGCCGGGTGCAAGCCAGGTAACAGTACCATTATCAACAGTTGCTACACTGTTGTTGCTTGATGACCAGCCCGGAGTTTTTATGTCATAGCTCTCGTTATCTGTTATTGGTAAAATATAATCACACTTAACAGAAGAACTTTTCACAGCAGAAAGAGAATATTCCTTTACTGCAACTGTTGATGACGATGGGAAAACAGTAACAGTTAAAAACCCGCTATATGTACTTCCACCGTAATCAGTCCATGTAAATTGAATAAGATAAGTTGTCGTTTGGCTAACGCTAGTGAAATCACAAGATATATAATAAGTTGAAGCAGAACCCCAGTTAGGACCACTATCGAAAGACTTAATAACCTGACCCGTAGAAACATCTTTAACACTATAGATAAAGAAAAATTTAGTAGCACATGGCACCTTGCAGCACAGAACACCAGAACACATAGTCATAGTGCTATGTATAGGATTTGGTTGTGTGTCTGAGTTAAGACCGCCCTGTAAATAAACCTGACGATTATCTTGAGTTATTTTAAAGGCTTTCTCGACAGAGCCATAGCAGTTGTTTATACCAATAACTCTAACAGTAGCAGTTCCTATGGCAACATTATTAATATAATCTAAAACATAGTCCTTGTTAACAGTAAGTTGATAACCATCATCAACAACAGTTACCTCGGGCTTTTGTTGAAACAAATCAAAAGCACAGTCATCAACAGTAATTTGGGCATCCGAAATATCTCTTTTTAATATACTAAATTTTTTAGAAATATTCAGACCATCATAATTTCCGATACCATTAACCATAACCTCTGCTGTATTTCCGACAGTAACATTATTATTAAACGATAATTCATAATCAGTTCCACAAGCTAATGACTTACCTTTATAAGAAACATAGACAACAGGTTCAATTTCTTTACCAGTATAAACAGCATTACCAACGACAACTTCGTATTCATCGGAGTGATTAACCGTAGCAATTTCAACCACATCAACAAATCCGCAAACTGAGCAGTTTCTATGCTTTGAACCATTGAGGTAACACTTCTCCTGATAATCAACCACCCAATCACTAAAAGTATGCAAACTGGTTGCAGGAATTGTCTTTTGAATTACTTCACTACATATTGTGCATTTTGTTGTTTTGGTTCCTTCCGTGGCACAGGTGGGTTCAAGATTTATCACCCACTCTCCAGGAGTGTGAGTAACAGAATTAAAATGAATTACAGAGTCTGTAAAATTGGTATTATTTGAACCTATTTCTATATTAGACCAATCGCCTTCAAAACCAGAATAAAATATATATTTTAAATTTGTGCAATCAGAGAAAGCAGAATTACCTATACTTGTTACGTTCTTACCTATTG
>CAYVTA010000149.1:0-3904 GCA_964454355.1 uncultured Eubacteriales bacterium | reverse complement strand
AAAAGGCGAAGCCTTTTCCACACTTATTACTTTTTCACTATTACTTCTTACTTCAGACAATAATTTAGCGTACTGCTAAATTATTGTTTAGCCGCATCCTCCGCAAGTTGAGCAGCTTCCTGTACAATCTGCCTGAACCTTAGGCTCGCAAGTTGCCGGATCTTCACCGTTAACGCAAAGAGAAAGAATCTGCATGATGTAATTCATCATATCGTCAACGCCCTGTCTTGCGTTTTCATACTTTTTCATATTCTCATTGAGCATAACTTCCGCATATACTTCACGAAATTCCTTGTCATAGGATGCCATTTTCTCTTCATTTGCTTCGCCTTCAGCCTCATGCTGATAAGACATCTGAATAAGATTAAGCTTTCCGATAAGAGCGTTGAGACTCTCGTCATTGTCATTAGCTTCCTTTGCAGCCATAAGGTTGATGTATCTTTCGTCTGCCTGGATAGCTTTTCCTAATTCTCTTGTAAGTTCAATTACGTTCATTTTTATATCTCCTTAAAAATAATTAACAATTTAAAGTTTTCCGTAAAGAATCCATGTTTTCGCTTCTGTTACTTCAATATCGGCAAACTGCCCGATGAGAGAAGCATCGCCACGGAAATCAATGGAAATATTACTGCCTGTCCTGCCTGTAAGCCAACCCTCTTTTTCATTGGGTTCTACAAGCACTCTGTAAGTTTTTCCGACCATTGATGCGGTCCGTTTGGCGGCAATTGCCTCCTGTGCATCACAAAGCTCTTTAAACCATCTTGCTTTTTCCTTATGCGTAACAGGATCAGGCATTTCAGCCGCTTTAGTTCCCGTTCGTTTTGAATAAATGAAAGTGAACAAAGATGTATATTCAACTGCCTCTATAAGACTAACCGTATCAAGAAACTCCTCATAGGTTTCTCCGGGGAATCCGACGATAATATCACTTGTCAGCGAAATATCCGGCATTTTCTTTTTTGCATATGCAATAAGATCAAGATACTGTTCACGGGTATATTTTCTGTTCATCTCGGCAAGCACTCGGTTGTTACCGGACTGAACAGGCAAATGCAGATGTCTTGCAACCTTTTCACATTCAGCCATAGCATCAAGCAATTCATAGGTGCAATCCTTTGGGTGAGATGTCATAAATCTTATAATAAAATCGCCTTCAATGTCGTTTATCTTACGAAGCAATGAAGCAAAGTTCACACCGCAATCGGGATTTTTGCCATAGGAATTTACATTCTGCCCTAAAAGAGTTATATCCTTTGCACCGGAAGCTACAAGCTCTTTTGCCTCTGCAAGAATATCCTCGGGAAGTCTGCTCCTCTCCCTGCCTCGGACATATGGCACAATACAATAAGAGCAAAAATTGTTGCAGCCGTACATAATAGGCAACCATGCCTTTGCACCTCTGTCACGTTCAGTGGGAAGTCCTTCGGCAATTGTACCCGGATTTTCCTCGATTTCAAAAACACGTTTGCCCCTTGTAAGGACAGTGTAAAGCATTTCAGGCAGACGATGGATTGCAAAAGTTCCGAAAACAAGATTAACATAAGGATAGCTTTTCTTTATTCGTTCAGCAATGTGCTTCTGCTGCATCATACAGCCGCAAAGCACTATAATCATATCCTTATTCTTTTCTTTTATTGGCTTGAGTGCACCTACATTGCCGAAAACTCTATCCTCTGCGTGTTCACGTACAGCACAAGTATTAAAAAGCACTAAATCAGCTTCTTCGGGAGTGGATGTAAAAGAATAGCCCATTTCACGAAGCTGTCCCTTAATGCGTTCGGAATCAGAAACATTACCCTGACAGCCATATGTATGCACAAATGCTTTTGGCGAATCGGGATAGCGAGATGTGAGTACGGTATTTACAAGAGACGTAAATTTCACCTGGTTCTCAAGCTGAGCAGGTGAAATGAATATTTCATTTTTTTCAGAATAACCGTTCAAAACATATCCTCCGCCAATTAAATATACTTTAACCAATATATTATAATATAAATTTCAAAAAAAGTAAACAGGCAACCACAATTTAATTCATAATTCGTAATTTTTTAATATTTAAAATGATGGAAATTTACTGTTTTGCCGGAATTTTAATGACCGCTTTTTTTACTGTTTGCTTTTCGCTGATACAAATGCAGGGCATATGTGCATCTTCAGGATAAAGAATGATAAAATCACCTTTATTTAGCACATTATCTACACATTTTGAATTAACCTCGTACAATTCCGTATCTCCGTTACCGAAAGGCTCAATACATTTGTACTCATGCATAGTCTCGACAGGCTGAGTGGAAATTATCTCACTGCCTTCAAGCATTATTTGCACATCAATATATTTTTTATGAGCTTCAAAACAAGCTTCAGCACGGTATTTTGTTTCATAAGTCATTACATTTGCAAAAACTTCTTCGGTCAGATCATGTCTGCCGTTTTCAACATCCTCGTTTTGAAGCTTCAACGCAAATTCATATGCCTCTTGTGACAATTCTCTGATTTTTTCATAATTTTTATTCATATTATCACCTACTGTTTTTTATATATTTTATCACAATAATCTGTGTAATACAACAAAAAAACCGCCGAAGAATTGGCGGTCTATCAACTATTTTACGTCCGAATATATTATCGGTTTTGTTTTCTTTTCAATAAACTTAACAAATTCATCAAAATCCAAAGCCGAAGAAAATGCAGAAGCAGGAATCAGCTAAGCGTTTATGGAATTGCAGAATAAATACAACATATCCGTACCTGATTTATAAACATTTTCAATTGCCGAATAATTCACATGAGATTTATTATCAGAAGTGTATTCAATAAAATAATTCTCATAAAACTCAATTGTAGAAAGCGGAGAATAAGGTTTTTTGCCATTTTTTATTGCAAGTCTGACCGTAAACTTCGCAAAAAATTTCACAATAGGTTTTGCAGCAAAAAAGAATACTACCGCCAATATAATATCTACTGCAATCATGCCTATATAATCTTCGGTATCGTCAGATGATGTAACATAAAACAAACACATAAAAAGAGGAATTAATGCAATAATTATTCTTGACACCATAACAAGTCTCTTTTCGGCTGCCGTACAAAACTGGTGAAAAATATTAAATTTGATGTAATCATCATCATTAATATCAATATTTATCCTGTATAACATAAATTAACCTCTTTTTTATGGTACCACATTTTATTTCCAATGTAAAGTGTAAAAATCGCCCCGAATAACCATCCGGAGCGATAATAATATAATCTTTTTATTTTTCACAAACACAATTTTAGAGAAAAATATATTATCAATAATGTGCTATGCCGCATGAGCAAGTTTTGCTTGTTCCAAAAATTCTGCTGAAAAATTGAATGATTTTCCAAATAAACTTTACAAAGCAATTTTCACTGTGACAAAGATGTTTGCAGTTTTTACTATCAATGGACTCTCCTCCAACATCACACTTGCCGTCATTATCATCATCTATATGTTCTATTATTTCAATTGACTGTATTTCATAGTAATTACAACGAGAACATTTGCGGATTTGTTCTCCTTTTTCCGAGCAAGTAGCGTTTTTGTTTAACACCCACTCACTCATATTGTGACCGAGTGCAGAGGTCATTGTTCCTTTATCGGTTATTATTTCGCACTTGTCACATACATAGTCACCTGTATAGCCTGTTTCTGTACAAGTTGATTCTACTACATTGCAAAGAACTTTCACATGACCGGCAATAATCTCCTCGTGTCCATCAACATACATATCACATTCTGCACAATATACACCTTCTGTATATCCATTATCCGTGCAAGTTGCATCTTTTCCTGCTACTATATAACAATCATAATGAACCTCGGCCTCATTAATACAATCATTGTCACTGTTAATTGTAATATTTTCCCATTCGGTTTGCG
>CAYVTA010000148.1:0-3924 GCA_964454355.1 uncultured Eubacteriales bacterium | reverse complement strand
TCCATGCGTGGTTCTTAGTACCTCGCCAGGAGTCCCAGAATTCCCAGAGAGTAGAGTAATCCTCACTCCTCATAGCCGAATATATTCATTTCTACAATCATCAACGTATCCAACTCAAAACGAAACTGACACCGTTAGAAAAACGAAGTCAGTTTGCTACTTAAAATTTAGTTTTTAACTACCATAGTGTCTGTTTTTGTACTGTCCGTACAATTTGGGACGGTTCAACACACCTACTCTGTTTTTTATTTTTTATTTGTTTGCGTTAATACGTTTTTTCAATTCCACGTGTATCAATAATCCTTGGATTTCTTGCAGTTTACACATTTTTTACCGAACAATCCCTTTATTTCACCACCGCAATACTGGCAAAGACCTTGTTCACGATATTTCTTTCTTTGCTCGTTTTTTTGCTCTGCTATACGAAGCCTTTCCTGATCCTTGAGCCGTCTTTCCTCTTTTGCTATGCGAATTTCTTCCTCAAGATTATTTATATCATCAAAAAGCTTTCCGGCTTGTGTATTACAGATGCCGTTTTTATTACAACCGACTACAACAAATGTTCCATCCGGCTTCAGACCAACGGAGCATTGAGGACCTGCTACAACAGCAATAATATCATACCAACTATCTGTGTTGCATTGACCGTTTTTATTATTACCAAAGGCTTCAACTGTCCCGTCCTTTTTCAGAATCAATGTATGCTCGTCACCCGCTGAGATTGAAACAATCTTACCGAAAACAAATCCCAGATTTGCCTGACCGTATTCATTGAGACCTGCACCAACAAGCATATCGTCAGACCTCAATCCGATTGTGTGAAAACCACCTGCTGTAATGGCAACAATATTTTCCCAGCTATCCAGTTCCTTGCAACCGTAGCTGTCACTACCCGTAGCAACAACTGTACCGTCTGATTTAAGTCCCACGCTATGCAAAGCCCCTGCTGCAATTGCCACAATATTTCTCCAGTTGCTCACATCGCATTCACCATGTTCATTGTATCCAACTGCAACAACTGTTCCGTCGGCTCGCAAACCTAATGTGTGGTGTCCGCCTGCACAGATGTCTGTAATATCCGTCCAGTCTTCCACATTACATTGTCCGTAGATAGAACTACCCGTTGCCACTACCGTGCCGTTTTCTTTAAGACCAACTATATGACAAACGCCTGCAGATAAGGCAACAATATTCCTCCATTTCGCAGAATCATTATGATTCGTGTAATGCTCTGTATCTCCTTGGAATTTAGTTTTAACAACTGTTCCGTCTGCCATAAGGCCAAAAGTATGCCACATATTAGACGCAACACGTTTTAAGATAAAAGAAAGCTGATCCATTTTTATTATCCTTTTTCTATGTAATTAAATTCTCTGTCACGTAGCTGAAAAGAACAACTTTATGAACAATAATATTATATGTTCAGTTGCGGTTATTTTCAATTCGCATTTTGCCTAAATTATTACAAAATTTTTTTATTATGCATACAATTTCTGTTTTTGCTATACAAATATAAACCATACTCAGAAAAAGAACTTAATATTGACAATTAAAAACAAGTTGTATATAATAATTTTTATCAGCAAAATAAAAATATGCAGTACATCTCTGTAATTTGCATGTTCCCCATAAGCACAGGAATAAAGCTGAAAAAATATTATTTGTCAGGAGATAAAATTTATGAGTGAAAAACGATACTCTGACAGCGCTGAAATTCTTAGTGCTGCATCAGAAGCAAAAAACACAGTCAAAAAACACAGAAGAAATATTCTCAGAGGCATTTTCTATTTCATCATCTGTGCAATCTGTTTCTTCATATTAAAATGAGGTAAAAAATATGGAAATAAATACTCATTCAAAAATCCCTCAATCCTTTTCTGAATTAAAAAAAGACAAAACCTTTGCCAAACTTTTGCAAGTATGCAGAAAAGACAACCGTTTTTTTTCTGACAACAAACGGTATTCAGAACATAACAGTGAGACTGATACAATTTTTCTTTTGCCATACAGAGCACAGTTAGCATATCTCATTTTTGCGGTATTGCAGACAAACTACTTAAGATGGGATCTGGAAAATTTTATTTTACCATTAATTAAAGTCTCAGTAAATCTGTATCCGATTATGCGAGGCACCGCTTTTGTTATTTCAATATTAGTATGCCTTATCAATATCGTTTTTGAATGGAAAAAGAATACAATTATCAGCGTTCTGAATATCTCTATTATTATTGCAACCTGGTATCTGATAATGCATGATGCTCCATATTTTGAATCATTTGCCCTAAGCACGGCAATACAGATTATCCTTACTGTTATACATTCGTTTATGCTGCAGATAATCGCTCATAAAGAATTAAAAAAATGGAAAATTCTCGGTTTAGAAAATCATAAGTTGAATACAGAGGATGAAAAATTCTATAATGAAACCATAAAAGAAATTGAAGAGAACTGGGGTATCGCAAGCTCTTGCGCATGGTGGGGAAACAACAAGTTTACGGATTCCCTTGCCGAAGGCGAAAATTTCCTGAAAAATCATGAGTATGTCTATACGCTGCAAAACGTAAAGAAGTATGATTACTACAACAACCTAGAAAAAAGCCAAGTTAAAGGAACCCAGACAGACAAGTATAAAAAACATTATACAAAAACATACATAATCCACAAGCTCCCCGATGATTTACGGAAAAATATACAAAAAAATATAATTCTGAAAAATTTTAAGCCTCTTTATCCTGTTGATATTGATTCGGCTTTCCTTGAAAACGGCAGATTGTTTGCAATCGAATGTAAATGCCGGGCAGATTATTATGCAGAACACCGTTATGAGGGTGTTAACAGCTCTTCCCCCGCACAAAGCGATATAGATGCTGCTCGAACCCGTATTAATCAAAGATATGATGATAGGGAAAGACTTCATAATCTTATCGAATCGGGCAGAGATTATACAAACGAGCAGATGATAAACATAAAAGGTCTTACTCAGGAATTATGGACAGAATCTGAAATCAGCAAAAATCTCCGACAAAGAGATATTAACAATTATATTAGCGATAATACGAAAGTCAACAATGAGTCTTACGGCTCAAGCAGAAATAACTCAAAAACATATTCAGAAATTTTAATGTATATTGTGAATGATTATATCTTCTATAATCCATCTCCCAATGCATACCAAAAAGAAGAAAAATACATATGGGCAGATCCGGGATTCGAGCTTGATACAATCCAAAGCAAAAATCACTATGACTCTTATTCGGACACAGTAGAAGCTGCAACATACTATTTAATGAAGAGTGATTCCGAATTTGCTCATCATACTATTGAACGATTATGGCGTGATAACACAAAAATGGTTTCACGGATTATGCACACATATGCACAGCTTCGCGGTAAAGAATGTATCGGAGAAGAAGCATAAAACAGCATTATCTGTACACTTCAAAACAAACAAAAAAAAAGACGTCCTGCGTTTTTTAGAATCCAAGCTCTACATACTTGTTGCAAAGGATGAAAAATCCATGTCTGTTGCCGTGACAAACATCTTCCTTGATGATATTTACGATCCCGAAATCATTCTTGACCGTGAATATTCTGAGATTAAATTTGTAAACTGCACTGGCCGTCTTGAGGGCAACAAGGTTATACTTTCAGATATACATCCCTACGATTTTGTGATATTTGAGGTAAAATAAAAGAATTAAATATAACCATTCAAGAGGCTGTATCAAAACACCAAAAACGGTTATTTAAGATACAGCCCCTGATTTTTGTGTAAACGGCAGGATTATGTGATGAATTTTCACGTTATATAATAAATAAAGGTACAGCAAAGCAAGACCGCCGAAAATTTTGTGTAAAAGTGAATAAAGCAACTCCTTTCAAGCAATAAAGAAAGTAAAGAACTTAAAGCTTGAAAGGAGTAAT
>CAYVTA010000147.1:0-3934 GCA_964454355.1 uncultured Eubacteriales bacterium | reverse complement strand
TTCCTTATTACCTATTACTTTAACAATAATTTAGCGTACTGCTAAATTATTGTTTTATATTTTTCTCCATAATTAGTTAAATCCTGTTGCAATCAGCCAAACAAAGGATTATAATATATGTGCAAGGGAGGAATAACAATGAGTCAGGAAATACAAAGAACCTATGTGCCGTTTAAAGATTGGAAGAAACCTTCAAAACAGACAGAGTACACCGAAAACACTCCCCTTCTGTCTCCCGACGGAACACTTCTGGCAAAAGGCTGGGCACGCCATAATGTTTTTGACTACAACAGGAATTACGCCAAAACCGGAATTATGAATCGTAAGGAATGGGATTTTTATCAGATTTCCGACGGCAAATATATGTTACAGCTCAGTTTTGCAAACATCAATGTCGGCGGATATGTGGGAGCAAAATTTCTTGACTTGAGTACAGGTAAAATCATTGCAGACACAACACAGTACTTTATTGGCGGCAAAAGCAAGCATATTCCACCTGCAAAGGGTGATGTGCCAAACCGTATGAAAGACAAAATCGGCAAAGGAGAATTTGATTTTAACACAACAGAAACCTCTCGAACTCTGTGGTACAAAGCCCCATTTAAAGAAAAAACCGTCGAATGCAATTTCAGCATGGATATTATGCCCGGCCTGGAAAACATGACTACGGTCATTCCTTTTGATGAAGATAAGACAAGATATTTTATGACAATGAAACAGAATTGTATGCCTTGCGAAGGAACATTCAAGCTGGATGATACAGTTTATAAGTTTTCAAAGGAAAATACGTTCTGTGTATTAGACTGGGGCAGAGTAAATACAATCCGTCATATGGTATGGTATTGGGGAAGCGGAGCCACATATCTTACCGATGAAAACGGCAAAAAGCATATGTTCGGATTTGAAATCACATGGGCTATCGGCAACGAAGAAAATGCAACAGAAACCTGCATTTTTTATGACGGAAAGGTACATAAATTTGGTGCAGTTGACGTTGAAACATTCCCGAAGCCGGACAAATACATGAACCCATGGAAGTTTATTTCAGAAGACGGCAGATTTAACATGACAATGAATCCCACTTTTGACCATCATTCCGACTTAAATCTGGGAGTAGGCAGAATGCACTCACACCAGGTTCACGGACTGTGGAGCGGCGACGTAACTCTTGATGACGGAACAAAGCTTAAAATCAAAGATATGTACGCATTCTGCGAATATGTTGAGAATGATTGGTAAAATTTACATATAAAAATTACAGGCAGACCATTAATTTGGTTTGCCTGTTTTTTAACATATTAAGTATTAGAAAAAAGTTTAACGTTAAAAAAATTAATAATGAAAAGTATATTGTTTATCCTCAAGTTTACATCTTACTGTAATTCTGGAGCCGCCACTATAGTTACAGGTAAACAGTGTCAGATCCCACTGTCCCGCAATCATTGATTCTGTATCACTGCCGTCGATTAATTCAGTATACAGCACTCGGTAATTAAAAACATTTCCGTCCATGTCCTCAAAAATGACCGTATCGCCTTGCTTAAGATTATCAATGGGTCCGAAATGCGTTTTATAATTATGGCCTGCGATTATCATATTATCTTTATAAGGCGTTCCCTCATATACACACGGAGCAATTTTTGAATTTGCGGTACTCCATTGAGCAACAACAGGAAGAATTTTATCTATTTTAGGAATAGTTATAGTTCCCACATACTCTATACCGTCTATAGTTTTTACAGGCAATGGTATATCAGGATTCAGTCTGTAATCACCTGCATAATCACCTGCAATACCATCCATATTCAATTCACTGAGAACCTCATTTGCTGCTGCTCCTGCAGCATTTTCGGTATAAACATTATATAATGTAATTGCAAGGGCAGCAAGAATCAGTATGCCGCCTGCAATCATTACAATTTTCCCGTTACGTTTACGTCTGCTCATCTGAAAATTCACTCTTTCGATAAGTTACATAACCCGCAATCAGTAATATAAGCCCCATACAAGCAAGATACGGAACGGGCCACTTCAACGCACCTGACTGAGGAAGCCCTCCCTCTCCTCCGGAAGAAACCGTTGTTGTTTCGGGAGAAGTTGTTGTAACCGAAGTCGTTGTAGTTTCTTCGTTTGTTGTAGTATCCTGATTAGCAGTAGTTTCATCATTGGTGGTGGTTTCATCGGGAACAGTGGTATTCTCAACTGTGACACTGTTTTCAACCATAAACATCTGTTTGTTTTTTGAAAGAGCAACAACATAGTAATCAGGAACGATTTTTTCTGTTACAGTCCATTGATAGCGACAGGACAAATCTGTCCACTGATAACGCCAATTATTATTTTCATCAAGAATAACCGTATCAAAAACATCTCCGTCACGCAGAAGCTGAACTTCTATCTGTACCGGTCTTGAGTTTTCTTCATCACCTGACCAAAATTTAAATACTTTATAAGTAACAGTCATTGTTGTTGTTTCATCAACATATTCATACTTAACCTTACTTACAACACCTGAACCATCTTCAACAATTACTATTACAGGCTCACAAAAAAATATATATCCGTTTTGAGTATGTTTTTCTCCGATGTAAAGATACGCTCCCGACGCAAAGGAAGCTCCGCCGAAATCTGCAATGCCCTCTTCATCGGTATAATCTGTAAAATCAGCCGAAACATTATCTCGCTGTAAGTATGCAGACAACGTCATAGCAAGAGTTGATAAACTATCTGCATCACTAATGTTAAAGGATACGGAATAATCAGCAAATGTACTATCAGGCACAATCGACGTTCCCGAAATATCACCGATATAATAAAGCTTGAAACAAGCATTCACTATCGGCTCGTCATCAGCAGAATATTCGATTGCAATAGTTTGCACATCATCTGCAAATGCAGGAACAACAAATACGCACAGGCATATCACAACCGCAACAAGGCAGCCTAACAACCGTTTCATATCTTCGCATCCTTTCAATTATTTTTTCTTTCGTCTGTACTTTATAAGAACATATACCAACAGAACCAACAAAATCGGAGCCGCAACAATGGGTGCTACAATCAACGGATCGATTGTATTTGCATCAGCCGTAACAAGCAATGGAGAATTGCTTTCAAGGTTCTCAATACGATGCCCTCTTACAAGCAATCTGTGAGTATTAATTCCATACGGCGTACAGGTTACAAGAGTACACAGATCCTCACCCTCGACAATATTAAGAGCTTCGGTATCCTCAGGTTCAACAATAAGAATCTGATCCACCTGATAAGTCAGCGTTTTTCCCAATGTAGTGATTATAAATACATCACCCTCTGTCAGCTTATCAAGATTTGTAAAAAGCTTTGCGGAGGGAAGTCCTCTGTGTCCTGAAAGCACACAATGAGTACTTTCACCTCCGACGGGGAGGCTTGACCACTCAATATGTCCTACCGCAACCTGCAGAACTTCATCGCTGACACTGTGATAAATTGGCAAAGAAACATCAATTGACGGAATTTCAATATACGCCATTATTCCGGTATCTGCAACATCAAGTAATTCATAATATTCAACAAGCTGTTCATCAGTGATATACTGATACAATCCGCTTTCTCTTCTTTGGCTGTTGAACTCGCTTGCTTTTTCAAGCATCTGAAGCTTTGTGTCTTCTTTCAGGCTGTTGACTGTTTCCGCATAAGAAGCAATGGCTTTTGACTGCCGTGAACTGTTCCACCAATTACTGACTGACGGATAAAGCAGCAAGCAAAGTCCCAGAACAAATATAAATATCAATAACACTGTTGTTCCGTGTTTTTTCATTCTGAGCATCTCCTTGCCGATTTATCTAAACAACAATTTAGCAGTACGCTAAATTATTGTTAAAGTAATAGGTAATAAGTAATAGTGAAGAAGTGAGGAAAGGCTACGCCCTTACCCGATTTATAATGGTTTAAA
>CAYVTA010000146.1:0-3935 GCA_964454355.1 uncultured Eubacteriales bacterium | reverse complement strand
GCTCGACCAAAACTTTTATGTGGCACAATTAAAACTATACGATAAATTATTGTTTTCGGTTGACTTTTGATTTTTGAGGATATATAATTTTTTTGTAGTAAATATAATATACAGAAGTCATCGGATCGTGTTTAACACTTTCCGACATTTTCTGTTGCGAGGTAAATTTATGAAATCGTTTTCATCTCTGCTTAAAAGCAATCCCGAATACGGCACAATTGAATATAACGTCAAACGGAAACTTCTGCCTATGGGGGTGCTGGGACTAAGTCTTACACCAAAGGCTCATCTCGTGAGTACGCTTTGTGATAATCTGAACAGAAAAGCTCTTGTTATCACTAATGATGAAGCAAATGCTACAAAGCTTTGTTCCGATCTTTGTGCCATGGGCATGAAGGCGTATCTTTATCCTGCCGCAGACAGAGCCTTTCGAACAAATGAGAGCCGTTCAAGAGAATATGAGAGAAAACGTCTTGGTGTTCTCGGCCTTGTAAGTGAGAATAACTATGATGTCGTTGTCTGTTCCATTGAAGCGGCAATGCAGTATACTATTCCAAAGAATGTGTTGACAGAAAAATCGGTTACTTTAAAAAACGGAACCGATATTGAGCTTGACAGAGTTGTAAACGCTCTGTTATCTGCAGGATATGTCCGCTGTGACATGGTTGAGGGCGAGGGACAGTTTGCACTCAGAGGTGCAATACTTGATTTCTTTCCTCCTGATTCAGATGTTCCTGTCCGTGTAGAGTTTTGGGGTGACACTATTGATTCAATGTCATATTTTGATATTCTTTCTCAGCGTAGAGGAGATAATGTAGAGGAGATCAGAATTACACCCGCAACAGAAATAGTTTTTGAAGACGACTTGACTTTTTCTCAGAAAATTGAGGATTTAGCCGCTACTCTTAAGGGCAAAAAGCATGATAAAATCAGAGAAAGTCTATACTCCGATGCTGAAAACATCAGAACGGGAATAAGATTGGGCTCTAATGACCGTTATCTGAATCTTGCTTACGAAAAATGCGTCACTATTTTTGATTATTGCTCTGATTGCCTTCTTTTTGCCGCCGAATCTCATAATATAAAAGAAAGAGCCGCCACTGTAACGCAGATACTTAACGAAGATATAAAGATGATGTTTGAAGCAGGCGTGCTTTGTAAGGGACTTGATACTTTTTCCATGAAGTGGAGCGAAGTTGTCCTTCAATATGAAAAAAAGAGTGTTATATATCTTGATAACTTTGCCCGTGGCTCATTTGATACTCCGGTAAAAGAACTGGTAAATATGAATGTTCGTCAGTCTTCCCCTTGGGAGGGCTCTCTTACGGTGCTGTGCGACGATTTGAGACCTGATTTGCAAAGAGGATACACGGCGGTTGTCCTTGCGGGTACGGAAAAAGCCGCAAAAAGTCTTTGTGAGGATCTTAATGATGACGGTTTTGCAGCGAACTATTTTTCAACACCGCCCTCATCTTTTATAAAGGGACAGATTAACATTATTCCCGGTGCATTGAGCTTCGGAATGGATTATCCGGGCGAAAAAATCAGAATAGTCACATCAGGCAGATATAAAAGCGAAGGCATAAAACGTGCTTCGGGAAAAAAGAAATTCCACGATATCAGTAAAGGGCTTCATTCTATTGAGGAACTGCAAAAAGGCGATTATGTTGTTCATGCAACCCACGGTATAGGTATTTTTGACGGCATTGTGGAAATGACTCTTTCGGGAGTTGTTAAAGATTATATAAAAATCAAATACAAAGGTGCAGATGTGCTGTATGTTCCTGTTACACAGCTTGATCTGGTTTCAAAATATATCGGCCCACATGACGATACAGGAAAGAGCGTTAAAATCAACAAGCTGGGCTCAAAGGACTGGGCTAAAACAAAGGCAAGAGTCCGTGGTGCAGTTAAGGATATGGCTCAGGAGCTTTTACAGCTTTACGCAAAACGTCGCAATACAAAAGGGTATGCTTTTTCACCGGATATTGATATGCAGAGTGATTTTGAGCGAAGATTTGAATTTGATGAAACAGACGATCAGCTCAGATGTATTTATGAGATAAAGCAGGATATGGAAAAGTCTTATCCTATGGACAGACTTCTGTGCGGTGATGTAGGCTTCGGCAAGACTGAGGTTGCACTTCGGGCAGCATTTAAGTGTATTGCCGACGGCAAGCAGTGTGCAATCCTTGTGCCCACCACTATTCTTGCTTTACAGCACTACAGAAATATTCTTCGCCGTTTTGAGGGCTTCCCCGTAAGTATTGAAATGCTTTCACGCTTCAGAAACACAAAACAGCAGGAGAAGATAAAAAAAGATCTTAAAAACGGAAAAATTGATATTCTTGTAGGCACGCACAGAATAATATCAAAAGACATAAATTTTCGAGATCTGGGATTAGTCATTATAGATGAGGAACAGCGCTTTGGTGTTGCACAGAAAGAAAAATTTAAAACAGTGTTCCCCGGTGTGGATGTGCTTACTCTTTCCGCAACACCTATCCCCAGAACACTTAACATGGCCATGACCGGTATACGTGATATGTCTGTTATCGAAGAAGCACCTCTTGATAGGTTGCCTATCCAGACTTATGTTCTTGAGCATGATATGGGTATTCTTGCTCAGGCAATGGAAAAAGAGCTTCGCAGAGGCGGTCAGATATATTATCTTTATAACAGAGTTGATAATATTGATGAAAAAGCCGCCGAGATACATTCCTTCATTCCCGAAGCAAACATTGCAGTGGCTCACGGTAAAATGGCGGAGGAAGAGCTCAGCGAGGTATGGAGACAGCTTCTTGAAGGGGAAATTAATATACTTGTTTGCACAACTATTATAGAAACAGGTGTTGATGTTCCCAATGTTAATACTCTTATAATCGAAAATGCAGATTGCATGGGTCTTGCACAGCTTCATCAGTTGAGAGGACGAGTAGGCAGATCTTCACGACGTGCGTTTGCTTATTTTACATTCAGACGTGGAAAGGAGCTTTCGGAAATTGCACAGAAGCGACTTACTGCAATACGTGAGTATACTGAATTTGGATCCGGATTCAAAATAGCAATGAAAGACCTTGAAATAAGAGGTGCCGGCAGTATTTTGGGTGCTCAACAGCACGGTCATCTTGAGGCTGTAGGTTATGATATGTATTTGCAGATGCTATCCGAGGCAGTAAGTGAAGGGGAGACGAGCGAGGAAACAGAGGAAGAGCGTGAGTGTCTTATTGATATTCAGATTGATGCTCATATTCCCGAAAAATATATTGACAGTGTACCTCAAAGACTTTCTATGTACAGAAGAATTGCAGCTGTCAGAAGCGAGGATGATGCTTCTGACGTGCTTGATGAGCTGATAGACCGTTACGGAGAACCGCCAGAGGGTGTAAAGGGCCTTATTACCGTTTCATTGATAAGAAATTCAGCCATAAAACATGATATTTACCGTATCGCACAGCAGGATAATAAAATTTTGCTGTACAGTGATAATATATCCATTGAAAAAATCACTCCGCTTGTAAAAGCGATGAGAAACAGAGTCCTTATCAGTGCAACGGGTAAACAGTATATCTCTGTCAGAATTGCAGACAAGGAAAATGTTTTGGATTTACTGCGTCTTGTTATGAAATTGTTAGATAAACAATAATTTATCGCAGATAAATTATTGTTTGTGTTGACATTTGGTCAAATTTATTTTATAATTTTAACATAAAATGCTTCGGGAGGTAAAATCATGTCAAAAAAATTATTAAGCATTCTTCTTGCAATCGCAATGGTGCTGACAATCGCACCCGTAACCGTAATCGCAGAGGATGATGTGTTGAGTTATTTAACTTATTCAATCACAGACGGTGAAGTAACAATTACAGACTGTGACACTTCAATCAGCGGTGATGTAGTCATTCCCGACACAATCGAAGGCTATCCTGTCACCT
>CAYVTA010000145.1:0-3963 GCA_964454355.1 uncultured Eubacteriales bacterium | reverse complement strand
CTCGACCAAAACTTTTATGTGGCACAATCAAACTTATACGATAAATTATTGTTTATCTCAATTTCTTGAAAAAAGGATAGAAAGGCGAACGACATATGGACATCACTTTTTTCGATTTTGATAAGTCCTTGATTTCAATTTCCGAAAAGGCTCTTGAAAAGGCAAAACCGAGCTTTGCAAGGATAGATGAAATAACTGAATATAATCAGCATAAGGTGCTTTCTGCGTTTATCAGAAACCGTGTTGATGAAACAGATTTTAACACCACAACAGGCTATGGCTATTCCGATAAAGGAAGAGTAAAGCTGGATGAGCTGACCGCTGATATTTTCGGTGCCGAAAGTGCAATTATCCGTTCAGGTGCCCTTGCAAGCGGAACTCATACTCTTGCTGTTTGTCTTTACGGAATTTTGAGACCGAATGATGTTATGCTTTGTGTTTCAGGCACACCCTATGATACATTGCATTCAACAATAGGCTTGAACGGCAAAAATACGGGCGACGGAACACTTGCTGATTTTGGTGTTCGTTATGCTCAGGTTGATATGACAGAAAATGATGAGCTGGATTATGAACGTATTGAAAAATGTGCAGGTGATGAGGCTGTCAGAATGGTCTATATTCAGCGTTCAAGGGGATATTCACTTCGTCACACAATTTCTGTTGAAGAAATAAAAAAAGTATGTCAGATCGTTCACCGAGTCAATAAGCATGCAATCGTAATGGTTGATAATTGCTATGGCGAATTTACTGAAAAGCTTGAGCCTACAGAAGTCGGTGCGGATTTGATTGCAGGCTCTCTTATAAAAAATGCAGGCGGCGGTGTTGCCGCAAGCGGCGGATATATAGCAGGTCGTAAAGACCTTGTTGAGCTTTGCGGCTACAGACTTACAACTCCCGGATTAGGTACTGAGCTGGGTGCAACACTCGGTCAGAACAGAAGCCTTTTTATGGGACTTTTCCACGCTCCTCATGTTGTCGGTGAGGCACTAAAAACGGCAGTTTTTGCGGCATCACTCTTTACTGAATTAGGATTTAAGGTAACGCCCGCTGTTGATGAGGAACGTCACGATATTATTCAGGCAATATGCCTTGAAAATCCCGAAAATCTTATTGCCTTCTGTCAGGGATTGCAAAAAGGTGCACCGGTGGATTCGTATGTAACTCCCGAACCATGGGATATGCCGGGTTATGACAATCAGGTAATTATGTCAGCAGGGGCTTTTACTTCCGGCTCATCCATCGAACTGTCAGCGGATGCTCCTTTACGAGAGCCTTTTGCTGTATGGATGCAGGGCGGACTCAACTTCCACAGCGGAAAAATAGGCGTTATGCTGGCTGCACAGGAAATGCTTAAGCGAATCCGTCACTCATGACAGACAATAATTTAGCGTATGACTTGCCTCATAATCTGAAATTGATGTCTTTCAAAAATGAGTGCAAAGCCGTAATGTGTCGCAACTGATATATTGTAAAAATTTTTGTTGCATTATAAGTGATTATTGTGTTAGAATAAGATAAATATTTTGTTGGAGATAATTTGATGAGAAAACTCAATAAAATTACGCCTATACCCAAGGTTCATCAGATAATATGGTGGGCAAGCAGAGCGTTTATGGTACTGTTTGCAATTTACGGAATACTGAATAACTCAGTCACTATGTATTTAATGGGGCTTTTTTCCGTTGCTTTTTCCCACCTTTGGGATATGTTTCAGCTTTTCGGAGGAAAATCATTCATAACAAGAGTTGATTTTTTTGCACAGACACTTCTGAACATTTTTCTTGTATACAGCATGATTGCTTATATGTTCAATTCAAGAACCAATGTGCAGTTTCTTGATATTATTTCTCATGCAGCTTCAGGTGTTATTACTTCTTGGTTTGCCTATGATTTCGCTGTTGTTTTTCAGGGCAAAAAAAGACACTTGAGCCCTGCACTTGCCGCATTTTTTTCTTTCTGTTTTTCGATGTTTATTGCCGTTGCATGGGAGCTTTACGAGTTTACCATGGACAGGGTTTACGGCTATACATTACAGACTTCTCAAGTACTTTCCGAGGTTGGACTTGTAGACACAATGGTTGACTTTATTTGCTGCGTTGTTGGTTCGCTCGTAGGTATGTTTGCCGTTGCATTTTACAGAAACGGTATCATCGGCGGAAAGAACAGAAAACAGCTCAGAGCTCAGGTCGTTGCCCGTTCTAAACAGGACAGAAAAGAAGAATTGGAATTTTTGGGCATCGAGGAGTAATATTTTAGCTGTTTTTACAATTGAAACCTTATTTTGTCGCACTCCTGAGGGTGCGACATTCTTTTTTTGTAATTAATATATGATGATTATTCCTAAAAATCTTACGATCCCACAAGCTTGAGTGAAAGGTGTTTCTTGATATAAGCAAATAGCTCACAAAAATGAGCAATTGCCTCTATATATAAAAAAACGGTGCAACCGTTTGGTCACACCGCTAAATATTATTCGTTTAGAATGTTGTCTGAATTATTCTGCGGAAGAAATGCCTCCGAACAATCCTGCGAAGAGGTCACCGAAGTAACCGAAGATGCTCTGGATTGTCTCAAAGATCTGCTTGATGAAGTTTACGATGCTTGACATCTGTTCTTCACTTGCGTTTGAAGAAACACCCATGATTGTGATAGTAATGTCGTTCTGAACACCGCCGGTTGTTGCCATTTCATAGCCTTCGATTTTACCTGTAATATCGAAGTAACCGTACTCATCGGGTTCAAGAGAAACGCCGTTAACATATGCATAGAAATCTGACTTGTCATAATCCTCGTGAAGAACAACACTGAAAGAGAATGTCTTACCGTACTCAACAGTAACTCTGTCAACTTCGCCGTCCTTGCTCTTTACATAATAAGCATCAGTCTTAGGAAGAGTGATATCAAACAGCTTAACGATATCCTTGTAGTTTGTTGAAAGGATTGTAATATTCATTGAACCAACGGGAGTAATTGTGAATACACCACGGTCATTGTCAATTCTTTCTGATGTATCAAAAACAGTACCGTTGACAACAAGCTGCATTCTGCCTGTGTCAACCCAATCACCGACACCGTCTTCGGGAGTGATAAGAATGTATTCCTTAACACCATGCTCACACCAACCGCCGCTGGGAGGAACGCTTCCGTAATTAGATGCTGTAAGATAGCCTAATTCATCTTCAAGATCAGCATCATTTACGTGCTCAACAGTGAAGTTAACAGTTTTGTCAGTTCTGTCCCACATTTCAGTTCTTGTATACGGAACGCTGAAGTTCTGAGGATAAACAACCCAATGGTAAAGAGTGCCGTTGATGGTCATTCTGTCAATGTTGTTGATAGTACCCTTGTTGTAAGCATATGTACCTCTTTCAACGCAGAAATAGCTGCCGCTGTTAAGATTAACTACACCTTTTTCTCCGTTAATGAAAGAAGCGTTTGATTCGTCTGTACCTGCACCCTTAGAAAGGATTGCACCATCCTTCTTAACAGTAATTGTACCGTTGTTGATAATCTGACCTGCAGTTGCGATTGTAATATAACCGTTTGCTGTAACTTCGAGAGTTGCACCTTCATTGATAGTAAGAGGTGCGTTAAGTGTCCATACACTTGAAACAGTAAGTTTATCACCGCTTTCAACTACTAAAGCATCGGAAAGGGTTCCGTCTTCTGTAATCGTTGTGTCTGCTGCAAAAGAAACAACAGGAACGCAAGCGAAGATCATCATGCAAGCCAACAATATAGCTATTGCTTTTTTCATATAAATTTCCTCCTTAATTTTTTTGGATTATAAATATGCATACTTATTATACAGCAAGTACAAGTGGATGTCAATACCAAATTGACAAGCCGGTGAAAATTTTTCCTTTATAAATAAACAATAATTTATTGTATAAGTTTGATTGTGTCACATAAAAGTTTTGGTCGAGCTTTTTCAAAAGCTCGTGGGTTTCAAAAGGGCAA
>CAYVTA010000144.1:0-4027 GCA_964454355.1 uncultured Eubacteriales bacterium | reverse complement strand
CTCCTATTCGCTACTCTTTTTTATCTTTTGTCACACATCATTGTAACACCTACAAGCATTATATAGATTATTTTGCGGTACCTCTTTATTTTTGAGGGTGGGTGTGATATACTAATTTAAATATACGATCATCGCGAGGAGGTGGGGATATGGACCGGTTTGAGCTTCACGCACCGTATGCGCCGACGGGCGATCAGCCGCAGGCGATCGAGCAGTTGGTGGCAAGCATCAACAGCGGTAAGCGCGAGCAAACGCTGCTGGGCGTGACCGGCTCGGGCAAGACCTTTACGATGGCGAACGTCATTGCACAGGTCAACCTCCCGACACTCGTTCTCGCTCATAACAAAACGCTGGCGGCACAGCTGTGCAGCGAGTTCAAGGAGTTTTTCCCCAACAACGCGGTGGAGTATTTCGTTTCCTATAATCAGTCCTGCAAGAAAAGTGTTCAAAACAGTACGTTTTGTCCATATAAAACAGCGTTTTTAGGACAAAATAATACAAAAATGGGGTTTCTGGACTAGATGGAATAGTGACCAAAGTGGCCTAATTCGTCAAAAGGACACTACGAAGAGCGTACTTGTGTATGCACGGTTGTATGCGAATATCTTTCTTTTTCAAATAATTTTATATATTTTTTCGCCGGCTTTTATGCCGGCGAATTTTTATGCTGTTTTTTACTTGCCAAATAAAATGCCCTGTTTTAGACTCCCTTCGCAATCTAAAATACTGCGGTTGATACCGACTGCAGATGGATTCTAATAATGGGAAAGGAGGAAAAACAAATGACGAGTAAGAAAACAAAAAGAGTGTATAGTGTTAAGGATATTGCAAAAATATTTGCGGTATCAACGAATGCGGCGAGTGATTTTTTGGAGGAAGCGATAGCAAATCAGTTGTTCCCTGTTATCAAAGTTGGTACACAATATGTGGTGCCTGCGGATGCGTTTGATGAATGGAACGTCATCACAAAGCCGGAAAAAACTGCTGGGAACGCAGATGCTGCATTGCGGAGGAAAAGCGGCAATGATTCTGTCTACACTCCATCGGAAATTCAGAAGATCCTTGCATTCGGCAAATCGAAAACATACTATTTTCTTGCCCAGGTATATGCCGAGGGAAAGCCGTTCCAGGTTATAAAATGCGGCAAGAATTACCGTATCGGCAAGGAATCTTTTGATGAGTGGTTTCGGCGGGGATCTACTCTATAGTTTTAGCAGAAAGGAGTCGTCTATGGAAAAGTTAGAGCCTATTGTATATACTGCAGATGAAATCAGTGCTTTGCTGGGCATGAAAAAGAGTACCGGATACACCTTCATTAAGGAAGTCTATGAAAAGAAAAACGCCTTTCCGGTATATAAAATCTGCGGACAGTACAGAGTTCCTAAAAAGGGCTTCCACCTTTGGTTGGAAGGAGAGTTTGAAGAAGAGGAAGAGTAGGATATAAGAGTAGGAGGAGTGCAGATAACTGCGCTCCTCTTTTTTGACATACTTTCAAAACGGTGCGGTGCAGATAAAATTAAAATATCATCATTTTGAAAGGAAGTCACATTATGGCTAAAAACAAAAGCAAAGCATTTTTCTACATGGGTTCTTGGTATCATAGAACCAAATTCCTGCGAAAGGATTTCTCAATCGGATACAGCAAAAAGGGCGGATTCAAAACACAGAAGGAAGCAGAGGAAAGTTATGAGCGAATGCTTAAGGATTTTGAGGAAAACAAGAGAAAATGGAATCCTTGTGCGGATAAGAATATTTTGCTTGCAGACTATTTGAATTACTGGTTTAATCGGGTTCATATACCAACAGTTGACTCAGCAACACGAATGCTGGGAGAGATTGTTTTAAATCAATATCTCTTGCCACATATATCTGATGTTCCGTTGCGAGTCTGTAACATAGAGTATTTTGACAAACTCTTGAAAACAGCATCATTACATACAAAATCCGCAGGCAACAGATGCAGAGAACTTTTGAATACAGCTATGAGAAATGCTGTGCAGGAGGAGTATCTAACGGATAACCCCATAGAGTTTACAAAACACTATCCCAGGGAAAAGCACAATGCCACGATCCTTGCAAAGGACGAAATTAGACGGCTGTTATTTGAAATGAGATCTACTAATTGGTTTTTGGAAACCTTACTTGCCCTTTTTTGCGGACTTCGCAGAGGAGAGATACTGGGATTAAAATTCTCTGACTTTGACACAGAAAACGAAACCGTTACAATTAGACGACAGATATCCGAAGAATACTTTTTTGATGACAATGGGAAAAGAATTGGGCAACGACCTACGGAGAAGCCTCCTAAGACAGAAAACAGTTACCGCACAATGCGGATTCCCAAGGTTATATTTGCAGAGCTGGAAATCCGGAAAAAGCGAGTAGATAAGAATAGGGATTTCTACGGCGCAGCCTATCACGATTACGGATACATTTCCTGTCGGGAGGACGGCGAGCCGCATACATTACCCTCCTTTTACGGTGCCTTAAAGAGAGCTTGCAATCGTGCCGGTATTCCACAAGTTTCTGTTCACGATCTAAGACATATGTATGCGACTATCTTACTGGAGCAGGGAGTGTCCCTCGTAAAAATATCCGGTCTTTTAGGTCATGCCTCTATCCATACAACATTCGAGCATTATTGCCATGTGATGGAAGATAATCGGAGGATAACCGGCTACCTGAATAAAACATTCAAAAGTAGGAAGGCTGACTCGTGATGGAATACATAGATTGGAAGATCAGCGGTGTTATGAAGGTGAAGAACAGCTTCGGATACCGAGTAACACTGATTTTGTCAGATGGCACTAAAAAGGTACAGCAGAAAAGCGGTTATAGGAATATGAAGGATGCACAGCAGGGGAGAGACATTGCGGTTACGCAACTGCATAGTAAAACCTATGTTACCGATGGTTGCACAACGGTACGGGAGTTCTTTAACGCATGGCTTGAAAGTGTGATTAAAGAAAGGTGCAAGGCATCGACTTATTCATCCTACTATTACACTTTGAAGAATCATATTTATCCCCATATCGGTGGCGTTAAGCTAACAGAGCTAAATAAGGCACACATTTTGCACCTATATAGGACAGTAGGGGAAATATATAAATCCAGCGCAGAACAATGCAGAGTTATATTACAGACAGGTCTTCGTTATGCAAAGCAGAATCAGTTAATTTCTATTGACCCAGCGAAAGATGTGCTGATCCCGAAGGATATTTATAAGGCGAAACCTTATCATACAATCAATGTTAATATTCAGCGGACGCTTACCACAGAGCAATTGAATCTGCTGATTGATAAGAGTAGGGGTACGAGGATTTATCTCTTTATATTATTTGCCGGATTGATGGGCTTGCGAAAAAGCGAGGTACTTGGGCTCAAATACTCGGATGTGGATTTTCAGAAAAAGACAATTCATATTCAAAGGCAATTGGGAAGAAACTTATTTAATGAATGTCCTGTTAAAACAAAGACTAAACAGGAAATAGGACTAAAATCTCGGTCAAGCAATCGTGTTTTGAATATTCCGGATATTGTATTTGATGGCATAATGGAAGAACGACAAAGGTATGAAGACAATCGCCGCAGACATATGCAGCAATTTCAGGATCTCGATTACATTTGCTGCTCAACCTACGGCAGACCGCGCAGCGCATCATTCTGTTATCAACCTTTCAAACGACTGTTGCGCGAAAATAACCTACCTAATATACGCTTTCACGACCTTCGCCATACCTATGCGACGTTGCTGCTAAAGGAAGATTTATCCGTGAAAGCAATATCCAACTCTCTGGGACACGCTAAAACAATTATTTCTGTAGATGTATATGGTAATAAGCGAGAGATCGTTGCAGATTGTGTTAATGAAATTCAGCCGTTTATTGATGATGTGATAGCACTGAAAATCAAAGATGGTGCAGATAATAAATATATTTATAAGAATACTATGATTAGAGGAAGGATCATCAATAGTCTGATTTAAAATTGCATAATGTTGGAAACGGCGGCAGGGAGTAAAATCCTT
>CAYVTA010000143.1:0-4086 GCA_964454355.1 uncultured Eubacteriales bacterium | reverse complement strand
CACCATATCAATTAAAATTACCACTGGAAATTGAAAAAATAATAGAAATTTCTGAGCCGGTATATATCTTTAAAATATGAAATGAACTTTTGACACAATAATGCGTTAAAAATTCCCGATATGCGTCAGCAGTATCGGGAGTTTTCGCCTTTTCTTGTATCCAAAATTTATGTTTTAAAGTGCTTCACAGTTTCGTATAAACAGAAAATACAGGGAATTTTGTTTGAAAAACAAATACTGTCTTACGGGGAGTCGGCGTTTTTAACAGCTCTTAATTTTTATGTCTTATTTTTCAATTTTTACAGTGTAGACATACCGGGAATCAATATCATCAGGGTTTATAAAATCGAAGTTTATTTTCAATTTTCCGTTATCATTATCTGCTGTAATATCACCTTGATATCCGAGAAGAGAAACTTTCATATTTTCGCTATAGTCAACATCATTAAGAGTTATGCTGCCGGAAGGATACTTCATCATGAATGCAAAAATTTTGGAAGAGTCTTTACTTCTTGTGTACTTAACATTTTCAGTGGTTGAATCACAGTATTTTCTGCTTGCATATACAGCCTCACCGTTAACCTTTAACCACTTACCCATCTGACGGAGTCTTTCCTCCATGATAACGGGAATTCTGCCATCGTCCGTAGGACCGATATTCAGCAGGAAATTACTTCCTTTGCTGATAAGGTCAACGAACATATCAATAAGTTCCTTTGGAGAAAGATAATCGTCAACTGTTTCAAATCTGTTCCAGCCAAAGGAGGAACCAATGCCTCTGCACTCCTCCGAAACTCTGTCAATAACTTCATCACTGCCGTCTGCGGCACTTACAAAACCGTATTCCGTAGTAAGATTTCCGCCTAATCTGCCTCTTGTTTCACTGCCCCAACGGTCATTCGGAACGATATAATCTTTCACACTTGATTCATTGTAAAGCCACTGTAAAAATTCAGTGGAATGCCACACTGAACTGGGATGCTCCCACTCACCATCTGTAAACAGGGTATATGGTTTGTACTTTTCAATAAGCTCTTTTAGCATGGGGATGAGATGCTCAGTTGCATATTCCTCCGGATTTTTGAGATAAAGAGGATGGAACCATTCATAAACTGAATGATACACGCCGAATTTTACCTTTGTTCCTTCACAGGCTTCGCTCAGTTCCTTGCAAAAATCTTTATGAGGACCAACATCAACACTGTTCCAGTTCCATGCGTATTTTGATTTGTACATACAAAAACCGTCATGATGCTTTGAAACAAGGTTCATATATCTTGCACCTGCTTCTTCAAAAAGACTTATCCATTCCTTTGCATTGAAGTTTTCAGCCTTGAACATAGGAACAAAATCAGCGTATTTAAAATTTTCTCCGTATGTCTTCTGATGATAGTCATAATACTGTCTGTCAATTTCACTGTCCTTTTTTTTATCGCAGTGACATCCGTACCACTCCGCATAATGACCTTTAGGAGCATATGCCGGTACACTGTAAAGTCCCCAATGAATGAAAATGCCGAACTTGGCATCTTCAAACCATGACGGTACCTCTCTTTTATTAAGTGATTCCCAATTGTTTTCGTATTTCATTGTTATGCCTCCTTTATGAATGCTTCAAGTCTGTAAATCGGCTGTCCCAAATCAGTAAATCTTTTTTCATATTCGGTCATTATGTTGCCTTCAAAATTACTGTTATGTAAATCAAATGTTACATTTTTCATTGCAAAACCGCATTGTGAAAATTGCTCAATAGAATATTCAAACAGATGCATATTGTCTGTTTTTTGGTGAATTTCTGCTCCGTCAACCATCAGTTTTTTATAGATATCAAGAAATCTCTCATTTGTAAGTCTGTGGCAGGCATATTTTTTCTTTGGAAAAGGACATGAAAAGTTAAGATATACTCTTTCGATAGTGTTTTCTTTTATGTATTTGGGCAGATATTCTGCTCTGCACTGTAAAAAATGAATGTTTTTAAGTCCTGCGTCAAGTGCTTTTCTGCAAGCCATATAAATAACGTTAGGATTTATTTCTACTGCAATAAAATTAATATCGGGATTCAGTCTTGCAACTTCACAAATAAACTGACCTTTACCGCATCCTACTTCAAGATGAATCGGATTGTTATTGCTGAAGATTGAAGTAAAATCAATATATTCCTTCTTTTCGACAGCAGTTATATAATTTCTGTCCTCGGAGTAAAGCATCGTAAGGTTTTCTGAAACCGTTTGAAGCTTTTCTTCAAGATTTTTCTTTTTTCTCATTCTCATAGTAAATTCCTCTTTCAAGAAGTTGATAAGATTATATAACAAGCGGTGTTAATTGTCAATTAATATTGATAAAAATATACTTGTGCGAATACTGCAATGCCGACCGTTTAATAATATATCGGGAGGCATTATTATGGAAATCAAAAATCAATATTTAAAAGAGCTTACGCAAAGAGTTATAAAGAGGAATCCCGGAGAAAATGAATTTCATCAGGCGGTAAGAGAGGTTTTGGAATCTCTTGAACCCGTTATTGAAAAACATCCGGAATATGTAGAAAAAGGTGTGCTTGAGGGCATCGTTGAACCGGAAAGGATCATAAAATTCAGGGTTCCCTGGGTTGATGATAGCGGTGTTGTTCAGATAAACAGAGGCTTTCGTGTGCAGTTTAACAGTGCTATCGGACCATATAAGGGTGGATTGCGTTTTCATCCCTCTGTTTATGAAGGAATTATAAAATTTCTCGGCTTTGAACAAATTTTCAAAAACTCTCTTACAGGGTTGCCGATTGGTGCAGGAAAGGGTGGCTCAGACTTTGATCCAAAGGGTAAATCCGATGGGGAAGTTATGCGCTTTTGTCAAAGCTTTATGATGGAGCTTGCAAAGCATATCGGATCTTATACCGACATACCGGCGGGTGATATTGGTGTTGGCAGCAGAGAAATAGGCTATCTTTTTGGTCAATATAAAAGAAGCACAACAAAATTTACCGGTGTTTTGACAGGAAAGGGGATTGAATATGGCGGCTCTCTTGCACGGACAGAAGCTACAGGATATGGACTTTGCTATTTTACTCAAGCAATGTTAAACGGAATAGGTACTTCTTTTGAAGATAAAACCGTCATTATTTCCGGTTCAGGAAATGTTGCTATTTATGCTACAGAAAAAGCAACTCAATTGGGAGGAAAAGTTGTGGCTCTTTCCGATTCGGACGGTTATATTTATGATAAAAACGGAATTGATCTTCCTGTTATCAAGCAGCTTAAAGAAATTGAACGAAAGAGGATCAGTGAATACATTAAATTCCGTCCTCAGGCGGAATATCATGAAGGCTGTGACGGCATATGGAGTATTAAATGCGATATTGCTATGCCTTGTGCAACGCAAAATGAGCTTGATGAAAAGTCTGCACTCAAGCTTATTGAAAATGGGTGTGTTGCCGTTGCGGAGGGTGCGAATATGCCTTCAACGCCTGAAGCAATTGAGAAATTTTTATCAAAAGGAATCCTTTTCGGCCCGGCTAAAGCTGCAAATGCAGGCGGTGTTGCAACTTCTGCTCTTGAAATGAGTCAAAACTCTATCAGAGGTTCATGGACATTTGAAAAGGTCGATTCAAAATTGCGAGAGATAATGGAAAATATTTATAAAAATGCATCTGCTGCCGCAGAAGAGTACTCAATGAAGGGTAACCTTGTCGCTGGTGCAAATATAGCAGGATTTCTAAAGGTTGCAAACGCTATGGCAGAGCAGGGAGTAGTGTAGGTAATAATTTATCGTTAAGGCAACGGGGAACCCACGGCGAGAGTTCCCTCCTTTTTTTTGAAAAGGGGTTTTGCACTCTGATCAGTGTCACAAGGGATATTGATCTTTTGAAACCCATGAGCTTTAGAAAAAGCTCGACCAAAATTTTTATGCGGCACATCAAAATCGTAAGCTAAATTATTTTATTGAAAAAACTATTGACATTAGTAAGCAAATTTTGCATAATAAATATATAATTTTGGAAAAAAGGATTGACAGTTCTGATGATGTTTTGTAAAATCTTAGACAGACAGACAGACAGACAGACAGACAGACAGACAGACAGACAGACAGACA
>CAYVTA010000142.1:0-4397 GCA_964454355.1 uncultured Eubacteriales bacterium | reverse complement strand
ACTCACCCATTGTCATTGTAAGATCCTCGTTTTCAAGTGCAACAGTAACATTGGTCATTGTAGCATCGTACTGTGTCATGCATACATAAGTAAGAGGCAAATAGCCTGTTTTTCTTTCAAAACCGTTAAAATCAGGATCAACAAACATTCTTGTAAGCTGTCTTGCTCTGTCAGGGCGGAAGTTGAAGCAGATTACGGAATCATTCTCCTTAATCATACCTTCCTTATCAATAACAACAGGAATAACAAATTCATCAGTAACGCCGTTAGCATAAGATTCTTCCATTGCCTTTACAGGGCAGTCACACTGATTGCCTTCGCCGTAAACCATTGCAGCATAAGCCTTTTCCTGTCTGTCCCAAGCAAAGTCACGGTCCATTGCGTAATATCTGCCGGAGATAGTAGCAATTTTGCCAAGACCGGTTTCTTCAAACTTGTTAAGGCAATCTTTCATAAAGCCTGCACCGGATTCAACAGAAACATCACGGCCATCAGTAACTGCATGAACGTAAACTTTCTTAACACCCTTTTCTTTAGCCATGTCAATAAGACCGAAAAGATGTTCAATATGGCTGTGAACGCCGCCATCGGAAACAAGACCTACAAGATGAAGAGCAGTACCCTTCTCTACGCATGAATCCATTGCAGCAGTAAGCTTTTTATTATTTGCAAGCTCGCCGTCCTTTATCATCTTTGAGATTTTTACAAGCATCTGATAAACGACACGGCCTGCACCGATATTTGTATGACCAACCTCAGAGTTACCCATCTGACCGTCGGGCAGACCTACATCAAGACCCGATGCACCAATAAGTGTATGAGGATTTTCAGCAAAAATTTTATCGAGACGAGGAGTTTTTGCAAATTCGATTGCGTTTCCCTTTACTCCGGGATTTGACCCGAATCCATCCATTATACAAAGAACATAAGGTTTTTTCATCATAATCATTCCTTTAAAAAAGGGCAGGTATCTCTCCTGCCCGAAATATGTTTTTTATTACTTTGAAGCAGCTTTTACGATTATTGAGAAATCTTCTGCCTTGAGTGAAGCACCGCCTATAAGACCGCCATCAACATCTTCCTGTGCAAGAAGCTCGTCAGCATTACCGGCATTCATTGAGCCGCCGTACTGAACAACCATCTTATCAGCAGCAGCCTTGCCGTAAAGTTCAGCTACGCATTCTCTGATTGCATGGTTAACTTCGTTTGCCTGTTCAGCAGTAGCAGTCTTTCCTGTGCCGATAGCCCAAACGGGTTCGTAAGCGATAATAATATTATCAAGCTCTACCTCTGAAACACCGCCAAGAGCTATCTTTGTCTGCATACGGACAACTTCTTCTGTAATACCCTGTTCTCTCTGCTCAAGGTACTCACCAACACAAAGAATAACAGTAAGGCCTGCATCAAGAGCAGCTCTTGTTCTCTTCTGAACAGTTACATCAGTCTCACCGAAGTACTGTCTTCTTTCAGAGTGACCGATGATTACATAAGGAACACCGATTTCCTTAAGCATTGTTGCGGAAACTTCACCTGTGAAAGCACCGCTTGCTGCCCAATGACAGTTTTCAACACCAATTTTGATATTTGAGCCTTCTGCTGCTTCCATTGCTGCAAAAACATCAATATAGGGAACGCAGAGTACTACATCACAGTCAGCGTTTGCTACAAGGGGCTTCATTTCACTGATGAGAGCCTTTGTCTCAGCAGGAGTTTTATTCATTTTCCAGTTACCGGCGATAACTGCTTTACGAAGTGCTTTATTCATAATTTATAAATCCTCTCATTATGTAATGAAACTTTGTACGGACGGGCAGTGCCCGCCCTACGAAGCATATAATAAATTATTTATTATCAATACAAGCGATACCGGGAAGATCCTTACCCTCAAGGAATTCAAGAGAAGCTCCGCCGCCTGTTGAAACGTGAGTCATCTTGTCATTAAAGCCAAGCTTTTTAACAGCGGCTGCAGAGTCACCGCCGCCAATGATGGAAACTGCACCTGCATCTGTAGCAGCAGCAACAGCGTTAGCAACGGAAATTGTACCTGAAGCAAAGTTCTCCCATTCTGAAACACCCATAGGTCCGTTCCAAATAACAGTACCTGCACCCTCAAGAGCTTCAGCAAAGAGCTTTTCTGTCTTAGGACCGATATCAAGACCCATCCAACCGTCGGGAATATCATCGGAATCAACAACCTTGTGCTCTGTATCAGCCTTATACTCAAGACCTACCTTGTTATCAACGGGAATAAGGAACTTAACGCCCTTATCAGCAGCAAGCTTCATCATATCCTTAGCGAGATCAATCTTGTCTTCTTCACAAATAGATGTACCTACAGAATGACCCTGTGCAGCAAAGAATGTGTAAGCCATGCCGCCGCCTACAATAAGAGTGTCAACTTTTTCCATAAGGTTTTCGATAACGCCGATCTTGTCAGAAACCTTTGCACCGCCGAGGATAGCAACAAAGGGTCTTGCAGGATCTTCAAGAGCCTTACCCATAACATCAACTTCCTTCTGCATAAGATAGCCGATAGCTGTCTCATCAACAAAAGAAGCAACACCTGCTGTTGAAGAATGGGCTCTGTGAGCTGAACCAAATGCATCATTTACATAGATATCTGCAAGAGCAGCAAATTTCTTGCTGAGCTCTTCATCGTTCTTAGTTTCACCGGGCTCAAAACGAACATTTTCAAGAAGCATTGCTTCGCCGTCCTTAAGTTCAGCAGCAAGAGCCTGTGCGGACTCGCCTACTACATCAGCAGCAAGTTTAACTTCCTGACCAAGATACTTTGAAAGGCATTCAGCAACGGGAGCCATTGAGAACTCGGGGTTAACCTGTCCCTTTGGTCTGCCAAGATGAGAGCAAAGAATGACCTTTGCATTATTTTCAAGAAGATACTTGATTGTAGGAAGAGAAGCAACGACTCTCTTATCACTTGTGATAACACCGTTCTCCATCTTAACGTTGAAATCGCAACGAACAAGAACTTTCTTGCCGGCTACGCTTAAATCTTCAATTGTCTTTTTGTTTAAAACGCTCATGTTGAAATCTCCTTATATAAAGAATTTTTTACTTTTATAACCACAATATATTTTATTACATTGTGAAAAATTTATCAAGTGGCAATTCCGCCAAATCATCAAATACAGCGGATATAATTATTTGTATATATAATATACCCAAATTTACGCATTATAGGTATAGTATAACAATTTTCTTCACGGAATGCAATAATAAATTAAAAAAATACAGAGTAAGCAATAATTTATCTGCGATAAATTATTGTTTAGTTGCAATTTTATATCGCTCACTTATATTAAAAAAATCACCGATTACGCAATCGATGATTTTTAACACATTATTATACCACTGCCATATCAATATTATTCAATCTTCCGACCGTAGTTTTAATCTTTATAAAACTCTTCAATATAAGCTTCAACATCAGCTCTCGTGCCTTTGAAAGGTCCGGGAGTTTCCATTTTAAGCGAAACGGTTGCAGTTGCGTAAAGCAGTGCATCTTCAATTGAATGATTCTGTCTTTCGTTTATATATGCAGCAAAGGTTGTATCTCCTCTGCCTGTTCTGCCGCTTAAATTTCTTGACTTAATGGGGCATGAACAGAATTTTTCTCCGTCATAGACAATAACTTCCGTATTATGAGTAATAACAACTTCTTTTGCACCCCATGAATGAAGCAATTTTGCAGCTTCATATCTGTCTTCAAGACCTGTGAGAATTTCCGCCTCAGCAGCATCAGTCTTAAGATAATGGATATACGGAATCATTTCCTTTTTATCTTTCCAATCCTCGAAATACATCGTTCCGCCATTTTCAACATCAACATGACGAAGGCAAGTCTGCACATCAACAGCCACTTTACCCTTTTTTGATGCGGCTTTAATAAGGTCGTTACTGAAATCACCGTAAACAAGACCTGCAAAATGGAAAATGTCAGCAGTAATATCATCAGGAATATCCGAAGCTTCAAAAGGCGTACCAACGCTCAGACAAACACATTTTCTTCTCTCCTTATCGGGAGTAAAGTACTGATTATACATATCACTTGAGCTTTCACAGTCAAGGCACAGAAGATTCTCTTCAGAAACTGTAAAATAAGAAAGCCTGTCCCTATCCTTGGGAGCAACTTTCGTAAGAGCCAAAACATTATGGCCCAGTGCATAAGCAGAAGCAGATGAATAAATTACAGCACCGCCTGCAAGACGCATTTCATTTCCCAAATGGTCAACATTTCTGTCCATCGTAATATGTCCTATAATAACTGAAGAATAATGTTTCATTAAAATATCTCCTCAACATCCAAATATAAGATTATTATACACCATTACAAAATAATATACAAGTACTAATTCAAAAACCGTTCATTTATCGTT
>CAYVTA010000141.1:0-4420 GCA_964454355.1 uncultured Eubacteriales bacterium | reverse complement strand
GAGTAAAGAAGTAAAAATCGACAACCTTCTGTCGAAGATTGCCGATTTTTGGCTGCCCTTTTAATGAACTATCCGAACACCTTGAAATATTAAAACTCTCAAGATTTTTATTATGTTCATCAAATGTTAACGGTTTTCTGTTTTTAATATTAAAATATATTACTATTTTATCATCATACAGAAATATCGAATTAACAAAAGTATCTACTATGTGTCGTCTAAAATCATCGTCATTCGGATCACCGTCACAGAACTGCTTCAACCAATCCATAACATCAGCTTCTGTCAGCTTAATTCTCGCCGCAACGGTCATTTTCGCAACATCTACTTCAATATCCCTTTTCTGCTGTTCTAATTCAGCTGATTTTTTATTGATTCTGTCAATTACGGTCTGAGATGTTGCATTGAGCATTGCTGTAACACATTTGTCAAGCTCTGAATCTATTTTCGTCAATGCTTTTTTCAAATTATCAATTTTAGTTTGATTAAAATCTGAATTATAGGCTTTTACGACTCCCTGTGCAATGTACCTCATGTTTTTCTCGGTAAGCACATAATTAAGAGTTTTGTTTATAACAAATGATTCTAACTCATCCTTTCGTTCACTTTTCTTTTTACAGCCCTTGCGGCGTTTTTTGTTATAACAAGTATAATAATGATATGTTTTTCCGCTTTTGCCCGTGCCTTTATCACCTGTCATAAGTGAGCTGCATTTGCCGCAGAAAAGTTTGCCTGTAAGAAGATAATATACATCTTCGGAAGTTTTTTGTCCTCTTATTCTCTTTCCTGCAAGCTCTCTGAGCTGACATTTATCCCAAATATCTTTACTTATAATTGCAGGACAATCACGCTTGATTTCCTCATCAGTTCCCTGCTTATATGTTGCATCACCTATGTAAACACGGTTGTTCACAATCTGAGTGATTGAATTTATAGTAATATCCTTATTTGCTCTCGATTTATATCCACGTTCTTTACATTCACGACAAATGGCAGACTTACCTTTACCGTTTGCATATTCAGTAAAGATAAATCTTACTATCTGTGCCATTACATCATCAACAAGGAGTTTACCGTCTGCAACTTTATAACCAAGAGGAGTATTGCCGCCGGTGTGATTTCCTTTTAACGCAGATTCTCTCATTCCCCTGCGCACGTTCTGACCGAGCTGACGGCTGTACACTTCAGCCATAGCTTCAAGCATGGCTTCCATAATGATGCTTTCATCTCCGTCACCAACAGTTTCGGTTGCAGATATTACTCTTACACCGTACTTTTTAAGTCTGTTTTTATAAATAGCGGAATCATATCTGTTACGCGAAAAACGGTCCAGCTTCCACACAATGATATAATTAAACTGTTTCTTTTCTGCATCGGCAATCATACGCTGAAAGTCGGGACGATTATCTGACGTGCCGCTGATAGCACGGTCTATGTACTCCCCTATTATCTGATATCCGCAACTCTCAGCATAATTATGGCAATAATGAAGCTGACCTTCAATGGATTGTTCCGTCTGATTATGCGAACTGTATCGGGCATATATAACAGCTTTCATAGTAATAACCCCTTACGATATTAAGGGAGTATAGCATACTCCATATATTTTTCGTACTGTCGACTGGTACTCAATAGTGCGGATTTTTTTATAATATTATTGTGCACACTTTTTGCAAGCTGTTCTGCTGCCTACGTTGTCAATAGAAACTGCATAGCTGTTTTTCCCACCACAGTCAGGATCATAATGGTATCTTTCACCGTATGGCGTAATGTAAACGGTTCGTCCTGTTGATTTTACTGTGGTAGTTTCCTTTGTCGTGGTAACTGCTTTTGTTGTAGTTTCCGCTTTTGTTGTAGTTTCCGCTTTTGTTGTAGTTTCCGCTTTTGTTGTAGTTTCCGCTTTTGTTGTAGTTTCTTCTTTTGTTGTAGTTTCTTCGACTGTTGTTGATTCGGATTGAATCTCAGCCTTTTTACTTGTTTCAACAGCGTAGCTATCATTACTTGCCGCTTCGTTCGTCGAGGAGTCCACAATACCGTTTGTGTTTGTCGCTTCATCTGAAGAATCAGAAGGTGAAGCAATGCTGACTATAAGCAGTAATGCACATAATGCGGATACTGCAATCTTAACATATTTATTCCAGTTTGTATATTTCCACATAAGAAAAAGTCCTACCGGGAAAAATATAATCAGAAATAAAATAATAAATCCTGTTTTTTGATACCATTTCTTTGAGTTTGTTGCGTCCATTTTGTTTACCCTTCCTTGTTTTTTTATTGATTTGTTTGTTTTCTTTTTTGAATTACCGCCACTTGTAGTTGTGTAGTACAATCCTGTACCAGGAATACCTACACTTGTTGTCTTCTTACCTTTTGAATTCACCGTGTAGTGAAAGCCTTTTCCACCGAAAGTTATTCCGGTGGATTTTTTATTGAAATTCAGCTTCACACCCGGTGCAATTTTAAAGCTTTTTCTGAATCTAAAGCCCATATTATACACTCCATTACAGTTAATCTAATTTATATCCGCAATATGGACAATACTCTTTTTTGTCTTCTTTTTCTTCGTTTTCATCATCTCTAATAATGTTATAAATTCGTTGTTTTAAATTCATCAATATTGCTTCTTTCCATTATTTATTTGCAGACATGCAAATTTATTTACCTTACAATTATTAGTGAGGTGATTTATATGGATTATAAAATTTATCAACAATCCAGAGATGCTGCATGGCAAATATTGATTGATTTTAATATTTCAGCTCTGCCGGTTAAAGTAACTGAAATTTGCAAGGGACTCAGCATTCCTGTGAAGCTGTACACTCCGTATAATGATAATGACGGCTACTGTTACATATCAAACGGTCAACCTATTATGTGCATAAGCAAATCCACAACAGTACAACGACAACGATTTACGGCAGCACATGAACTGGGACATATCATTCTCGGTCATATCGGCAAGTATGAACTTACAAACCGTGAACCGAGCCCCACGGACAATCCGATAGAACAAGCTGCAAATATATTTGCTTCCCGTTTACTCTCCCCTGCTTGTGTGTTATGGGGATTAAATATTACAACTGCCGAGCAGATTTCTGAAATATGCGGAATCAGCATACAATCAGCTGAATTCCGAATTAAGAGAATGCAGGAGCTTACGGAACGAAATAAATTTTTGACTTCACCGCTTGAAGCTCAGGTGTATTCTCAATTTAAACAATTCATTGATGAACATAAATTCAAATAGTGTCCGGTGCATCCTGCAAGCTGTCAATATCGACAATTTCAACATCATCGGGATTGCCAGAACGGGCAGCAACTTTAACAATATCTGAAGTGGCATTGTAAGCACCAAAAGACTGCATCATCAATGCTTGCTCAAGAAGCTTGATTCTGCCCTCGTCATTAAAACTATAAAATATGTTCAATAGCTGCTGAGCCTTTTCATCAGGTTCTGCAGTTTTTTTAATTTCTGTTGTTCTTCCTAATAAGTAATCAACAGAACAATCAAGATAATCTGCTATTTTTGCAAGATTGTCTGCTTTTGGCATTGAAGACTTAAAATTTGTTAATGTATTTTTGCCGAGATTCAAAGCATTCATCATATCACCAATTGAAACACCTTGTTTTTTAGCTATCTCTTTCACACGAGCAGCAATATCAGCTGATATATACAAAATATCACCCCAAAAAATATGCAAAATGCTGAATTTTCTAAACTTAGTGATTTTTATATTGACTTTCCCTAAGTTTAGTGATAGTATAAAGCTACAGTAATAATTTATCACCATGATAACACAATTACTTAAAAAATACAATAATTTAAAGTCAATTTATTAAAAGAAGTGACTTTATCTGACAAAAAGGAGACGATTTACATGTCAGTAGGAGAAAATGTGAGACGATTACGCAGAAACAAGGACATAACACAGGAGAAGCTTGCATCTCTTGTGGGAGTATCACAGACAATGATTGCTCAGATTGAGAGAGGTACTAAAATCCCCACTCTCCTGCTCGGTAAGGACATTGCATCTGTCCTTGATTGCAGTCTTGATGATCTTATAGCTTAAAGGAAAGGGGTGTTTTATATGCAGTTACAGACAGGTGTTGTTTGTTTCAGAGGTCTCTCAGGTGATTTCCTCGATGATGAAGAACCCATATTCGAAGACTTCGATGATGATATTGAAAATACCGATACAGAATGTACTTTCAATCCTTTTGATGATTTCATCAATTATGTCGCATCAAAAATGAGTGAGGAAGGACGTGTTTAACTTGTTTGAAGTGTTTAATACGCTTTACCAGATGTTTGTTGAATTCATAACAAACATTATAACTCTCGGCTTTGTTACTGTGTTTGCATGCGTTGCAGTCTTTGCAATAGCATTTTTAATTGACACAGTGAGAATTGGTAAGGAGC
>CAYVTA010000140.1:0-4420 GCA_964454355.1 uncultured Eubacteriales bacterium | reverse complement strand
TCGACCAAAACTTTTATGTGGCACAATCAAAATTGTACGATAAATTATTGTTTATCTTGACCTTCAATTGATTTTATGTTAACATATTTACAGTCAAATATTATTTTCAAGGGGATTTAAAATGCTGATTTCACCGTCAATTCTTGCCTGTGATTTTTCCAAACTTGCAGATGAAGTAAAATCAATCGAATCCGCAGGTGCAGATCTTGTACATATTGACGTTATGGATGGTATGTTTGTACCTAATATTACATTGGGTGCACCTGTTATAAAATGTCTGAAGGGAAAAACCACACTGCCGTTTGATGTTCATTTGATGATAGAAGAACCTATACGGTATATCGATGATTTCAAAAATGCCGGTGCTGATATTATCACATTTCATATTGAGGCTGCAAAAGATGTTGATGCAGTGATTGAAAAAATAAAGAGCGTTGGCTGCAAACCGGCAATCTCTATAAAACCGAATACACCTGCCGAAAAAGTTTTTCCATATCTTGAAAAGGTATATATGGTTCTTGTGATGACTGTTGAACCGGGCTTCGGCGGTCAGTCTTTTATGGTGAATATGATGCCAAAGGTTAAATCTATCAGAGATGAAATAACCAAAAGAAATCTGAGCACACATATTCAAGTGGATGGCGGTATTGATGATAAAACAATATCTGCTGCAGCTGAAAACGGTGCTGATATCTTTGTAGCCGGAAGCTATGTATTCAAAGCAGCAGACAGAGCCGTTCCGATAAAAACTTTAAGGTCAAAGGTAAGCATGAACAGTGTGTAATAAAATTTTTTGGGACTAAAAGTTATATATTTTTTAAGAATATTATTTAAAATGCGGTCGATTTTCATTGACCGTATTTTTTTGTTGAGTTAATAATGAGATGAAGCATAATTATCTGATTCAATAAGAGTGAAAGCTGAAAGTCAAAAATATATTAATTGTAAGTCTTTTCAATCTTGACAATCGGATAAAAAAAATATATTATTAATATGAATAGGAATAATCAGATGAATATAACAACTTTTTGTAGGAAGAGAAAATTTTCGGAGGAAGAAAAAGATGAAATATAAACGATTGCTTGCCGTTTTGCTTGCTGCGGTAATGCTGATGGGTGTTTTATCATGCTCATTTTGTTCGTATGCAATTATGATGGTTGAAACACAGTTTGTATATGATTCTGTTAATATGTCATGGCTTAAGGATTTGATTGTTAAGGAGGATATGTCTTCCGTCAATGCTTTGGCTGCTCAACAGAATACATTGCAGGCAGTTTCCGACTATCCGTATGTGCATACATCGGAATCTTTCAGTGAGGAAGTTTTTTACTATCAGGTTCTTTATACTCTTGATGCAGACATGACTGAGGTTGCATATCTGTATATGCTTCAGCTGGTGGAATCTTTAGCATCGTCAACTGCAGCTTCAGGATATTCTGACGGTTATATCCGCTCGTATCTTGAAAGCTTAGGAATCGTTTATCCTACCGGAGATGCACAGGAAAGCAGTGAAACACTAATAGTTGCAAGGGCGTTGTTTTCAATAATTTCGACTGATGAAAGTTACGCAGTAACGAGAGGTACGGGACTTTATGAAGCGTTCACGGATTACCTGTCAACATTAATCGGTGTCGATGTGAGCTATATAATAAAATTTGACAGTGACGGCAGTCTTACAGGCTTGCAGGAGTATGTTATGGCGGCTTGCAGATATCTGCTTTATAATGCCGGATATGCCGTTGACAGTAATACTTCTGATGAGGAAGTTTTTCGTCTTATTGCTATAATGACTATCAAAGCACAGGGGATTTCCATTGATTCATCTACGGCAACACTGGATGAAATAAGAATCAAATATCTGTGTGCTATGATGTGTAAAATATATGATGTCACTATAGATGTTCCGGCTTTTGAAGAGGCTGTAAATGCAAATGAATTGGATTTTTATATGCTGCAGCTTATTGGAAGTGAGTACGGTATTACGGTAAGAAACTCTGTCACTTATGAGGAAGCTTTTGATATTGTAAGTCAGAACACGGATTATTTCAATCTTGAAGAAGGCGAGTTCTATGCCGATATCTATGAGTATAATGTTCAGCTTGCGTACAAAAGAGACAAAATATGGGTATATCCTCAGACTTTAGGAACTACAAGTGAATCAGACGGCACTCAGGTAAAAGTTAAAATTAACGGTGAGAATGTCAGAGAAAATTATTATGTTGATGTTGCACTGAATTCTGAACTGAGTAATGAATCAATAGTTATAACAGTTGAGTATACTGACAGCAGCGGTACAAAGTCATCTTCATATGTACTGAATATATATCAGGGAACAGAGACTTATGTGCAATCATCGGGCGATATAACTATTTCCGGTGCACTCTCCGGAGTAACAGGGATAATTACAGATTTGCTTGCGGAGGTTGGACTTGATTCTTCAATTGCAAATCTTGTAAGCAATATTCCTTTTGAGCTTCCGGAAAGATTTTTCAGTATATCCTCTCTGCTTTTACCGAGCTTTGATACAAGCTCTTTAGGCTCATCTTTCTTACAGGCATTGTTCGGATATTCTAAAGAGGATGATTCAAATACTCAAACAGACCAGCTCGGAGGCGTTGGCGGACTTGATACATATAATTCCTCAACGGAATCGACTCAAAGCATGGATTTTACAGGAAATATAAGCAATATCACAAATATTCAGGTAAATACTTCCGGACTTGAAACAACAACAAACAATGCCAACGAGCTTGTTATACAGAACAATCAGCAGGCTTATCCTCAGGTTCAAGAGGAAACAGAAGGTAATTGGTTTTCAGACCTTATGAGCGATACGTTCACTGTTGTTATTCTTGCTGTTGTTCTTGTACTGACTTTTGCAGTCTGTCTTCTTCTTTTCCTTAACATTTTGAAGGCACGCAGTGAAAACAGCGGAGGAAAAAAACAGAAAAAAGATAAAAATAGCTAATAGCTTTAATAGAATTAAAATATTTGCAGACGGATTTATTAATTTTCAATACAATTTCAATGCTTATGCATTAAATTAGTGTCGTACACTTACACAGTCTGAAAATTGTACTGTCCGTTTTCTGCTTTGTTAGGAGAATAAGGATTATGGCAAATGAAAGAATTATGATTGTTGATGATGATGTCAATATCTGTGAACTCATAAGATTGTATCTTGAAAAAGAGAATTACTCCACAGTCATTGTCAATGACGGACTTGAAGCAGTCAATGTCTTTTCGGAAGTTAAGCCCGACCTTGTATTGCTTGATATAATGTTGCCCGGTCTTGACGGCTGGCAGGTGTGCAGAAAGATTCGAGGAAAATCAAATACACCTATTATCATGCTTTCAGCTAAAGGTGAAACATTTGATAAAATTCTCGGTCTTGAACTTGGTGCAGATGATTATATTGTAAAGCCTTTTGAGACAAAGGAAGTGCTTGCAAGAATCAAGGCTGTGCTCAGAAGGACTGTTACTTCTGCTGCTGAGCTTACAAAGGAAGTCAGATATGATAATCTTGTTATTAATCTGACAAATTATGAACTGAAAGTAAAGGGCGTACAGATAGATACACCGCCCAAAGAGCTTGAGCTTATCTTCCATCTTGCAAGTAATCCTAACAGGGTTTTCTCAAGAGATCAGTTGCTTGACGAGGTTTGGGGCTTTGATTATTACGGTGATTCGAGAACTGTTGATGTTCATATAAAGAGACTTCGTGAAAAGCTTGAAGGAGTTTCCGACAAATGGGAGTTAAAAACTGTTTGGAGCGTTGGTTATAAGTTTGAAACAAGGGATTGAAATATAAATGCCTAATAATGTTTCAGTAAAAAAACGTAAACACAGAAGTCTGTTCTTCAAGTACATGAGCTTTTTTTTAGTGGTTGAAATTTTGAGTTTGGTAGCTTTCGGCGTAATACTGTCCTACTTTATTTCAGATTCTCAGCGAGAGGTGCAGATAAGTAGGCTTTATGAGTATGCCGAGAATACTGCTCAAGCGTATATGAGTCTGCTTGAACTTGAAGATGAGCAAAACAATGTTTCCTTTGCAGCTTTGTGTTACTCACTTTCAAGTGTATCGTCAGCAGCCGATGCCGATATATATATTGTTGATACAAGCGGTTATGTTGTATATTGCAAGGATATGGCTGATTCTGACGGCGGTATGATTGAAGATCCCGATTGTGCTCATATGGGAATGAAAATACCGGGTGAGATATGTATTGGTATTGTTGCAGACGGAATGATGGCAACAGAGGGAAGCCTCGGCGGAATATACGATAAAAATACTTTCATTGCAGCCTGTTCTGTTGCTGATATGGGCGGCGGAGAATCCAGGGGCATTGTTTTGGCAATACAGCCATATCAAGTTGGTTTGAAACCTACGATAGTTGCATTTGTGCAGATATACGTCATG
>CAYVTA010000139.1:0-4468 GCA_964454355.1 uncultured Eubacteriales bacterium | reverse complement strand
TGTTTCAACTCCCACTTGCGGTCCTTGTTTGGGCGGCTATATGGGTATTCTTGCAGATGATGAAATTGCTGTTGCAACAACAAATCGTAATTTTGTAGGCAGAATGGGTGCGAAATCCTCAAAGGTATATCTTGCCAGCCCTGAAGTTGCTGCAGCAACAGCAGTTGCAGGTCATATCGTAGATCCCACGGAGGTAGAATAACATGGAAGTAAAAGGCAGAGTACATAAGTACGGTGACAATATAGATACAGACGTAATCATTCCTGCAAGATATCTTAATACAGCTAATCATAAGGAGCTTGCGGCTCACTGTATGGAGGATATTGATGCGGAATTTGTTAATAAGGTAACAGCAGGCGATATTATGGTAGGCGGTGCAAACTTTGGCTGTGGCTCATCAAGAGAGCATGCACCTATCGCTATCAAGGAATCAGGCATTTCATGTGTAATTGCTTCAACTTTCGCTCGTATTTTTTACAGAAATGCTATCAATATCGGTCTTGCGATTCTTGAGTGCCCGGAAGCCAGTGAAAAAATCGCTGACGGTGATGAGGTTGCTGTTGACTTTGACACAGGTGTTATTACAAATATTACAAAGAACGAGGAATATCAGGCTCAGCCTTTCCCCGATTTTATAAAAGAGATCATCTCCGCTAACGGACTTCTCAATTCATTAAAGTGAGGAATAATCAATGAAAAAAGTTATAACTGTTCTCAAGGGTGACGGAATCGGTCCTGAAATCGTTGATGAAGCATTGAAAGTGCTTGATAAAGTGGCTGAAAAGTATTCTCATGAGTTTGAATATAAGTACGTGGATATCGGTGGCTGTTCTATTGATAAATTCGGTGTTCCCATAACTGAAGAAGGCATGGCACAGTGCAAAAACTGTGACAGTGTACTTTTAGGAGCTGTAGGCGGTCCGAAATGGGATAATGTTGACCCTTCCATAAGACCTGAAAAGGCACTTCTTGCAGTAAGAAGTGAGCTTGGTTTGTTTGCAAATCTTCGTCCTACAAAACTCTTTCAGCAGCTTGCCGATGCATCACCTCTTAAACAGTCTATCGTAGGAAACGGAATTGATCTTCTCATTGTTCGTGAGCTTACCGGCGGTATTTATTTCGGTAAAAGGACAACAGGGGAGGAAAACGGCGAAAAATTTGCCGCAGATGAGCTTAAATATTCTGAACATGAAATTGAGCGCATCGGTCGTGTGGCATTTGAATCTGCAAGAAAGAGAAGAGGAAAAGTATCTTCTGTTGATAAGGCTAATGTTCTTGATTCTTCAAGGCTTTGGAGAAGTGTTATGCATAAGCTCAGTGAAGAATATTCCGATGTTGAATATGAGGATGTTCTTGTTGATAATACGGCTATGCAGCTTATCAGGAACCCTTCAAGATTTGATGTTGCCGTTACAGAGAATATGTTTGGTGATATTCTTTCAGATGAGGCAAGTATGCTTACAGGTTCTATCGGCATGATGCCTTCTGCAAGCCTTTCCGAGGGAACACTTGGTATGTACGAGCCGATTCACGGTTCAGCTCCCGATATTGCAGGCATGGATATTGCCAACCCCTTGGGTACCATTCTTTCAGCAGCAATGATGCTTCGTTATTCTTTTGATATGATTGAAGAAGCGGATGCAATTGAAAACGCTGTTAATGCAGTGCTGGATGATGGTTACAGAACGGTTGATATTATGCAGGATGGCATGAAGCAGGTAAAGTGTTCTGAGATGGGAGCTCTTGTAGCTGAAAAGTTATAATTTATGCAATTTTTTTAATTTTTGAATAAAAATACATTTTGCATTATGCACTTTGCATTACAATAAAAGCTTGCTATTTTAGAGTAAATGTATTATAATTATCTATAATTCAAATTTCTATATTGTATATTACAAATTCAAATGCGTGGTGAAACAATGAAGATATCTGGATCTGAAATACTTATCAGAACATTGATAGAACAGAATGTTGATGTTGTTTTCGGATATCCGGGTGGTCAGGTTATTAATATTTATGACACACTTTATGAACATCAGGATGAGATAAAACATATTTTGACTGCTCATGAGCAGGGTGCAGCTCATGCGGCTGACGGATATGCGAGAGCAACCGGTAAGGTTGGTGTTGTTATCGCAACCTCCGGTCCCGGTGCTACAAATCTTGTAACCGGCATTGCAACGGCATATCTTGATTCAATTCCCCTTGTTGCTGTTACAGGAAATGTATCCCTTCCATTAATCGGCAGGGACAGCTTCCAAGAGGTTGATATTACAGGTATTACAATGCCTGTTACAAAACACAATTACTTTGTTAATAATGGCGAAGAGCTTGCTGATACGGTAAGAGAAGCTTTTAAGCTTGCAATGTCCGGCAGACCCGGCCCCGTCCTTATTGATATTCCTAAGGATATTCAAACTTCTTTTTATGAATATGAGCCGATGCCTGCGGTTGTTCCCGAGCCCAAAAAGGCAGGCGATCAGAAAGATATTGCACAGGCAGCAGATCTTATTAACAGTGCAAAAAAACCTTATGTTTATTGTGGCGGCGGTGTTATTACCGCAGGAGCTTCTGAAGAAGCTATTGCACTGTGTGAAAAGATTGACGGTGTTATGGGATCTTCCTTTATGGGACTTTCCGCTATTCCCACAGTTCATGAGCGTTTTCTGGGTATGCAGGGAATGCACGGTCACTATGCTTCTTCTATGGCACAGCATAATGCAGACCTTATTATTGCTGTAGGTGCCCGTTTCAGCGACAGAGCTACAGGCAATAAGGCAAAATATGCTCCCAAAGCAAAGATAATCCACATTGATATTGATAATGCGGAAATTGATAAAAATGTTGCAGTTAGCTGCGGCATATGCGGAGATGTCAAATTGACTCTTCAGAAGCTTATTGAAGCAGTTGATGCAAAGAAAAATCCTGAGTGGATCGAAGAAGTCAGCCGTTTTTCTAAAGAAGAAAGCGAGCAGAGAGTTTTCACTGATGCAATGACCCCATATAACCTTATTGATGTTATTAATAAGACTGTTGACGACGATACAGTTATTGCAACGGATGTTGGTCAGCATCAGATGTGGGCGGCTCAGTATTGTAAATTTTCTAAGCCGAGAAAGTTTGTTTCAAGCGGCGGGTTGGGCACAATGGGCTTCGGGCTTGGTGCCGCAATCGGTTCACAAATAGGCTCAGGCAAAAAGAGCGTCCTCATTACAGGTGACGGTAGCTTTGGAATGTGTCTAAATGAGCTTGCAACGGCTTCAACTTATAACATTCCCGTTGTTATTGTAATTTTTAATAACGGCGTCTTGGGCATGGTTCGTCAGTGGCAGACACTTTTCTTTAATAAACACTATTCCAATACGGTGCTTGACAGAAAAACTGATTTTGTCAAACTTGCTGAAGCTTTTGGTATCAAAGGCTACAGATGCACTAAGATGGACGAGTTTGAAAAGACAATGAAAACGGCTTTCGAATCTGATGGCCCTGTTCTTATCGAATGCTTTGTAGATAAGGATGAAATGGTACTTCCAATGCTTCCTCCCGGCGGCTCTATGGATGATATCATTGTCGAAAGGTTAGGTGACTGATAATGGATAGACATATACTCTCCGTTTTCGTTCGTAACCAATACGGTGTACTTGCAAGAATTTCAAGTATGTTCAGAAGACGAGGCTTTAATATTGATACTCTGACAGTTGGTGCTACGGAAGATTCTAATTACTCGCGAATGACCGTTACTTTCAACGGCGATGATTCGGTGAAAAATCAGATAATCCGTCAGTTAGGAAAAATGCCTGACGTTGTCAGTATTTCGGAGCTTCACCGTGGTGACAGTGTTTCAAGAGAGCTTGTTCTCATAAAAGTATGCAACGATAAGGAATCCAGACAGGATATTATGTCAGTTGTTGATATTTTCAGAGCAAAGGTCGTTGATTACAGTGCCGAAGCAATGACAATTGAGATAACAGGAGAGTCCTCAAAAATCGATGCATTTATCGAGCTTATAAAAGAATTTGGAATTATTGAGATATGCCGCACAGGTATAGTTGCTCTTGAAAGAGGTTCAGGCAGTATTCTCAACGATTCGAAGGAAAAATAAAAAACGTAAATTAATTAAAGGAGATCTTTAATATGAATACAACAGCAAAAGTTTATTATCAGCAGGATTGTGACCTTAACAGACTCAATGGCAAGACAGTTGCTATTATAGGTTACGGTTCACAGGGTCATGCACATGCACTTAACCTTAAGGAAAGCGGCGTTCATGTAGTTATCGGTCTTTATGAAGGCTCTAAGAGCTGGGCAAAGGCTGAGGCAGCAGGCTTTGAGGTTTACACATCAGCAGAAGCAGCTAAGCGTGCAGATATCATCATGATTCTTATCAATGATGAACTTCAGGCAAAGCTTTACAAAGAGAGCATCGAGCCCAACCTTACAGCAGGCAAGACTCTTGCATTTGCTCAC
>CAYVTA010000138.1:0-4502 GCA_964454355.1 uncultured Eubacteriales bacterium | reverse complement strand
TGCGCCCGGGCGAAGGCCTACATATCCCAAAACATCAACCGCAGGCTGACAGTGGGCGATGTGGCAAACGCCATCGGTGTCAGCAAAAACTATCTGACCAATGTATTCTCCGGCAGCGAGGGCGTGCCGCTGACTGAGTACATCAACCGCAGCAAGCTTTCCTACATGATGGCACTGATCCGCCGCTACGGCTACACCCTGGCCCAGGCAGGAAAGCATGTGGGGCTGACAGATGTGAATTACATCAGCCGCATTTTCAAGCGCTACTACGGCATGACCGTAACCGAATATAAACGCAGCTTAGCTGCCGAAAAGGAGATATGACCATGTTTGGAGCAAACCATAACCTGAAGCATTTGGAAAAGAGCGTTGCCGCCCTGGCAAGTGAGCCTGTGGTTACCGGCAAGATCATGCTCTACGGGCACTCCTTCTTCACCCGCTGGGGCGGCGCGAGGTGGGGCTTCCGCCGGGCAGACGAGGATATCCGCATGAAGGACGGCTCCCTGGCTGTTGTGAACCACGGCTTCGGCAGCTCCACCACCCTGGATCTGCTGTATAACTACGACCGTCTGGTGAAGCCCTGGGCACCGAGGGTGCTGGTGCTGAACGCCTTTAACAACGACCCCGCCAAGGTCTACAGCCCCCAGGACAGCGTGAACTACCTGGCCCTGCTGTGTGACTACGCCACTGCCGACTTCCCCGATATCAAGATCATCTGCCTGAGCGCCTGTATTTATCCCAAGCGCAACGGCACGGTGGATTATTTTGTCCGCGCCCGGAGGATCTACGATGAGCTGCTGGAGCACTTCTGCGCCACCCGTGACAACTGCACCTTCATTGATCAGAAGCAGTGGGATATGTTCTACGCCACACCGGAGGACAAGGAGAACATGATCGTCCGGGAGGATATTTACGCAGACGACAAGACCCATCTGAACCAGGCCGGCTACGACCTGTATAAAGAACACTTCAAAGAATTTTTGGACGATTATCTGTAATCGGAGGTAACGGCTATGTTTGACATCCCCATGGACCTGAAGAGTCTGGAAAAATCCATCATCGCCTATGAACAGGAGCCTATCGAAAAGGGCAAGATCCTGTTCTACGGTCACTCCCTGTTCACCCGCTGGGGCGCTCCCAAGTGGGGCTACCGCCGCATGGACGAGGACATCCGCATGAAGGACGGCTCCCTGGCCGTTGTGAACCACGGCTTCGGCACCTCCACAAGTGAGGAGCAGCTTTACTTCTATGACCGCATGGTACGACCCTGGGAGCCCCGGGCACTGGTGCTGTCCACCCTGGGCAACGACGGTATGTACGGCTACAGCCCGGAGCAGACTATGGCAAATGTGTCCAAGATCCTCCACTGGGCAAGAACCGACTTCCCCGGCATCAAGCTGTTTTTGGTAGAGCCTCATCCCAATCCCAAGGCCAAGGAAACCACAATGCCGGACAAGTGGAACAATGGCTTGCACAAGCGCAGAAGCTTTATTGAAATGATCAATGCCTACGAGCAAACCCACGAGGACACCAAGATCATCCGCCTGTGGAACCAGCCGGAGCTGTTTGAGACCCCGGAGGATGTGGGCGACTTCCACAAGGTCCGTGAGGACATCTTTGTGGCAGACAAGGTCCACCCCAACCAGGCCGGCTACGACATTTTCGCCAGGATCTTCCGGGATGCTCTGGACGAGCTGCTGTAAGGAGGAAAACGCATGAACAATAAGATCTTCCCCCTGCTCCACTTTTCCTTTGAAGGCCAGATCACCTGTCAGGATTTTGACGGTGTTTATGTAAAATACGATGGCAGGAACGCCGTGTTCGGTTTCCGGACAAAGCCCCAGCATGCCCGCTGCTGTTTCCTTCTGGCAATGCACGCCAAAAGCGGCCCCTTCGAGCTGACCCAGAAGCCCCGTTTTGATACCGTTGGTCCCATGCTGGATATGTCCCGGGGCAAGGTAATGACTGTGGGGGCTGTGAAAGAATATATCGATTACATCGCCGCCCTGGGCATGAATATGCTGATGCTTTACACCGAGGATATGTTCGAGGTGGAGGGGTATCCCAAGTTCGGTTATCTCCGCGGCCGCTACACCCTGGATGAGCTCCGGGAGATCGACGACTACGGCCATGAGATGGGCGTGGAGCTGATTCCCTGCATTCAGACCTTCGGCCATTTTGGGCAGTACCTAAAGCTGAAGGATGCCAATGTTCCCAAGGAAAATGCCAATGTGCTGCTGCCGGACCACCCGGATACCTACGCCTTCATTGATGCCGAGCTGGCAGCAATTCGCAAGGCCTTCCGGACAGACCGGATCCATTTGGGTATGGACGAGACCCACGGTCTGGGTCTGGGCAGCTATCTGAAAGAGCACGGCTACCGGGACCCCGGCGAGATCTACCGGGAGCATTTGGCTAAGGTGCTGGAAATCAGCGCCAAATACTTTAAAAAGCCCATTATATGGTCGGATATGTTCTTTGAAGGACCGGACGGGCGGCAGTATGGACTGGAAGTCGTGGAGCAGTCTGTCATCGATGCAACGCCCAAGGATGTTAATCTGTGCTTCTGGAATTATTACCGGGACAACTTCGAGTGGTATGACGATCGACTGACCCAGCACGACCGATTCCCCAACGAGATCAGCTTCGGCGGCGGCATCTGGACCTGGGACGGTTTAGCACCCAATCTGACCTACACCCTGAACACGATGGAGCCGGCAATGCGTGCCTGCCTTGCCCACAATGTCAAGACCGTTATCGCTACTTTGTGGGTCAGCGGCACCAACGGCGCGGATTACCATCAGGCACTGCCCGGTCTTACGATCTTCTCTGAAATGTGCTATCTGGGTGAAAGCTGCACCCACGATGACATTTACCGGGCATCCGAGACCCTTTGCGGTGTGGACAAAGGTCTGTTCCACGCTATTTCTGACATTTATCTTGGCTACAAGGGTGCCACCTCTCTGGCAAAGGGCTTTGTGTACTGTGATCCCCTGATCGACCTGATGTGCTACGATGTGGACTACCCCGCTGCATTGGAGACCCTGAAAAAAGCTTATGCTGTTATCGAGGCACACAAGGACTATGTACACCGGGAGTTCTTCCTGTCTCTTTACAGGATCGCCATTTTGAAGGCGGAGCTTTTGGGCAAGCTGCGGCCTGCCTATCAGGCCGGAGACCGGGCATTCATCACACGGGCGGCAGAGGTGCTTCTGCCGGAGCTGATCCGGGAATTCGATGCATTTTATTCCCTGTTTCTCTCCCTGTGGCGCAAGTCCTACAAGGGCTTCGGTCTGGAAATGTACACCCACGATTTCGGCGGTGCCATGCTGCGGCTGAAGGACACAATGCATGTGCTGCAAGACTACCTTGCAGGCAAAACCAACTCCATTGAAGAGCTGGAGACCGAAACGATTAGCGGCATTAACAAGACCTGGCGCTCCAGTGCCAGCTATATTTCAAGATTCCGCTATTGACAAAAAGCGCGCTTTTGGCAACACTACATATACCGTAACAAATCGGCACCCAGACTAAAAGTCCGGGTGCCATTTTTCCGATCTAATTTTCATAAGACTCCAGTCCGAAAGAAGATAACCAGGCAACAGAGGGCCTTATTTTAACAGAATAACAATCTACCTGAAAGTACCCGCCGTTTTCTTCACCAAAAATATAGATATCTTCAGGTTTCCTTCTTTTATAGTCCTCCACCGAATCATATTCCTCATGGACATACAGTGTCCGGTCTGCTTTCTCAATGGTGTACTGAACGACCACGAATCTGGAATCATATTGGTTTTCTATTTCATAAACCGTCGCGTTTCTGTTTTTGACCTGTTTTTCAGATATCACCGTGTCACCGTCACTTAAAAAATTGGTATACACCCGGTCAAAAGTCACTTTGAATGCCTCTTCATGGTAAAAATAATCCACACTTGCGCCCGGACTCAAAAAGCCATCAGCGTTAAATGTGTAGCCATCTCCCTCCCAATAGACCTTTTCCACTTCCATGCCAAAAGGCAAACGAACATCGTAAAGTACATCCGGATCAAACATCTGCAAATAATCACGGCCATCACATTTTCTATAAATGTCAAGCATATCTCTCCATGAGATATCAGCCTCTTTAATGTGCTGCTGCATTTGCGCCACAGAACGAAAGGCGGGATACCGTGGAGCAGAAATACACCCTACTGGCTCGAAGCTAATTTTCGAACCATAGTCTTCCATGAATTCATCAGTAAACTGCAGGTAAAATCGTCCGTTTACTTCATGGACATAGAACATATCTTCGCCATTATTGGAGTATTCTTCTGTTTCCTGCTGGGAACAGCCCGAAAAGCACAGCAATATGGAAACGGCTATCAGAAAAGCCAGTAATCTTTTAACCACAGGATCACCCCTTTGTCAGTCGCAATCATGGAAGTTGTCATACAAACCGCACTTTTACCTATATATTTTATTTTAACACAAAATAAAATATATTCCTATATGGTAGTTTTACC
>CAYVTA010000137.1:0-4552 GCA_964454355.1 uncultured Eubacteriales bacterium | reverse complement strand
ATCCTTTGATTTCTGAACAACATCACTGTGGCAAATATCACACTTACCGCCCTGTGAATCCTCGTTTGAAAGAACAACCTTACAGGAGGGGCAATAGTTTACAAGAGTCTTATCACGGAAGGCAAGACCTTTTTCAAACATTTTAAGGAATATCCACTGTGTCCACTTATAATAGTCCTCTTCTGTCGTATCGATAACCTTTGACCAGTCAAAAGAAAAGCCTACCTTTTTGAGCTGATCTGTAAACTTTGCAATATTTGTATCGGTGACCTTACGGGGATGGATACCTGTTTTAATAGCATAGTTTTCCGTAGGAAGTCCGTATGCATCAAATCCGATAGGGAAAAGCACATTATATCCCTGAAGACGGCGTTTTCTTGAAACAACCTCAAGACCGCTGTATGCCTTGATATGTCCTACGTGCATACCTGCACCGCTGGGATAAGGGAACTCAACAAGACAGTAATATTTGGGTTTTGAATAATCATCAGTTGCTTCGAAAACCTTTGATTCATCCCACTTCTGCTGCCATTTTTTTTCAACAGATGAAAAATCGTAATACATTTATAAAAATCTCCTTACTGAGTTATAATGTCAGAAATATCTTCAAAATCAGCGTCTTTCCAAAGTCTTTCAAGGCTGTAATAATCTCTGTCCGCCGGAGTAAAAACATGAACGACAATATCGCCGTAATCAAGAAGTATCCAGCCTGTTGATCTGCCTTCTATGTTCCTTGGAAGAACACCCTCATTACCCATCACATCTTCAACCTCTTCGGCAAGTGCTCGGACATGAGTATTTGAAGTACCGTTTGCTATTATAAAATAATCTGCAAGAACTGTCAATTCCGAAATTCGGATAAGCTTGATATCTTCGGCTTTTTTTTCGTCAAGAATCTTTACTATTTTTCTTGCTGTATCATTAATTGCCATTATATTAGTCCTTTCTGTTTATAGTTCATGATCATATCGTTATATGCGTCGATTGTATCGGGGTGTACGGGAACAGCATTCTCCACAAGCTCGGATATTGTAAATGATATTCCCTCAAGCATAGCTGCTTCAAGACTGATTTCCGATTTTTCACGCATTGATTCAACGCCGTTATAACTTCTGTCGGAAGATACAAAATCGGCAATAAAAAGAATTTTCTCACCCAATGACATACAAGCTTTGCCTGTGGTATGATATCTTACAGCAGAAAAAATTTCTTTATCGTCAATACCTATCTCATTTTCAATATAAGCAGCTCCGGTCATTGCATGCCAAAGCTTCTTAGAGCCTTTTTCAAGTTCTGTCATTTCAAGCGAATATTTCTCTGCAAGCTCGAAAGTCTCTTCTCTGTCAGCCTCTTTCATGATATCGTGAAGAAGTCCCGCAAGATAAGCCCTTTCAGGATCATATCCGTACTTTTCCGCCAAGTGTCTTGCTGACTTTGCAACTTCAAGAGAATGGTGAAGTCTATAAGGAGAAAGTCTCTCTTTTAATATATCAATATAAGAATCGTAATCAGTTTTCATATAAATTATTTTCCTTAATATAATCTATAATTTCATCGTTCAAAAGACCATTACAGCTAATATTCATACGAATGTTTTGACGAATTTCAGAAGAGCTTACAGGAAAAGGTGTTATATCAAATATCATAACATTTCCGTTTTTAAGGGTATCATCGGCATAACGAAGCATCTCTTTTCCGACTTCCTCATTTTCTCTTGAAACTGCACACAATGTACACATAGACATAATATCCTCGTATCTGTACCATGTATGAAAAGAAAGAAGCATATCAGACCCCATAAAAAGATAAAGCTCGTCATCTTTATACATATTTTTAATGTATGTCAGAGTATCAAATGTATAGCTCTTTCCTCCCCTTTTTATTTCACAATCGGAAACGGTGAAAACGGGATGTGTGAATGCTTTTTTGCACATATTTATACGATGAACGGGCTCAATATTGCCATTATCGGTTTTCTGAGGTGAAATATTAGATGGAATCACAATCAGCTTGTCCAATCCCAACTTACGGCTGAGTTCTTCAGCAAGCATTATATGACCCTTATGAGGCGGATTAAAACTGCCGCCATATATTCCGATTTTCATTTTGCGGCTTTTCTTGCTGCCGCAGCTTTACGCTGAGCCGCCATCTTCATAGCCTTCTTTTTTGGAGGCTGAGGTTTTTCATAACCAAAACGAGTCATTTTTTTTGCTTTTGTTTTTGTTTTTTTCTTTTCATCCTTGTGAAGCTCGGGATTACATCTGTAAAGAACGATAACACCGCCGATAACCTGAATCACATCTGCACCTGTCTTCTCTGCAATTTCATCAGCCGCTTCTCTTGCTGTAATTGGAGATGTTTCAAGTAAAACCTTCAATTTAATAAGTTCACGAGTATTGAGAGCACCCTCAACCTGTTCAATAAAAGCATCGGAAATTCCGCCTTTTCCCAACTGAAACAGAGGGTCAAGGGAATTTGCCTTTGCACGCCATTCGGCTCTTTCTTTTCCTGTCATAGTATATCCTTTCAGTATATCAATCTAAATATTCTGGTAATTTTTCGGCAAGTAGTCTGAGTGAATTACCTCTGTGGCTAACCGTATCCTTTTCTTCCGCAGTAAGCTGTGCAAAACTTTTTTCACCCACATAGAAAATGGGGTCAAAACCGAATCCGCCTTCACCTGCCGGAACAAAACCGATTTTACCTTCGCATTTGCCCTCAACACAAAGCTCTCTTCCGTCGGGAAAAATACAACAAACAGAGCTTATAAATCTTGCTGTACGCTTTTCATCGGGCACATCTTTCATTTCATCCAAAAGTGTTGCGATTTTATGAGAATAAGAAGTGTCATGACCGCCTGCATATCTTGCAGAGTAAACACCCGGTCTGCCGTCAAGAGCATCGACACAAAGTCCGGAATCATCAGCAATACATGGAAGCCTTGTTTCTCTGCATCCGCTTTCAGCTTTAATGCGTGCATTTTCGGCAAAAGTAGTACCTGTTTCCTCTGCATCGGTAATTTCCATTCCGATGTCTGATGCAATAACTGCGTCAATGCCTAAAGGCTTTAATATTCTGCTGAGTTCATCACGCTTTTTTATGTTATGTGTCGCTATAAGGAATTTCATAAAATATCTCCTTTACCAAACGCATTAGAGATAGAATTTATCGAGTGAACCGTAGAGTGAATCAATTTCGGAGTCTTCTCCACTATCGGTCGAAGCTGTACTCTGGGTAATCTCTTCAATCTTTTCATCTTCGCAGGCTGTGTTCTCCTGTCTCGGTTCATCTGACTGAAGGCTTCCCTGAACTGTTCTGTTATCTCCTTCGGAATGTTCTCCCTCGGAAGCATCTTCCCGTTCGTCAGCCCTGTCTGATACATCGCCGTATCCGTCATCTTCGCTATCTTCCATGAAGTTTTCAAAAATCTCCTGCAGTGCTGCTTCTGCTTCCTGTCTTTCTGTAAGTTCGACTTTTTCAAGCGGCTGTTCATATACGGGTAACACCTCGTCTTCCTTTTCTTTATAGCTTTCGGGGAGCTCCTCAAAGAGACTTTCCGCAAACATTTTGGGATTAAAGGGCTGCAAGTCATCAAGACCTTCGCCCACGCCAATAAACTTAACGGGAATTTTGAGTTCATTCTTAATAGCAAGCACAACACCGCCTCTTGCTGTACCGTCAAGCTTTGTCAGAACAATACCTGTGATTTCAGCAGCGTTCATAAATTCTCTTGCCTGACTGACTGCATTCTGACCGGTTGTTGCATCCAAAACAAGGAGAACCTCACGGTCGGAGTAAGGAAGCTCACGGTCGATAACTCTGTAAATCTTCTTAAGCTCTTCCATAAGATTTTTCTTGTTATGCAGTCTTCCTGCTGTGTCACAAATAAGAATGTCAGCCATTCTTGCTTTACCTGCCTGAATGGTATCAAAAATAACAGCAGCAGGGTCAGCACCTTCATGATGCTTTATAATTTCAACATCAGCACGTTCTGCCCAAATATCAAGCTGGTCGATTGCAGCTGCACGGAATGTGTCCGCTGCACCCATAATTACCTTTTTCCCCTGAGCTTTATACATAGCTGCCATTTTACCGATAGTAGTAGTTTTGCCAACACCGTTTACACCTATTACAAGAATTACGGAAGGCTGGGTAATAAGTCCCATATCTTCGCCGCCGTCAAGCATTTCAGCAACGATATTTTTAATCTCAGATTTAACCTGCTTTGTAGATTTAAGCTTTTCTTTTTTTACTCTGTCACGAAGCTCTTGAGTGATTTCAACAGCAGTCTGAACACCAACATCACTCATAACGAGAATTTCCTCAAGCTCAACGAAAAGGTCATCCTCAAAGGTATCAAAGGAATCAAGCATTTCATCGATTGCGCCTGCCATTTTATTTCTTGTTTTCTTAAGTCCGAAATTAAACTTTTTAAATAATCCTGCCATATATATTTTCTCCTTTAGTGTGGTTATTCAAGTCCCATATCCTGAGCCATTTGAGCAGTTTTTAGCTGCAAGAGCTTTGAAACGCCCTTTTCCTGCATGGTTAC